>JALQXE010000145.1 GCA_023263235.1 Sediminibacterium sp. | reverse complement strand
TTGAATTAAAGCCGAGAATATTGATATAATTGACTTTTAGGGGAAATTATGGTGCCGAAGCAACGTGCTCCTAACGACTCCACGGTTTCCTAGAAAATTAAAATCCCGCCAAGTGCGGGATTTTTTTATTATCAGTCTCTACTTTTCGTAGGCAATCCAATCTTAAATATCTCGTTTCGTATTTGAATAAAGAATACGAATACCAAAATAGCGGTTACGCTTACCATGGCTAGCACTGAGTATAAATGTATGCTCGCTGGGATTTCAAAATTGTATTTAAACAATAGTTGGGCTAAGTATTGTTGGGATAGGATTAAACCAGCCAAAGCTATAATCACCAAAGGAATAATAATAAGTGTAATACGGAATAAGTAATTACGCACGAGTTTGTAATGTGAAAAACCCAAACGCAATAAAGAGTCTAATTCGTTTCTAGAACGATAAATTAGTAAATGGAAATACAAGATAAAACCTGTAAAGGCATTTATTGTTATTATTAAGCCTATGATAAATATGACAGAAATAAACAAATACATGAGCCCAACGAACTTCCCATTTTTTAATAATTCCTGGTTGGTTTCATAATTATTTTCCATTAAAAAAGCTTGGAAATTACTTAACTCATTTGGTTTTACTGCCGTAATGATTCGATAAGTTGACTGTTCAGAACCTATGCCAGGAAGGCCATATTTATTATTGGCAAAATCTAAAAAGCTTTTAGGAACCAACATGGAAGAAATACGATCACTAAATCCAATGATATTACCTTTATATGTTTTTTCGTTGTTGTTTCCTCTTATAGTGATGGAGAATCCAAAAAGCTTTACTGTATTTTTAGATATTTGGGGTAATCCGCGGGAAGGAGCATAAGTGAAGTTATACAAGTTAATAAAGTCAGTAGGTAAAATAACTGGGATCTCATTCGTAGTAGAATCCCATTTCCATTTATCCAGTTCAATATCAATAAATTCATCGTCTACACTTTCTAAGAATAATTCTGTTCTTAAACGGGCTTGTCTTGGCCCCTCATTCATCTCTAAATAGGCTTCTGCCTCAAATTTATTGCCTACAAAGGCCGAAAACTTTTGTATGGATGGGTGAGTAGAGATTTCATCAATTTCCTTTTTGGTAAAAGTAGTTTTGGAAAAATTCAAAGTGCTAAACAAGTTCACTTTTTTATTAATTACCATATACTGTGAACCAATGCCTTGTTTTGCATCAGAGAATAAGTATTTAAAATTCAAAATGCTTTGAACGGAAACCAATATCAAAAAAAAGCCTATCAAACAACCCACAATCGCCAATCCAATTTGGAAGGGTTTGTGGTTGGAGGAAAGAATTTTTTGTATTTGCTTGTTACTGCGCACTTGTATTTTTTATAAATGAAATATTTTATCGGCCTTAATGAATTCATAAGGATCTAGGCATGCAATTATGATGCCTGCATTTCTTTTCTTAGCTTCTTGTGTTATAAGTTCCCAAGCAATATTTGCATTGGTTTGATCTAAATGGCTAAAAGGTTCATCCAATATTAACCATTCATAATTGCGCATCATTGCACGAATTATTGCAACGCGTTGCATTTGCCCAAAAGATAAATGTTTTACCAATTTATCCAATTGATTGCTAATATTCATTATTGATGCAAATGCTTCCAATTCAGTCATTGCTGTTGCAATATTGGCACCTGTAATATCTTGTGACAATAATATATTTTCACGAACCGTAAGTCCTGGGAATAATCTTAAATCCTGGTAAACTAAACTAATTTTTTCACTCCTTAATGCACTCCAGTCTTTTGCGTTAAAATTTAGTATGCTTTGGTTATCATATTTTATATCTCCAGCATAATCCGATCTCAGGCCCGAAAGAATTGATATGAGTGTAGATTTGCCAGACCCACTTGAAGCAATTACTTTATAAACTCCTGGGGATTCAAGTGTATTATTGAATCCCCAAATGGAGTCTTCCTTTTGATTGTACTCAAAAGATAGGGGGGTAATATTGTTAAATGCTATTTTCAAGCGATTGTTCTCAATGATTAACTTGTTAAACGATACGCTTCTTGCAATAACTCTATGATTCTTTGTAAACTATTTGTTTTTTTCTCGCTAAACTGAATAATCATTTCAGCTTCATTACTATTACCTGTTATGCTAACACTTTTAAAAGAAGACAATATGTTTTTAAATTTATTCATTGCTTCTAATTCATTTTGATTCAAATTTGATTTTAACAATGACTCATAGCTTGAATAACGTAAATCGGCATACACTGTAGCTGATTTTGCTAAAACATCTTTTTTGCCATAATCTTCTTTTAAAGCATTCCAGTCACCGCCCTTTAATTTGCTTTGAATATTTTCTTCTTGGGTAGATATGTAAAAATCATTGCCCTTAATGGCCATAAATACACTAGGAGTTCTTTGGAAGGTTTTTTCAGCATAAATGCCATCTTTATTATCAAGTACTCCGCCAGTTACCATTAAATCTAAAAGTTTTGTAGCTGCTTCTTTATTACCTAAATGAGCCCAGCCATTAATAAAAGGTACTGCAGGTTGGTAAATTAATGAGGAATCTGAAAAATTAGCTGGCTTTAACCCTGAGAAGGACAAGCTCATTTTGCCATCAAATACATTTAATAAATTTTCTTTTGGGATGTTTAATTGCATTGCTAAATTTTCGACCTGATTAAAAAAGTTAGCAATTTCCATATTGGTAGATGCTTGATCATTAATTAAGTTCAATACTTTTTTTACGTTTAAGTTCATTGTAAAATAAGCTAGTGGGCTACCTTTGGGATCAATATTCTTTAATTCTGATTCTGTAAATCCACTTTCATTATATATAGCGGTAGCGGCGTCCTTGGATTTTGATCCAAACATTTTCATAGAAATTGCATCCTCGTTAAAATTCAATGTCATCGCATAGGGGATGGATTTCATTGTATTCTTCATTTGGTCATTTACTTCTATTTTATTTATTTCTAAAACTTTTGCTAATTCAGAACCATTAAAATAAACCATCATGTCGTTGGTTTGTTTATTTAATGCATTGTAATCGTCATTGGATAAAATAGAATTGTTCTTATCTAAAGTTAAAATTTCATCTCTTACTCTTTTTAAAGCAACGCTTTTGTTGTCAATATCAAGAAGAATAACTCCCACTTTGTCATTAAAATAAAGTACAAACTTCTCGCTTGATAAATTTGCTGAATAAAAACCATCTTGATCTGGTTCTTTTACTGTAATATCTTTTGACATTTTTTCAATAAAGTCACTGAAATTCTTTTTATCTGAAATCCCAAATATGAAACCCATTACAGCTTCTTCTTCATCTTTGGCATGATTATATAAAAATAAAGTAGGCTTAGAGGCTAATTGTAAACCCGACTTTGTAGGATTCTCCATTACTTTCTCTAACACTTCTTTTTGAGAAGATTTTAGGTTTTCTAAAACTTCTTTTCTAAAAACTTTTGATTCGCTCGCTTCTTTTAAGTTTATTTTTTTACCCATACCCATCAAATCCACTTTCATGACCATGATGGCATTTTTTGGTACGTTTTTTGAAAAGTCGGTACCGTTAAAAAATGTCATGTAAACATAAAACAAAGCACCTAATCCCAATACGGCAATACCGCTAATGGCTATAATGATCTTCTTTTTCATAGTGAGTATTTTATTTAAAATATAATATAATTTAAAGATATGTTTTTTAGGCTACTCAGTCAAATATTTTCATTGGGCTATTGTTTATTTATATTTTAAAATATTGCTATATAATCATTAAATTTGAATTATATATATTTTAATATGAATTGTAGAGGAATCTTTTTTATTATACTTGTTTTTATTATAAGTGAAAAGACATTAGGGCAAAGAAGGGTGCCACCCCCTCCGCCGCCACCCCCTCCGTCGTCTCGTATTCCAAAAGTAGTTGTAAAGACTACCAATAATGTTAGTACTTCCAGTACAACCAAAGCAACAGCTACAAGTACGCCAAAAAATACGGTAATTAATAAGGAATGGAAGCAAGTATTTAAAGGTAAAATTTATACCAATATTGACTCTGCAACTTTATTGTATCAAAGTTTAAAAGAGCAGCAAGTTAGTTTGGAAAATGATTTTGAAAAAGAATTCAAAGTACTAAATGCATCATTTGTAAAAAGCTCTTTTGAAACTTCCTATGAATTTGAAGATAGAAAAACAAAGGCTATTACTGATTTTAAAAATAAGAAGAATGAATTGATGAGCGCTGTTTTAAGTCAAATTGTGAAATTTGAAAGTTCTGCATATTTGTCTAAAACCAATCGTTTTAAATTATCACTTTCTGATAAGGATTACAATGCGGATGCATGGTTATGGAAGATTAAAATTATAGATGTTGTTAGTAACACAAGTGATTTTGTTGAATTTGAAATTAAACCCGCAGAAGCTAAGCGTTTATGGGAAATTAGAGATCAAATTAAACTTAATCAAGTTATTGATTTTACAAACCCTAATACATTGCTAGTTTGGTTAAGTTATCCATATGAGGTTTCTACTTCGCCAATAATTTTTGCGTATGTTGCTAAAGCTGAGAATAGTGGAGAACATATTAATAATGAATACAAAGTGTCTGGATCTAAAACCACAGAGGAAGAATCTGATAAAATTTTCACATCAGTACAAATTCCGTCCACATTCCCTGGTGGCAATGATGCTTGGGCTAAATTTTTATCAAGAAATTTGAACAGGGATTTGCCTGTTGAAAATGGCGCACCTGCAGGTAATTATAGAGTAACTGTTTCCTTTGTTGTAGCCAGAGATGGAAGTATATCAGATGTTAAAGCCGAAAATGATCCCGGATACGGTACCGCAAATGAAGCCGTTAGAGTTATACAAAATGGCCCCAAATGGACACCTGCAGAACAGAATGGCAAAAAAGTGATTTATCGTCATAGACAGGTTTTAGTTTTTCAAGTAACTGAGGACTAATTTAAATGTAGCTGAAAGAAAGTACAAGATATTTATTCCCCACATTTTTCTTTTCTGAGTCTATTTTTTTTGTAAATTGTTTATTCAATTAAACGATTGCTTGCTTTATGAAAAATTTATTTAAATTACTTTTAGTTACCCTTTTTGTTTTGCCTACAAGTTTAATAAAGGCAAGTGGAGGTAATGAAACTTATCCCATTGAAGGTCGTTGGGATTTAACAGTGAACATTGATGGTCGTATGGCACCATCTTGGTTGGAAGTAAGACATACCGGTATTAATGGGTATAATGGCCGTTTTGTTTGGGAAGGCGGAAGCGCAAGACCTATTTCAAAAGTTGAATTTAAGGATGGAAAAGTTTCTTTTCATATTCCAGCACAATGGGAAAGAACCGATAAGGAATTAATTTTTAATGGCGTTTTAGCCGATGGTAAATTATCAGGTACCATTACCAACACCAATGATAAAGTATATTCATTTGTAGGTGAGCGTGCACCAAAATTATGGAGAGGCACCGAGCCTAAATGGGGTGAACCTATTACCTTATTTAATGGTAAGGATCTAACAGGATGGCAAGCCATTGACAGACCCAACCAATGGGTTGTAGAAAATGGTGTTTTAAAAAGTTCTAAATCAGGTGCGAATATTAGAACCGAAAAAACATTTAACGACTTTAAATTACATATTGAGTTTAAATATCCAAAGGGTAGTAATAGTGGTGTGTATTTGAGAGGCCGTTATGAAGTGCAAATTGAGGACAATAAAGGATTAGAGCCATTTAGCTTATACCTTGGTGGTATTTATGGATTTATTGATCCTTGGTTAAATATGGCTAAAGATCCAGGCGAATGGCAAAGCTATGATATTGAATTAGTAGGTCGTATGGTTACTGTGGTTGCTAATGGAACTACAATCATTTATAAGCAAGAAATTCCTGGAGTTACAGGTGGTGCTTTAGATAGCAAGGAAGGGGAGCCTGGTCCTATTATGATGCAGGGCGATCATGGTCCTATTGAATTTAGAAACATTGTTTTAACACCAGCAATTAATTTGTAATTATTTTGCAGTGTAGGATAAAAGATAAAGCCTCGATATTCGAGGCTTTATCTTTTATAAATGGTTACCAATAATGGCGGGAACTATTTTACAAATACAACTTCTTCAAAAGGGACTCTGTTTCTTGGACCCCAAATTCCTTCGGTAGTTGCTTTCCCAACTGCTATAATCATATTTATTTCTGCACCTCTTGGTAAATTCAACGCTTGTTTAACACGCTTTGCATCAAACCCTTCCATTGGACAAGATTCAAAACCTTCAGCAGCAATTGATAACATAAAAGTTTGCGCTGCTAATGCACAGGATTTGTGTACCGTTACTCTTTGATCGGCTTTGCCACCCATGCGATAAAAGGGTTTGCTAAGTCCTCCAAAAAAACTAATACATCTTCTTACAAATGCCCAAAAACCAAAAATATCGGAACGGTAGGCAAGTGGCATGAGTTTAGTGTAATAATCCAGGCCTCTTTTTTGCAATTTATTAGGTTCTCCCAGTATGCCTTCTCTTACTTTATCATAGTTCCATTTTGCTCTTTGTTTCCATAAGTCCCCTCTTGTAACAAACACAACCAATTGCTTTGCTGTTTTGGCAGCAGACTGTCCTAAACATAAAGCGGTATATTTTGCTCTTTCTTCAGGGTCCTGAATCCAATAAAACTCCCACAATTGCATGTTACTGCTATTGGGTGATAATATTGCACGCTCTAAACTTTTTTGAATCACTTCGTTTGGAACTTCTACATTTTCATCAAATTTTCTGTTGGATCTTCTTTTTTCAATAATCTCATCAAAGTAATGGTTGCTCATGCTTATATATTAATTAAAATTGTTAATTTAGTATTTGCTTTTTAAAAGCATAACATCCTTTTTGATATTATGGTTCAAAGAGGATGTAATTTAAACTAAACAAGCTTCATATGCTTAAAAAATTATTCATTGGCCTTTTAGCAATTATTTTAATTGGTGTTGGTTTGTCATTTACCCCTAACTTTTCTCATTTACGCAATTTTGCAAAGTGGGGTAAGCATACCATACATGATTATAAAACACATCCATTTAATATTGTAGAAAAAGCGCCTCAGCCTCAATATTGGCCATTGGATTCAAATTATAATAAAAAGCCTATCCCGGATTCATTGTTGGCCATTATTGATTCCAATGATACGCATGCTTTTTTGGTTTTCCAGGACGGCAAATTATTGTATGAAAAATATTTTGATGGGTATACGCCCACAACTTTGAGTGGTTCTTTTTCGGCTGCTAAAAGTATTATTTCATTATTAATTGGAATTGCTATTGATGAAGGAAAAATTAAATCGGTAGATGATTTAGTAGGGGATTATATTCCAAGATTTAAAAATGATGGTTGGGAAAAATTACGCATAAAGGATTTACTAACCATGAGTTCTGGCTCCAATTATAAAGAGTCGGATGGTAGCTATTTTAGTTTAAATGCCTCTGCTTATTATGGAGATGATGAAGCGTTTTTAATTAGTAAGTTAATGCCAAAAGAACCGGCTGGTGTGAATTGGGAATATCGTAGCGCTGATACCCAAGTGTTAGGGTTGATAGTTGAAAAAGTGTTTGGTCAATCTATTGCTAAAACCGTTTCTGAAAAATTCACTATACCAATGGGTGCCGAGGCTGAAGCAAAGTGGTTAACCGATGGAGATAAAAAGCATGAAAAAGCCTTTTGTTGTTTTAACGGCGTTGCCAGAGATTATGCAAGATTTGGTCAATTGGTTTTACAAGATGGCAAATGGGGTGATAAGCAAATAGTATCTCAAAAATATATTCAAGAAGCTACAAGCCCTGCTACTTATTTAAAGGATCCTACTGAGGATGGGAAGCCCGTAGATTTTTATGGTTATCAATATTGGATTTTTAATGAGCAAGGACATAAAGTGGTTGCTCAAAATGGTTTATTCGGCCAATACGTTTACATTATTAAAGATAAAAATGCGGTGGTTGTGCGACTAGGAGAGTCCAAAGTAACCAAACCCATACATCATGCACAACCTGAAAATTTTAGCTATGTGGCAGCTGCGTTAACTATTTTAAAATAGGTCCTACTTTCTATGATATAATATGAGTAAACAATTTTAAGTATAAAAAAAGGGAGCTTCTTTTGGAGGCTCCCTTTTTAATAGTAGTGTAAGTACTAAAATATATCCATTGCTTTAGCAAAATATGTTGCAGTTCCAGGAAGTGCTAACCAGAAAAATTCTCTGTACACAAACATTAAAGCTACCATTATAGCTAACCATATAAAACAGTAAATCCAGTATTTAGTTGTGTTCTTTTGTGCTTCCATTGTTTCGTCGATTTTTAAATTTTGTTTTTAGACAGTGCAAATATACAATTTTTATGTTTTTAACCTATAATTTACGCGGCTACTATATTTTAGGCCCGTAACTGTATTTTAGGTCAACTTTCCATCCTTGGTTTGTGGAAATAACCTTTAACCAACGAGGTTTTTTGTCAAACGAGTTTTGATAATATATTACAGTTGTTTTATCGTCAATGGATTTGATCTCGTTTATTTGAAGCGATGCGAGTCTTAACTGCATTCTACCTTCTTTGTCCAATCCAAAATATTCGTTAATTAATTGCTCAAAATGAGCTTTGTTTTCTGGACTTTCAACTACGAATAGTTTGGCTTGTTTCATATCCCCCTTCATGTAATTTTCAATAAAATTACGTCCTCCATCAATGGCGTTGTCGGCCTGTTGGCTAGGATCTTGGTTACCACAACTTGCTGCAATGAGTCCAATTAATAAATAGGGGATTAGTTTTTTTAGCATACCCAAAGTTAAGCCAATTTTTAATCTTAAATTTGCGCTATCAAAGATTGTATAATGAAAAAAATATTTTTAGCGGTATCCCTTTTTATTGTGTTTATGGGTAGTGCTCAACAAAAGCATCCAGCTTTTATGGAACAGGGTAATATTTATGAAGTGAATATTCGTCAATATACCAAAGAGGGCACTTTAAATGCTTTTGCAAAACACTTACCTCGTTTACAACAAATGGGCGTGAAAACATTATGGTTTATGCCATTGCAACCTATTTCGGTGGAAGGTCGAAAAGGTACTTTGGGTTCTTATTATTCTGTAGCGCACTATACGGAAATGAATCCTGAATTTGGAACCTTAGATGATTTTAATAAAATAGTTAACTCGGCGCATAAATTAGGAATGAAAGTATTAATTGATTGGGTGCCTAATCATAGTGGTGCCGATCATTATTGGTTAAAATCACATCCCGATTTTTATGAAAGAGACAGCACAGGAAAAGCTATTTACACTGCCGATTGGTCGGACACACGTGAATTAAATTTTAATAATTTAGTGATGCAAGATAGTATGATTAACGCTATGAAATATTGGGTTAAAAATACTGCCATTGACGGTTTCCGAGTGGACGTTGCTTGGGGCGTACCTTATAGCTTTTGGAATAAATGTATTCCTGCATTAAATAAAGAAAGAGAAATGTTTTTCTTAGCCGAAGCGGATGATGCTAAGTTGCATGAAACTGGATTTAATGCTACATATACTTGGACCGAATTTCATATGATGAACGATATTGCCGCTGGTAAGAAAAATGTGCTGGATTTGGATACCGTTTTAAATAAAATTGATCATGATTTCATGAAAGGTGCTTTGAGATTATATTTTACCAGCAACCACGATGAAAACTCTTGGAACAAGGCCGATTATGCTACTATGCCAGGGGAAAAACATGCTCCTTTTGCGGTGTTTACACAAACCTATAATAGAACGATACCACTTATTTACAGTGGGCAGGAAGAACCTGTTTTAAGAGCCGTTTCTTTCTTTGAAAAAGATTCAATGGGTTTTAATAAATATGAGCGCGCTCCTTTTTACAAAACCTTATTAAATTTAAGAAGCACTCATGCTGCTTTCAAAAATGATGCGGTATTTGAAAGAATTAAAGTAAATGCACCTTCACAAGTAATGGCATATGCAAGAAAAAATGGCGACGCTTTGGTAGTGGTAGTTTTAAATTTATCGGGTAATGCCAATGAAGTTAAATTAGATGCAGCCCTTCCTTCAGGCAAAAGCTATTTTGAAATTTTTACCAAACAAGCATTTAAAGATATTCATAGCGTATCCTTACCAGCTTGGGGCTATAAAGTATTTGTGTATGGGTCTAAATAAGCATTGTAAATAAAAGCAATTTGTAATAAAAAGAAATTAACTACGCATATGACAAAGCAAAAATTGGTTGAACAAATTACTGCTAAGCAGTCTTACTTATGCGTAGGCTTAGATACTGATATTGAAAAGTTGCCTGCTCATTTACCAAAGACCAAAGAAGGGGTAATTGCTTTTAATAAAGCCATTATTGATGCGACTGCTCCTTTTTGTGTTAGTTATAAATTGAATACTGCTTTTTATGAATCTCAGGGATTAGCCGGATGGGAGGCTATGGAAGCAACCCTTGCTCATATACCAAATACCCATTTTACCATAGCCGATGCAAAGCGCGGTGATATTGGAAATACTTCGGCGCAATATGCAAAAACATTCTTTGAAGTTTTGCCTTTTGATGCCATTACAGTAGCACCTTATATGGGAAAAGATAGTATTGATCCTTTTTTAGCGTATAAAAACAAATGCACCATTGTATTAGGATTAACTTCTAACGAAGGCAGCAAAAATTTTGAACAACAAAAAATGGCTAGTGGCCAATTTTTATATGAATCGGTTTTAGAACAGGTTTCAAGTTGGGGAACAGAGGACCAATTAATGTTTGTTGTTGGCGCTACCAAGGCTGAGGACTTTGTAGGCATTAGAAAAATAATTCCTAATCACTTTTTATTAGTACCAGGAGTGGGGGCACAGGGCGGAAGCTTAACCGATGTTACCAAGTATGGTAAAAACAAGGAAGTGGGCTTATTGGTTAATGCAAGTAGAGCAATAATTTTTGCAAGTAGCGGAAACGACTTTGCTGAAAAAGCGGCGAAGGCTGCAAGCGATTATGCAAATGAAATGAAAGGTTTATTGTAATCAGTTGTTACTTAATACCATTTTATTACAGCGGTATCCTTTTTAATTTATCTGTCTTGCAAATGATGTATGGTTTCACCTTCCATTTTTGCAATTACAACTGTGGCAACACTATTTCCAATAATATTTGTTATAGCTCTTGCTTCACTCATAAATTTATCTATCCCTAATAAAAATGCAAGTCCCTCAATAGGAATTTTTTGCATAGAAGCAAGTGTTGAAGCCAATACAATAAACCCACTGCCCGTTACCCCCGCGGCGCCTTTTGAAGTTAACATGAGAATTAAAATCATAGTAACCAATTCACCAGCATTTAATTGCACATTGTATAATTGCGCGATAAATATTACGGCCATGGATAGATAAATAGAAGTGCCATCCAAATTAAATGAATAGCCAGTAGGTACCACCAATCCAACCACCGATTTTGAGCAGCCCATCTTTTCTAATTTATTCATAAGGGAGGGCATGGCTGGCTCCGATGAAGAAGTTCCAAATACAATTAATAATTCCTCTTTTATATGAGCTAGCAATTTAAAAATGGAAAGTTGGTAATACTTTAATATAAGTCCCAGAATGACAAAAATAAATAGTGCCATAGTTACATACATGGTGCCCATTAATTTACCTAAGGGAATGATTGTTTTTAAGCCATACTTGCCAATGGCAAATGCCATTCCGCCAAATGCGGCAAAAGGAGCTAAATACATTACATATTTTAAGCCTGTAAAAACATAATGTGTAATACGCCCTAAACGATGCACGTATACTTCTCTTTTGGGGAAATAATTTAATGCAAACCCAACCACTATGGCAATAAGTAATATTTGTAAATTGGTATTTTGAGCAATAATTGAAAGCAAATTAAATTCGGTGGATTTCGTGTATTTTGATGGATCCTGAATTTGCAAACCGTTCTTATTTATATTACCTGGCTGTATCCATAATGCTACAATCACGCCTATGGCCAAGGAAAGCGTACTTACAATTTCAAAATACAAAAGAGATCTCACCCCAATACGGCCTACTTTTTTTAAATCCCCCATACTCGCGATACCCAAACTCACAGTTAAAAAAATAATGGGAAATGTAAATGCTTTGATAGTATTGATAAACCATTTTGCAATAGGTTCCAATTGAATGGCTTTTGTAGGTGCATATATCCCAAGAAAAATGCCAGCTAAAATTGCCAACAGGACGTAAAAGCTTAAATGGGTTATTACTTTTCTCATTACTTGTATTGTATGGGTAAATATACTTTTTTTAGGTACTTATAGTTATCTTTGGGTAGGATTGTTTACATAAAATTTTAAGTTATGGCAGTAAGAATGGATTTGTTTGAGTCACCTGATTATTATCAATTAGACGAATTGCTTAATGAGGAGCATTTAATGGTGAGAACAGCAGTGCGCGATTATGTTAAAAAAGAAATTTCTCCTATCATAGAGGACTATGCTCAAAAAGCTGAATTTCCTCAGCACATAGTTAAGCAATTAGGAGACCTTGGATGTTTTGGCCCAACTGTTCCAGTTGAATATGGGGGTGGTGGTTTGGATTATATCAGTTATGGTATCATGATGCAAGAATTGGAAAGAGGAGATAGTGGTGTTCGCAGTACAGCAAGTGTGCAAGGTTCTTTAGTAATGTTTCCTATTCATGCATATGGTAGCGAAGCACAAAAGAAAAAATATTTACCAAAACTCGCTAGTGGTGAATGGTTAGGTTGTTTTGGTTTAACCGAGCCTAATCACGGATCAGATCCTGCCGGCATGTTAACGAATATTAAGGATGCTGGTGATCATGTTATTTTGAATGGCGCTAAAATGTGGATTAGTAATGCACCTTTTGCTCAAGTGGCAGTGGTTTGGGCTAAGAATGAGGAAGGAAAAATAGTGGGTGTTATTGTAGAAAGAGGGATGGAAGGATTTACTACGCCAACCACACATAATAAATGGAGTTTAAGAGCGAGTGCTACAGGGGAATTGGTTTTTGACAATGTTAAAGTACCTAAGGAAAATATTTTACCAAACATAACAGGTTTAAAAGGTCCTTTAAGTTGTTTAAGCAAAGCTAGATATGGCATTGCTTGGGGCGCTTTAGGTGCTGCTATGGATTGTTATGATACAGCATTAAGATATAGTAAAGAGCGTGTTCAATTTGGTAAGCCTATCGCAGGATTTCAGTTGCAACAAAAAAAGTTGGCCGAAATGTTAACTGAAATTACCAAGGGGCAATTATTGATTTGGCGTTTAGGTGTTTTAATGAACGAGGGAAGAGCAACACCTAGTCAAGTAAGTATGGCCAAAAGAAACAGCTGTGAAATTGCCACTCAAATTGCCCGTGATGCCAGACAAATGCTTGGGGGCATGGGTATTACAGGAGAGTATTCTGTTATGCGTCATATGATGAACTTAGAGAGTGTAATTACGTATGAAGGAACACACGATATTCATTTGTTAATTACAGGAATGGATATTACAGGCTTGAATGCTTTTAAATAAGTATTATTGGTTTATTTTATTAGATGATTATTGAAGGATTATGGCAGCAGAGAAAATATTTTTAATTGGGATGATGGGTTCGGGGAAATCATTTTGGACAAAAAAAATTGCTAAGTGGATTAAATCCGCTGGGTATGATTTGGATAGTTTAATTGAGATGAATGAAGAAAAAACTATTACCGAAATTTTTAACGAAGACGGAGAAGAATACTTTAGAAAAACAGAGTCTAAAATTTTAAAGTGGTTTAAGGAAAAGAAAAAATATGTATTGGCTACGGGAGGCGGCACTCCTTGTAATCAGGACAATATAGATTTTATGAAAAAGGAGGGAATCATCATTTGGTTGGATGAACCCATCGATGTCTTAGTACATCGTTTGTCCTTTGGGAAAGAGCATCGCCCTTTAATTGCGCATTTGAACGATCAAGAATTGGGCAATTTTTTACAAACTAAATTATTAGAGCGCCAACCATTTTATCAACAGGCTAATTATAAATTAACAGGCGATAAAATTACCGAAGCAGCTTTCAAAAAAATTATCAAGGATGCATCGTAAAGTATTATTGTGGGGTTTAGTGTTATCGGGTATAGCTGTTATGCTGGGTGCTTTTGGTGCACATGCCCTCAAAAACATAGTACCGGCCGATAAAGTGATGATTTTTGAAACCGGTGTAAGGTATCAGTTTATACATGCATTGGTTTTAATTTTACTTTCTATTTACATGCAAGCAAATTCATCCATTTTTAATTTTCAAAAAGGAATTGGGTGGACCGCAAAATTTTTCTTATTGGGAATTTTATGTTTTAGTGGTTCTTTATACTTGCTTACTTTTCAACCATTGTGTAGCTTCCCGTATAGTAAAATTTTAGGCCCCATTACACCTGTGGGAGGGTTACTTTTAATATTAGGATGGTCCCACTGGATAAAACTTACTTGGGGCCATAAAGTGGATAAGTAGTAGCATCCCTTTTCAATTTTACACATTGGCCAAAATTCCTTTTTCTTACTATTTGGATGGCTTATATTTGTTACTATGGTAAACAAGCTTAGAAGCAAAAAAGAACCCAAGGTAAGTGAAGAAGCATTGAATCCCGATTCGGAAGCTTCATTAACCGTTACGGAAGTTGTGAAAGATGAACGTACCTCAAAAATTGCAGGTATAGCACTTTTACTTTTAACCATTTTCTTATTTATCGCATTTACTTCCTACTTTTTTACATGGCAGGACGATCAGGATAAATTACAAATTTGGCGCAAACTTTTATTCTCAAATTTGGATGTAAAAATAAATAACCAAGTGGGTTATTTTGGAGCATTCATTGCTTATCAGTTAGTGTATAACGGATTTGGAATGGCTGCTTATTTGTTATGCGCTTTTACATTTGTTTTAGGCGTGAACTTATTTTTTGTTAAACCAATATTTAATATTTGGAGAAACATTAAGTACGTTTTAGTTGGATTATTGGTGTTAAGTACCGGCCTTGCGTTTGCCACCAAGGGTGCTACTTTTTCCTGGGGTGGGGCTTTGGGAGAATATTCAAGTACTTGGATGGTTAAATTTATTGGTTCCTTTGGGACAGGTGCTTTATTGGTTGTAGGTAGTTTTGCTTACTTTGTTTGGAGATTCAATCCTTCTTTCAATGTTCCTAGTTTTGATTTCTTATTGCCTAAGAAAAAAGAAGTACCATTTATTAGTGAGGAAGAAGGTATGTATGCACCTGATGCGCCCGCAATTCGTCAGGAATGGGATTTAAACAACCCTGAACCTATATTGGAAACTGAACTGGAACAGGTTGCTGAGGAGCAACCAACTGGCAACCGTTTAAAAAATAATAGCAATACCGAAAATGGGATTTCAGTAATTATGCCAGAGTCCGATGAGTTAGAGGAAGGTGGGAAATTATTTATAGATGAATTAGCACCTTCTTTATTGCTTGAAGAAGACGCACAAAATGACAATGATGAGGCAGAAGCAACAAATGCGTCTGATTCAGAAAAGGACCTCGACCCTGATTTCACCGATCTTGATGATGAGTTATTGGAAGATTTAGATTTAGAAGTGAATGAGGGTGTTAAAGAAGAACTTGTAACTGCTGCAGCAATTGGAAGCTTAGCCACTAAGTTTGACGCAACTTTAGATTTAAAAAATTATAAGTATCCTTCTATTAATTTATTAGAGACACATGGTTCTGAAAAAATTGTACAGGATCCAGAGGAATTAGAGACCTATAAGAATCAAATCATTGCTACATTAAAAAATTACGATATTGCCATTCAGCGAATTTCTGCAACTGTAGGACCTACTGTTACATTATATGAAATAGTACCTGCTCCTGGTGTAAGAATTAGTCGCATTAAAAACTTAGAGGATGATATTGCTCTAAGTTTGGCAGCATTGGGCATTCGTATAATTGCACCTATACCTGGTAAGGGTACCATTGGTATTGAAGTTCCTAATATTCGTAAGTCGGTAGTGAGTATGAAAACTTTATTGGCGAGTGAGAAATTTCAAACCAGTACTTTTTCATTGCCTATTGCGATTGGTAAAAAAATTGATAACGAAAACTTTATCGTGGACTTGGCAAGTATGCCTCACTTGTTAATGGCAGGTGCTACAGGGCAAGGTAAGTCGGTTGGATTAAATGCAATATTGGTTTCTCTTTTATATAAGAAACACCCATCTCAATTAAAGTTTGTTTTGGTCGATCCTAAAAAAGTAGAATTAAGCTTGTACCGTGTGATTGAAAAACATTTCCTTGCAAAATTACCAGGTGAAGAAGACGCAATTATAACGGATACTAAAAAAGTAATTAATACTTTAAATGCATTGTGTATTGAAATGGATAACCGCTATGACTTATTAAAAGAAGCGGGTTGCAGAAATATTAAAGAGTACAATGAGAAATTTACTTCTCGCAAATTAAATCCTGAAAAAGGACATCAATATTTACCATTCATTGTGTTAGTAGTGGATGAGTTTGCCGATTTAATTATGACCGCAGGCAAGGAAGTGGAAATGCCTATTGCGCGTTTAGCGCAGTTAGCGCGCGCAGTAGGTATTCACTTAATCATTGCTACGCAACGTCCATCTGTAAACATTATTACGGGTACAATTAAAGCCAACTTCCCTGCGCGTATTGCCTTTAAGGTTTCAAGTAAAATTGATAGCCGAACTATTTTAGATACGGGGGGTGCAGAACAATTAATCGGAAAAGGAGATATGTTGGTTTCTTATAATGGTGAGGTTACGCGCTTACAATGTGCATTCGTAGATACACCCGAAGTGGACCGTGTTTGTTCCTTTATCGCTGAACAAAAAGGATACCCTCAGGCTTTCTTATTGCCAGAATATTTGGATGAAAAAGATTTGGAAGCAGGTGGCGCTTTTGATCCCAATGAAAGAGATCCCTTATTTGAAGACGCTGCTAAATTAATTGTGAGTGCTCAACAAGGTTCAACTTCTTTAATTCAAAGAAGAATGAAATTGGGATACAATCGTGCAGGTCGCTTAATGGATCAGTTGGAGTCGGCCGGTATCGTAGGACCAAGCCAGGGTAGTAAACCTAGGGAGGTTTTATATAAAACCGACGCTGAATTGTATGATTTCCTTCAAAACCTTTAAACCCAAAAGCGTTAAGGTTTGTTAAAATGCTAACCATTAAACTTGGATTGCTTATTTTTGTCCAACTTTTTTACAATAACCTTATTCAAATACAATGAGATATCTACTTGTTTTAGCTTCCTTTATCACATTTACTAGTATACAGGCTCAAAAAGACCCTGCTGCTAAAACTGTTTTAGACCAAATTGGCACAAAAGTGAAGCAAGCCAAGGGAATATTGGTAAAATTGCAATTGGTGTCAAAAAACAGCAAAGGCAAGTCCATGGGGACCAAGAATATAAACTTAAAGATGAAAGGGGACAAGTATCAGCTGGTTCAGGGTGCTATTGAGATTATTTGTGATGGCTCTACCATTTACAACTACGATGGTTCAAGTACCATTACAAAGTCCAGTGTGGCGGAAGCTGATCAAACATTAAGTCCACAAAAATTATTAGCAGGTAACTACGATAAAGAATTCAATTTCAAGCTATTAAGTCAGGATGGCTCTAAAGCAACCATTGAATTATCACCTATTGATAAGCGTAAAAACTTTCAAAAGGTAACCTTGATTGTAGATAAGACTAAATCGGCTCTTTCAAGCGCTACCATCATTGATAAAAGCAATAATATCACCGATGTAAAGGTGGTTTCAATCAACTATGGGGCTTCGGTGGATGATGCTGTTTTCAAGTTTAATAAGGGGAAATACCCAAAAAACGTAGAAATAATTGATTAGGATTAGACATTTCCCTTATCTTTGCAGCCGAAATAAAAGAAAAAAACCGTGGCCAATTGTTGGTCACAAAAAAGAAGATTTACAATGTCTATACTAACAAAAGAAAAGAAAGCAAGCATTTTTGCTGAATTTGGTGGCAAAGCAACTAACACTGGTTCTATCGAAGGACAAATTGCTATGTTAACTGAGCGTATTGCGCACATTTCAGGTCACTTGAAAGCCAACCACAAAGACCATTCAACTCAAAGAGGTTTAATGCAACTAGTGGGTCAGCGTAAGCGTTTATTGGTTTATTTACAAAAACATAACCTTACTGGTTACCGCGCACTAATTGAAAAATTAGGCCTAAGAAAATAATTCAAAGAACTACTTATAAAAGCTGTCCCAACTGTACAATACGGTTGGGATTAGTTGTTTATATAGGTCTATTTATTTTCGCGTGTTTTTGAAATAAATTCAATCAAAACATCAGTTAACACAATGAATGTTTTCATTGATTGTTCACACCAAAAAAATTAAAAATGTTATCACAACCAAAATCAGTAAAGTTCGAGGTTAATCCTGGACAAGAAATATTTATCGAAACAGGTAAACTAGCGCGTCAAGCAGACGGAGCGGTTACTGTTCGACAAGGAAATTGTATTTTATTAGCAACCGTGGTTGCCAATAAAGATCCTAAGGAAGGACAAGACTTTTTCCCATTAAGCGTGGACTATCAAGAGAAGTTTGCTTCTGCAGGCCGTATCCCGGGTTCTTTCTTTAAAAGAGAAGCGCGTTTAAATGACTACGAAATTTTAACGAGTCGTTTAATTGACCGCGCGTTAAGACCATTATTCCCTGAAGATTATTTATGCGATGTGCAAGTATTAATTTCATTGGTTTCATCTGATGAAAATGTAATGCCTGATTCATTAGCATGTTTAGCTGCTTCTGCAGCATTAGCGGTATCTAATATTCCTATTAAAGAAATTATTTCTGAAGTAAGAATTGCAAAGATCGACGGCAAGTTTGTAATCAATCCTTCTAAAGCACAATTAGAAAAATGTGAATTAGAATTCATCATCGCAGCAACAGAAAAGAACTTGATGATGGTAGAGGGAGAAGCGAAAGAATGTTCTGAAGAAGAATTGGTGGAGTGTTTAGAATTAGCACATGAGGCTATTAAAAAACAAATTAAAGCGCAAGCTGAGTTAAGAAAAATAGTTGGCATCACTGAAGTACGTGATTACAAGAAGCCAGAACAAGACGAAGAGATC
>JALQXE010000122.1 GCA_023263235.1 Sediminibacterium sp. | reverse complement strand
TGGATGCGTCCGGATAAAAACAATGAGGATAGTTATAATTCCTATACACAGCTTATTGATTTGTTAGTACCTTATGTAAAAGAAATGGGCTTTACCCATGTTGAGTTTATGCCAGTGATGGAACATCCATTTGATGGAAGTTGGGGCTATCAAGGAATTGGTTTTTTTGCACCTACTTCACGATTCGGGAATCCACAAGAATTTGCACAATTGGTGGATGCGTTTCATGCAGCTGAAATAGGTGTAATCATTGATTGGGTTCCTTCGCATTTTCCTTATGATAGTCATGGATTATTTATGTTTGATGGTGCTAATACCTATGAATATGCCGACATGCGTAAGGGATATCATCCGGATTGGAACTCTTATGTTTTTAATTATAAAAGAGGTGAGGTTAAGTCATTTCTTATAAGTAGTGCCCGCTTTTGGTGTGACCAATTTCATATTGACGGTTTAAGAGTGGATGCAGTGAGCTCCATGTTAAAATTGGATTATAGCAGAACGGAAGGACAATGGGAACCAAATGAATTTGGAGGAAATGGCAACATTGAGGCCATTGCTTTTATTAAAGACTTAAATGAAACCTTATATCGCGATTTTCCTGCTATTCAAACCATTGCCGAAGAGGCAACAGATTGGCCCGGGGTAAGCAAACCCACATTTATGGATGGACTGGGTTTTGGTATGAAGTGGATGATGGGTTGGATGCATGATACCTTGGACTATTTTAAGTTAGATCCCATTATGCGATCTGGAGCACAGGATAAGTTTACTTTTTCCATGATGTATTATTATGATGAACAATTTATGTTGCCTTTGAGTCATGATGAAGTGGTTCATGGCAAAAGTCCCATGATATACAAAATGCCAGGCGATGAATGGCAAAAATTTGCAAATTTAAGGCTGTTGTATACATATATGTTTACGCATCCGGGTGCCAAATTATTATTCATGGGCAATGAATTTGGCGCAACAGATGAATGGAATTATAAATCTGAATTACAATGGGACTTATTACAACATGGTAGTCACGCAGGTATGAAAAACTGTGTACAGCATTTAAATCTTTTATTAAGAACCAACAAAGCTTTATTTGAATTACAATTTGATACAGCTGGTTTTGAATGGATTGAAACCAATAAGCGACAAGAAGGGGTGATTGCATACAAAAGAAAGTCTAGGGATTCAAAAGAAGATATTTTAGTGGTCATGAATATGACCCCTGTTCCTAGGCATGCATTTCCAATACACGTATATGGCAATAAGCCTTGGAAGGAAATATTTAACAGTGACAATAAAACTTTTTGGGGCGTAGGAGATTTATTCAATACAGAAATAAAAGCCATCCCTCAGGATGAAAAAGGGGACTGGTTTATGCTTTCATTAGAGTTGCCTGCACTTTCGGCTATTGTTTTAAAGTAAAATTGAGCACATTAACTCCTTGATTTATAGCGTTTTGTTATCTAAAAGCACATTTTTTATTCATTTTTGCACATTTTGTATTTTCTGCTAAAGGTTAACACTCAGGTAACATTAACTAATGAACTTTGCATTGTTAATCCAACCTAATAAAACATGATTACTAACAACAAAGCCATGTTGTATGATGCAGTAACCGAGTTCATACAATTACACGCCTTCGATCATTTATTGGACCAAGAACTTGCACAGCTTAAGAATTTAATTAAGACCTGGGCGAGAACGGATGATGCAAACGAGTTGCACGAGTTAACTCAAAAACTCACCCCATTTTTAAGCAAGGCCAACTTTTTCGTAGAAACGGTTTCTCCAGCGGCCGTTCAACTCTGGTTTTATGCATTATCATATAACAATATTCCTATTGGGAATATGATGCAGGACTTAACTGCAAATAATGAAATAACATCTTATTAATAATAAAAGAAAGGCCACTCAATTGAGTGGCCTTTCTTTTATATTGAGTTTATTATGCTATAAGAAACTTTTCTTCATTGTAGTTTTTCCTTCACCAATTTTGAAGCCATTGTTGTATACTTCAATTTTATATTCACCTTCACTGAATTTGCTTGCTTGTTTAATATCATAGCTAATTGGCAATACTGCGTTTTGCTCGTATTTAACAGTCATTTTGTTTGCATATTTCTTTTCTCCATCCTCTCTTGTCGAAAGCGTTCCAGCTTCTCCAATACTATTGCCATCTGGTCCTACAATACAAATATATAAATCTTGCGCACCTGTTGGGGTGATTTTGTTTTTATCTATTTGGAAAGAAATACGAATGGCGTTTGCTCTACGAGTATTATTTGTTTTCTTTTCTGAACCATCATCTTTTATACGTAAAGCTTCAATATTAAAAGAAGAAGCGTGTAAGGTAGAAGCAATATCTTGAATACGCTCTTTCTCCTTTGTTGTTGCGTTTAAATTCGTATTTAATGTAGTGTTTTGTGTAGTTAAATTTTGATTTTGTGCGTTTAACTCTTTATTTTCAGCTTGTGCTTTTGCAAGATCGGTCGCTAAACTGGCAATTTGATTATTTAATTCAGCAATCATTTTTTTAGCTTCTTCAATTTCTTTTTCAGTAGCATTCTTTTTCTTAAGAATAGTGCCAATACTAGACTTCAATTTTACAATTTCATTGGTTTTTTCTTGCAACTCGCTAGACATTTGTGTGTTAGAAGCTGTTAAAGAATCAACCTTAATTGAAGCAGCGTCAAATTGTGATTGCAATACTTTTTTTGCACTATCAATGACTGCAATTTTAGTTTCACTTTCTTTAGTCATCTCAGTTTTGGTATTACTTAAAGAATAATTAAAGTAAACCCAAGATCCAATGATGGCAACAATTAGGATTGCAATGATTATTTTGTTACTACCTCCGTTTGATTCGGTGCTCATATTTTTGTTTTTGATAATGGCCGTAAAGTTACAAAAAAGGGCTCATATTTGGAATATTTGATTATTTTATACATTTTTTAACGCATAGCCACATGTTTCAATATCTTTGAGTATGCCCATTTCGAAAATAATAGCTAACTGGAAAAAGAATGTTTTTGATGCCGTCTACTGGCTAGAAGGGGAGGAACCTTTTTATATTGATCAGGCTGTTGAGTATGCTGAAAAACATTTGTTAGCTGAATCGGAACTAGCATTTAATCTTTCTATTTTTTACGGTAAAGATGCAGACTGGGCTCAAGTGATTAATGCCTGCAAACGTTATCCTGTATTTGCAGAAAAGCAAGTTGTGATTGTAAAAGAAGCACAACACATGAACCAATTAGAAAAATTAGTTTCTTACATTGAAAATCCATTAAGTTCTACCATTTTTATTGTTGCGCATAAGGACAAAAATGTAGATGGAAGATCGGCATTGGCCAAATTACTAAAAACAAAAGCTGTCGTTGTTAGTACCAAAAAAATGTATGACAACAAATTGCCAGACTGGGTAAATATTTGGGTATCGGAAAGAGGATATCAAATTAGTCCTAAAGCGGTTCAAATAATAGTGGATCATATTGGCAATGACTTAAGTAGAATTCAAAATGAATTAGAAAAGCTAATTGTGAATTTGGGGGAACGTAAAAAAATAACCGAGGACGATATTGAAAAATACATTGGTATTAGCAAGGAATACAATGCATTTGAATTTCAAGATGCAGTGGCACAAAAAAACTTTTCAAAATCCATTAAAATGATTCAATATTTTGAATCCAATAATAAAGCCGCACCTATTCAATTAATTCTACCAACTTTGTATGCTTTTTTTAGTAAATTATATGCAGTGTTCGGGTTAGGAACTAGCGATGAAAGAAGAATTGCAAGTGAAGTAGGTATTCCACCTTTTTTGGTAAAGAATTATATGGCGGCTTCGCGTAACTACTCTTTTAGCAAAGTAGAACAAATTCTATTATTGATTCAGTCTTATAACTTAAAAGTGATTGGGATCAATAATGCCGACAATACCGACGGGGATTTACTAAAAGAATTGGTGATCAAAATTATGGACGTTCCTTCAAAATAGCCTTTGAGGAGGTAAGATCTTTATTAAGCTGCGCCTTTAGTTCTTCTAGGCCATTAAACTTTACTTCGCCTCTTATATAATCATATACCATTACTGTAATGGTTTCCTCATAAATTTCGGCATCGAAATCAAAAATATTTACTTCAATTACTTTCTTATGCCCGTCAACGGTTGGTCTTACTCCAATATTCATCATGCCATCTAAAGTACGGTCTCCAAAACAGTTACCTTTAACGCGCACTGCATAAACTCCATTACAAGGAATTAATTTCTCTTCATCATTAATATGCAAATTAGCGGTAGGAAATCCTATAGTGCGGCCAATTTGGTTACCTCTCACTATAAAGCCATCAAAGAAGTAGGCGTATCCTAAAAGTGCGTTTGCTTTTTCGATATGTTTTTCAGAAAGATGTGTTCTTATTTGTGTAGAGCTAATAATTTCACCGTCTACCAATTGTTCGTTTATTTGTTCTACAAAAAATCCAAGTTGTGAACCATATTGCTGAAGCATATCAAAGTTGCCTTGTCTCCCTTTGCCGAAACGATGATCGTATCCAACAATAATAGTATGAGGGTGAAAATGAGCAACTAAAAAATCTTGTACATAAGCCGCTGCCGATAAATTTGAAAACTGGTAATCAAAGGGGACTACTACCAAGTGGTCAATTCCCGCTTGTGATAATAAATGAATTCTTTCATTTAAACTTGTAAGTTGTTTAATTTCCCCAGGAACCGAAGAAATAATCTTGCGGGGATGCGGATGAAAAGTGATGATAATAGTTTCGCCTTGCACCGCTGCGGCAATTTCTTGCATTCTTGCAATAATTTTTTGGTGTCCTCTATGAACACCATCAAAAGCCCCTGTGGTAATCACACCATGCTTAAATGTGGGCAAATCCTGTAAATTATAATGAACCTTCATCTTCTATTGCTAAATATGGCACAAATGTAAAACAATTGTACCTTTGTAGTCCAAATCAATTTAGTTCATGTCATTGTATGCCCAACGCGGAGTATCCGCTCAAAAAGAAGAAGTTCACGCAGCCATTCAAAATTTAGATCAGGGTTTATATCCTAATGCATTTTGTAAATTGTATGCCGACTTCTTGGGAGGGCAAAATGATTATATAAATATAATGCATGCCGATGGGGCGGGGACTAAAAGTATATTAGCCTATATCTATTGGAAAGAAACGGGTGATGCAAGTGTTTGGAGAGGGATTGCACAAGATGCAATAGCGATGAACTTGGATGATTTATTGTGCGTTGGTATTTATGATCAAATTTTATTTTCATCTACCATTGATCGAAATAAGTTGGTAATTAATGGTGATATTTTAAGTCAAGTAATTAATGGAACACAGGATTTTTTCAATACCCTTAAAACTTATGGTGTAAATATTGAGTTTTTAGGAGGCGAAACTGCGGACGTGGGTGATGTGGTAAGGACCATCGCGGTAAATGGAACTATGACAGCAAGATGGCCTAAGCATAAGTTAATTACCAATGACCTTATTGCGCCAGGCCAGCTTATTATTGGCTTCTCTAGTCACGGTAAAGCTAATTATGAAACAGAATACAATAGTGGACTAGGAAGCAATGGCTTGACAAGTGCAAGACATGATGTATTAAGTAAAGAATATGCTACTAAATATCCTGAAACCTTTGAGCCAAGTTTGTCGGAGCGTGTGGTTTATATTGGCAAGAATAAGATTACTGATCAAATTGAAATACCTGGATTTGGTAATATTTCGGTAGGTAAATTATTATTAAGCCCAACAAGGACCTATGCGCCATTAGTAAAGGCTATTTTATCGGAACATTTTGATGCTGTAAAAGGGATGATTCATTGTAGTGGTGGTGGACAAACCAAGTGCATGAAGTATCTACCAGGAAATATGCGCATTATTAAAGACAACTTTATGCCCATCCCGCCCATATTTAAATTAATCCAAGCCAACTCGGGTGCCAACGCGCGCGAAATGTACCAGGTTTTTAATATGGGGCATCGCTTGGAAATATTTACAACACCCAATGAAGCCGATAATTTAATTTCAATTGCTAATTCATTAAATATTGATGCTCAAGTAATTGGACATATTGTAGCTGCAGATAAGAAAGAACTTATATTAAAGGGCGAATTTGGTGAAGAAGTGTTTAGCTATTAACTTTATTAATACCTGAAAAAGAATCTATTAAACAGAAATATTAAATTTATAATTATCCATTTATGTCAGAAATACTCGTAAACCTAGAAAATGCAAATATCTATCAAAGCGGAAGCTTGATTCTTCAGGATGTAAATTTTAAGGTAGAAAAAGGAGAGTTTGTTTACCTAGTGGGTAAAACGGGAACTGGCAAAAGTAGTTTATTGAAAACCTTATATGGTGAAATTACCCTAACTGAGGGTTCGGGTGATGTAGTTGGATATAATTTAAAAGATATGACCTGGAAAACCCTTCCTTTTTTAAGAAGGAATTTAGGGATTGTTTTTCAGGATTTCCAATTATTGACGGATAGAAATGTACACGAAAACCTGCGTTTTGTGCTTAAAGCCACAGGATGGCAGGATGAAGCCTTGATTGAACAAAAAATTAACGATGTATTGGCTAAAGTAGGCCTTCAAAATAAGGGCTTTAAAATGACCTTTGAAATGAGTGGCGGAGAGCAACAAAGGGTGGATATTGCCAGGGCTTTATTAAATTCTCCTAAGTTAATTTTGGCAGACGAACCTACGGGTAGTTTGGATCCTGAAACCAGCGATGAAATTATGCAATTGCTATTTCAAATTACCAAAGAATATGGCACGGCTATTGTAATGGCAACCCACGATTTTATGGTGGTAAATAAGTTCCCTTCCCGTACCTTAACAACGGAAGGTGGTCGACTTGTTAGTAAGGCCTAATTTTCCCACAATTGTGCACAAAATGCTCACTTTTGCTTGATTTATACTGTCTTTTTCTTATGTTCGCAGACATTTAAAAGGAGATATAAAAGTGAGACTAAAGTCATTAGAAATCAAAGGGTTCAAGAGTTTTGCTGATAAAACCGTCGTTAGTTTTGACGATGGAATAACAGGTATCATTGGACCAAACGGATGTGGTAAAAGTAATATCATTGATAGTATTAGATGGGTAATTGGAGAATCTAAAATTTCAGCATTAAGATCTGAGAATTTGGATTCATTGGTATTTAACGGAAGTAAGACAAGAAATCCCAGTAGTATGGCAGAAGTGAGTTTAACTTTTGAGAATACTAAAAATTTATTACCAACTGAATTTAGCACCATTACGGTAACACGTCGTTATTATAAGAATGGAGAAAGTGAATATCGTTTGAATGATGTTGCTTGTCGTTTAAAAGATATCCATAATTTATTTATGGACACGGGTGTGAGTACCGACAGTTATGCGATTATTGAATTGGGGATGGTAGATGATATTATCAAGGATAAGGATAATAGCCGTCGTAAAATGTTAGAGCAAGCTGCAGGTATCACTATTTACAAAACAAGAAAGAAAGAAGCTAAAAATAAATTAGATGCTACTGAGCAAGATTTATCTAGAATCG
>JALQXE010000056.1 GCA_023263235.1 Sediminibacterium sp. | reverse complement strand
CTACTATGAAGTAGAAAGGCCTTTTTTTACTACCATGACGCTGTAGTCTCATTTTTACTGCCATGTTAAATAGATATTTATTGGCGTTAACTAATAGGGTTTCTAGAACGCGAAGATAATATAAATTGATGAAAAATGGTGCTTTTTAATGAAATAAATGATTAATAATATTGATAATCAATTAGTTATCTTCTCATGCCTGGCATTTTACCTGGCATCATTCCCCCTGACATTTGTTTCATCATCTGTTTCATTTGGTCAAACTGCTTTATAAAAGCATTGATTTCCCCAATATCTTTACCCGAGCCTTTAGCGATTCTTTGTTTACGACTTGGAGAAAGTAAATCTGGATTACGTCTTTCCAACAACGTCATTGATTGGATAATAGCTTCCACTCCCTTAAATGAATTATCATTGATATCTACATCCTTCAAACTTTTTCCCATACCAGGTATCATACCCATCAAATCTTTTAAATTACCCATCTTTTTTATCTGTTGAATCTGGGTTAAAAAGTCTTCAAAATCAAATTGATTTTTTCTAATTTTCTTTTCTAACTTTTTTGCTTCTGCCTCATCAAATTGTGCTTGTGCTTTTTCAACTAAAGAAGTAATGTCTCCCATTCCCAAAATCCTTTGGGCCATACGTTCAGGATAAAAAACATCCAAAGTATCCATTTTTTCTCCGCTACTCATGAACTTAATAGGCTTGTTCATGGTATACTTAATACTTAATGCAGCACCTCCTCTTGTATCTCCGTCTAATTTAGTTAACACTACTCCTGTGAAGTCGAGTCGATCGTTGAAAGCCTTTGCAGTATTCACTGCATCCTGCCCTGTCATAGCATCTACAACAAATAAAATTTCTTGTGGACGAATAGCAGTTTTGATATTGGAAACCTCATTCATCATTTCTTCATCCACGGCTAAACGACCGGCGGTATCTATGATGATTACATTTTTATTATTTTGTTTTGCATAGGCGATGGCGTTTTCTGCAATTGAAACTGCATTTTTATTTTCTCTTTCCACAAAAACATCTACGCCAATTTGTGCTGCTAAAACAGTTAACTGATCCATGGCTGCAGGACGATAAATATCAGCTGCAACTAGTAATGGAGATTTCTTCTGTGCCTTTAAGTAACTAGCCAATTTTCCAGAAAAAGTAGTCTTACCACTACCTTGCAAACCTGCTACTAAAATAATGGTTGGATTTCCAGTCAAAGTCAAGGGAGTAGCCTCTGCACCCATTAACGTAGTTAATTCATCCTGCACAATTTTTACCATTAACTGGCCAGGACTAATTGCATTAATTACTTTTTCGCCTATTGCCTTTTCCTTTATGGTATCTGTAAATTCTTTGGCAATCTTAAAATTAACATCGGCATCCAATAATGCCTTTCTAATATCTTTTAAGGTATTGGCTACATTCAGTTCGTTAATGCGAGCCTGACCTTTTAGGTGCTTAAACGCTGATTCTAATTTTTCACTAAGACTATTAAACATATTGCTATTTTAAGGGTAGCAAAGATAAGACAGACAAATGAGTACCTCCTTAGAAAAAATTACTTTAAAAAAATAGAATTTTTGTTTTGCGAAAATTTACTAAACAAGTGTATATAAAATTGATTTTCAATGTTTTATGTATATTTTCTTTGAAGGCAATTACTATCTTGACAGTTTGTTAACTAATATATTTTGAAAAATACTTGGAACCTAAACTTTAAATATTATTATTGCATCTAACGAACTAATTAAATAAGAGGATACACGTTATTATGAGTAAGAAACAATTATTTACACTAGAATTTCCAGTAAGATGTTCACCGGGCATATTATTTGAATTTTTATCAACTGCTTCTGGTTTACAAGAATGGTTTGCTGATAAAGTTGATGAATGGGAAAATGTATATAGCTTTTCATGGAATGGAGGTGTGCCAGATAAAGCTGAAATTTTAGATCAAGAAGAAGATAAATTTATACGCTTTAGATGGTTACACAGTGAGAAGAACGAATATTTTGAATTTCGTATAGAGAAGACAGAAATTTCAAATCAAACTGTTTTGATCATTAAAGACTTTGCAGAAAAAAATGAAATAAAAGACCAATCTCAACTTTGGGAGTATCAAATAAAAGATCTTTTTCATCGCATAGGCAGCTAGTCAAACAACTTTGTTTAAAAAATTAGACATACTTATTCTCAAGGCATTTATTGGGCCTTTTTTGGCAGCACTCACTATTTCTACTTTTGTGCTGACAATGCAATTCTTTTGGCTTTACATTGACGACTTGGTGGGAAAAGGTTTAGATTTTTTAACCATTATACAATTAATTGGACTTGTTTCGGTTAGTACATTCACCACTGCATTGCCCCTGGCCTTATTGTTTTCATCCATCATGACCTTTGGCAACCTGGGAGAAAGTTTTGAATTAATCGCTATAAAAGCAGCTGGCATTCCATTGGTGCGCTTTATGCGTCCCTTATTTATATTCACCATTTTCTTAGCGGGCGTTGCTTTTTTGTTTGCCAACAACATCATACCCGTCACTCAAATGAAGCTCACTTCCTTAAAGTATGATATCATTGTATCCAAGCCTGCATTGGATATTAAGGAAGGTGTTTTTTATGATAAAATAGATGGGTACGTAATTAAGTTGGGTAAAAAAGAAGCCAACGATAGTGTCATTCGCAACATAATTATTTTTGAAAAGAAATTCAATTTGCAAGACAATATGATTGTTGCTGAATGGGGAGTAATGCGTGTTTCAAAAGATAAAAAGTTTTTAGAGTTTATTTTATACAATGGATGGCGTTATCAGGAAAGAGGATTAAAGAATACAACACAGACCGAATTTTCAAGGTTAAATTTTAAAGAATATAAAAAAGTATTTAATCTAAATAGCTTTCAAACCAATAAGACCAACGATAACATTTATGACCCAAAAATGTTAAGCATACGACAGTTGGATGGCGCAATAGATTCTTTAAAAAATCGTGACAGTGTGTATCAAAGCAAAGTGATACGTGAAGTAATTCCATATTTGAAATTTATGAATTACAAAGACAGTAGTCAATTATTTGCAACAATTCCTAAATCAAAAGCAATTTCAAAATTTAATGAAATTGTTCCCGATTCGGTGAATGCCCCTGTCATTGAAGCAATTGGCTACCAGTTTTCAAGTATCTTAAATAATATCAACTCCATAAAAGAAACATATACCGAAAACGAGAGAGCCGAAGCTTTTCATGCCATTGAATGGCATCGAAAGTTTACTTTGTCAATTGCTTGTATTGTATTGTTTTTAATTGGTGCGCCTTTAGGTTCTATCATTCGTAAAGGAGGGCTAGGCACACCATTGGTGTTAGCAATCGTGTTTTTTGTGATCTTTTTCTTGCTTAATAATTTTGGAGAGAAATTTGCAAAGTCAGGGGAATGGACTGTTTACAAAGGCATGTGGTTTTCATCGGCAATATTAATTCCGGTAGGGCTGTTTTTAACCTATAAAGCCATGCGAGATTCTCAATTGTTTAATCAGGAATTTTACTACCGACTTTTACAGCCAATTAAAGTAACTTTACGTAAGTACTTTAAAAAATAAAAATATGAGAAACAGGACCCAAAATCGTCGCCAATTTTTAACCGAATCTGGCAAAGCGGGTATTGCATTAGCTACTATGCCCCTTTTCACAAAATTTACCACAATTGAGCCTTTACTTCACGCAACAGAATACTCTCAACAGCCATTGCCTTATGCATATACTGCTTTAGATCCTTATATTGATGCATTAACCATGGAAATACATTATACCAAGCATGCAGCGACTTATGCAAAAAATTTAGCCGATGCATGTGTGGCAGAAAAAGTAGATACCAACATTACTTCATTATCTAACTTATTAAAATCGGTTTCAAAGTATTCTCCCAAAATGCGCAATAATGCTGGTGGACATTATAACCACGAATTATTTTGGCAAATGATGAAGCCTTCACCTTCAGTTGCACCCGCTGGTGCATTAGCTGATGCTATCAATAAAAATTTTGGATCATTTGCTGATTTTCAAAAAGCATTTAGTGAAGCTGCAAAAACTAGGTTTGGAAGTGGATGGGCTTGGTTACTAGTAAAAAAAGACGGCACATTAGCAGTGTCTTCAACACCCAATCAAGACAATCCATTGATGGATGTTGCAGAAATTCAGGGCACACCTATTTTAGGGTTGGATGTGTGGGAACATGCTTATTATTTGAAGTATCAAAATAAAAGACCAGACTATATTGCTGCATGGTGGAATTTAGTGAATTGGGAATATGTTCAAAAAAAATATGCCGAAGCAAAATCATAATAATCAGATCTTATTTACATAAGCCTAATTTTAATCCGTGCGTAATTCCAAACAAAATTTAAAAATTCAATACATTTTAACTGCACTAACTGTAATTGTTTTTGCATTAAAAATGATTGTTTTTTTAATGACGCACGCGCTTTCGGTTTTATCCGACACCTTGGAAAGTGTAGTGAATATTATTGCAACCATTGTTGGTTCTTACAGCATGTATATTGCAGCCAAGCCAAAAGATAAAGATCATCCTTATGGACATGGAAAAGCTGAATTTGTATCTTCCGCATTTCAAGGAAGTTTAATTATTGGCGTGGGGTGTTTAATAATATATGAATCCGTTCAAAGTTATTATAACCCAGGCACCCTTCATAATTTAGGCAACGGATTTTGGATTTTGATATTAATTGCGCTCATAAACATTGGAACCGCACTGTACGTTATGCGCATGGGTAAGAAAAATAATACCACCTCACTAATTACAAGTGGAAAATTATTCTTAATTGATTTTTTTACCACATTCTCTGTTGCCCTTGGATTATTGATTTTAATGTTTACAGGTATCCAAAAAGTAGACGCCATTATCGCAATTCTTTTAGGTGCCTGGGTATTATATGATGGTTATAAAATTTTGCGGGCATCATTAGCGGGCATCATGGACGAGGCTGATATGGCATTACTCGAAAATGTAATTGCGGAAATTAATGATAATCGCAATGATCATTGGGTTGATCTACATAATTTAAGGGTCATCAAATATGGCCCATTACTTCATATAGATTGTCATTTAACCATGCCTTGGTATTTAAACGTACATGAAGCGCATACTATGATGGATCAATTCACCGACCTCGTAAAAAGTAAGTTTGGAGACAGCGTAGAGTTTTTTATACATATCGACGGATGTATGCCATTTAGTTGTGACATTTGCAGCATTAGGCAATGCGAAAAAAGACAAGCTCCGTTTCAGAAAAGATTAAACTGGACCATGGAAAATGTATTAGCCAATACCAAACACCAATTAATAAATTAAGCCCGAATTAATAAAATAGAAAAAGTGAATTATGAACAGCTGGAAACAATTTCAAGAAGAAAACAAAGAGCGTTTTTTAAACGAATTATTGGATTTGCTAAGAATTCCAAGCATCAGTGCAAAAAGCGAAAACAAAGATGATATGATTGCCTGTGCAAAGGCAGTTGAAAAATCACTGAGGGATGCGGGAGCAACCACTGCAAAAATTTATGAAACGGAGGGGCATCCAATAGTTTACGGTGAAATAATAGTAGACCCTGCATTTCCAACGGTTTTAGTGTATGGTCACTACGATGTTCAACCAGCAGAGCCTTTAGAACTATGGAAGAGCGGACCTTTTGAACCTACCATTATTGATGGTAAAATTTTCGCGCGCGGTGCATGTGATGACAAAGGACAATTTTATATGCATGTAAAAGCCTTAGAGATGATGACAAAAACGGGTACAATGTGTACCAATATGAAATTCATTATTGAAGGCGAGGAAGAAATTGGAAGTCCTAATTTAGCCAGTTTCGTAAAAGGAAACCATGCCTTGTTAAAAGCTGATGTAATATTAATTAGTGATACCGCTATGATTAGTATGAATACCCCATCAATAGATATTGGCGTTAGAGGATTAAGTTATATTGAAGTAGAAGTAACAGGACCGAATAGAGATTTACACAGTGGTGTGTATGGTGGAGCAGTAGCCAACCCAATTACGATATTGTCAAAAATGATTGCTTCTTGTCATGACGAGAATAATCATATAACCATTCCGGGATTTTATGATGATGTAGTTGAATCCACTGAAACAGAAAGAAAAAAAATGGCCGAAGCTCCTTTTGATTTAAAAGAATGGTCCAATGATTTAGGCATTAAAGAAGTATGGGGTGAAAAAGGATATAGCACTAATGAAAGAACAGGCATTCGTCCAACTTTAGAAGTGAATGGTATTTGGGGTGGATATACTGGAGAAGGCGCTAAAACAGTTTTGCCATCTAAAGCATTTGCAAAAATATCATGTCGTTTAGTACCTAATCAGTCTTCTGAAAAAATTACAGCAATGGTATTGGACCATTTCAAAAAAATAGCACCACCTAATGTTACAGTAGATGCTTTTGAACACCATGGTGGCGAACCTTATATGACTCCCATAGATTCACATGAATACAAGAGTGCCGCTAAAGCAATTGCCACTACTTTTGGCAAAGAGCCTATTCCTGTAAGAGGTGGGGGCAGTATTCCTATTTGCTCTTTGTTTGAGAAAGAACTGGGTTTAAAAATTGTATTTATGGGGTTTGGTTTAGACAGCGATAATTTACATAGCCCTAACGAAAAATACGATGTTACTAATTTTTACAAGGGTATTGAAACCATTCCCTATTTTCATAAATACTTTTCTGAAAAAAATGCATAAAGCATGAGTACTGAAAAAGAAAAGAAAGAAAAAGTTAGATTAGACAAATACCTTTGGTCAATTCGTGTATTTAAAACGCGCAGCCAGGCAACAGAAGCTATTGAAAAAGGAAGGGTTAAACTAAAAGGAGAAAATGTAAAAGCTTCTCGTGCAGTTGTGGTAGGTGATATTTATGAAGCAAGAACAGAATATAAAAATTGGACCTTACGCGTAACTCAAATTTTAGAATCAAGAATGGCGTATGCCGAGGCCATTAAATATTATGAGGATTTAACCCCTGTGGAAGAATTAGAGAGAGTAAGACAAGTGGCAGCTACTTTCCAAACAGGGAAAAGACTTAGTAAAATTGGACGTCCTACTAAAAAGAATCGAAGAGATTTAGGGGAGTTTTTGGATTAACTTTGCCATATGACCATAGAAATATTAACCGTATTGCCCGAATTATTGACCAGCCCTTTTGAGCACAGCATTATGAAGCGTGCACAAGAGCGAGGCCACTTGCATATTAAATTACACCAATTAAGAAAATGGGCAATTAATAAACATGGCCAGGTGGATGACTACCAATATGGTGGTGGAGCGGGTATGGTAATAATGTGTGAGCCTCTTGCCAATGCAATTGATGAATTACAACAAGAAGGGAAGTTTGATGAAATAATTTTTGTTACACCTGACGGAAAAACTTTTGACCAAAAAGATGCGAATACGCTTTCTCTAAAAAATAGGATTTTAATTATTTGCGGCCATTACAAAGGCATTGATCAACGTATTCGTGAATTGTATGTGACACAGGAAATTTCCATTGGCGACTACGTATTAAGTGGCGGGGAATTAGCTGCTGCAGTTATTGTAGATGCCGTAGGCCGGCTCATCCCTGGTGTTTTAAATGATGAAACTTCTGCATTAACCGATTCTTTTCAAGATAATTTATTGGCACCTCCTGTATATTCAAGACCTGCTAATTTCAGAGATTTGGAAGTGCCTCCAATACTTTTAACGGGTGATCCCAAAAAAGTAGATGCTTGGCGACAAGAACAAGCCATAAAACGCACAAAAGAACGTCGACCCGACATTTTAAAGAAGGATTAGGCCGTTTATACCTTTTTTCCCGTTTTTTTATACGTATTTGCCATTTAAAACGTTTCATAAAGGATATTTGCAACCTTATGACTATGAAGCTACGCACCGTAATTACCATTTTAATCATTTTCCTATCAACACAGGTTGCATTAGCTCAAAATATCAGTGACTTCCAAAAGGGTTTTCAATATAATATTCAGCCTAGTTCAAGTAAAATGAAAATAGACGGAATTTTAGATGAGTCGGTTTGGACTTCCACAGAAGTAGCTCAACATTTTAATAAAAAATATCCCAATAATATTGGAGAGGCAAAACGCCAAACCGAAGTGCGCATTACGTTCGATAATGAAAATTTATACTTTGCATTTAAAGTGTATGATAGTGGCGTTGCACTTATTAAAGGTTTAAAAAGAGATATTGGTCATGACGGAAATGATGGCGTTGGTATTATGCTGGATCCTCAGAATAAAAAAACCAATGGATTTTATTTTGTAGTTAATGCGCTAAATGTCCAATCAGAGGATCAATTAAGTAATAGCTATGATGACAAACCTTCTTGGAGTTGGGACAGTAAATGGTTTTCTGCCACAAAGGATTATGGAAGTTATTGGATTGCTGAAATCATGATTCCTTTAAAATCTATTCGATATGACCCCAAACAATTGCATTGGGGAATGAACTTTGTAAGGATTGATGCAAAGAATAACGAATATAGTACATGGACCAAAGTACCTGCCATTTTCAGATCCTATGATTTGGGATATATGGGTATGCTTAATTGGCCAAATGCAGGAGCACCTGTTACTTCAAAAAACATAATTTTTCTTCCGTACGTAAATGGTAACAGTAACGAGGATAAAGAAAATGGGAAAACATTAAGTACCCAGGCCAGCACTGGATTTGATGCAAAGGTTGCTTTAAATGCATCGCTAAATTTAGATTTAACAGTGAACCCCGACTTCTCTCAAGTAGAAGTAGATCAGCAAGTAACCAACCTCACGAGATTCAATATTTTTCTTCCAGAAAAAAGGAACTTCTTTTTAGAAAATTCAGATCTATTTTCCAATTTTGGAATCCCCCCTATTCGTCCTTTTTATTCACGCACTATTGGACTAGATAAAGATGGAAATAGAATTCCTATTTTATTTGGGGCAAGATTGTCGGGAAATTTAAACCAGGCTACTAGAATTGGTGTAATGAATATGCAAACTGGTAAACAAGGAAATTATTCTCCAGAAAATTTTTCAGCATTTACTTTACAAAGAAGTGTTTTAAAAAGATCAGTAATTAAAACATACTTTCTAAATAGAGAAAATTATATTTCAGAAGAAGAAGCCAAAAAAAATCCGCTTGACAAATATGGCCGCAATGCGGGTGTCACTTTAGAATATGCCAATACATCTGGAACCTTTAGTGCCTGGGCCGATTACCATCAAGCTTTTAAGCCTACAGTAACCAATCAAGATAAATATGTGCAGGGAGGTTTTATGAGTGAAAGAACAAATTGGAGTTTTATAACAATGGTAGGTAATGTTGGCAAAAACTATTACACCGACATGGGCTTTGTGCAAATGATTGACAATTATGATGCCGAAAGGGATACTACCATTCGCATGGGTTTTGGAAATACATTTAACCAAATTGGTTATAAAATAATGCCCGCCAATGGTCCAATTGGAAAACTACAATTTAAGATAGAAGATTTTGCCACTTTTCACACAGACAATAGTTTAAATCAATCTGATGCAAAATTTAGCATACAAACAGATTTTAAAAATACGTCCTCATTTAATATCACATTTTCCAATACAAGTTTAAATTTATTGTATCCAATTGCTTTTACCGACGAAAAGCCAATACCAGCAGGATTTTATCAGTTTAATCAATTTGAATTAATGTATAATACAGATATGCGAAAGTTGTTTGGCATATTTGGTATGGCCACTGTTGGCCAGTTTTATAACGGAACGGTTGCTGGAGGATCTATTGGTTTAAATTGGCGTTCACAACCACACTTTAATATGTCTGTTAGAGCGGAAATTAATAAAATTGAATTGCCAAAGCCATACGGAAGCACCAATCTTGTATTAATTTCTCCAAAATTTGAATGGAATTTCAATACCAAGTTATTTTGGACTACGTTTATGCAATACAACACCCAACAAAATAATTTCAACATTAATAGTCGCTTACAATTCAGATTTAAGCCAATGAGCGATTTCTTTTTAGTATATACCGACAATTATTTTACAGATCCTATTCTTAAAAATAAGAATAGAGCACTTATCTTTAAGTTTAGTTACTGGTTTAATTTATAACATAAGCTTTTTTTATGGAGACTACTTTTACAGTCTCAGGGCAGTATGTAGATATTTTAGGAAAAAAAATCTACCCAGCTACACTGAGTATCAACAATGGTATGATTGAAAAAATTACACCATGTGAGAATGCACCTAATCATTTTATTTTACCAGGATTTATTGATAGTCATGTGCATGTTGAAAGTAGTATGCTCATTCCAAGTTCCTTCGCAAGATTAGCAGTTGTGCATGGCACCATTGGAACAATTAGCGATCCTCATGAAATTGCTAATGTTTGTGGAGTAGAGGGGGTACATTATATGATTAATAATGGTAAAAAAGTCCCTTTTCACTTTTTCTTTGGAGCGCCTAGTTGTGTACCTGCAACCGCTTTTGAAACTGCTGGAGCTTCAATTAATAGTGAAGCAGTTACCAAATTGCTTTCCAATAAAGATATTTTTTACCTAAGCGAGATGATGAATTTTCCTGGCGTTTTGTTTAAGGACGAGGAAGTGATGAAAAAAATTTCAGCGGCACACAAAGCTGGAAAACCAGTAGACGGTCATGCGCCAGGACTTATGGGAGCAGAAGCGCAACAATATATTCAAGCAGGTATTAGCACGGACCATGAATGTTTTACTATAGAGGAGGCTGTTGACAAGCTTAGCTTTGGAATGAAAATTTTAATTCGTGAGGGCAGCGCAGCAAAAAATTTTAACGCTTTATATGAATTGTTAGATGACCATCCATCTATGATTATGTTATGTAGTGACGATAAACACCCAGATAGTTTATTGGACGGTCATATTAATGTCTTGTGTGCGAGAGCAATAGAAAAAGGCATTGATATTTTTAATGTTTTAAGAGCTGCCTGTATTAATCCCGTAATACATTATAAACTGCCAACAGGTATTGCAGCTGCAGGCGACCCTGCCAATTTTATTATTGTTGAAAATTTAAAGCACTTTAATGTAATACAAACATACATAAACGGGAAATTGGTTGCAGAGGCAGGTAAAACCTTAATTCCATTTATAAAGGAAGAAAGCATTAATGAGTTTAATGCAAAGCCTATTGTTGAAAACGATATTCAAATATTACAAGATGAATATCCATCAAATACACGTGGTGAAATACCTGTAATAGAAGCTATTGATGGCCAGTTAATTACTAACTGTTTGTGGATGCAAGCAAATTGTAAAGACCAAAAAATCGTATCTGATACAAATGCCGATGTATTAAAAATGGTGGTATATAACCGCTATTTTAATGCCTCGCCCAAAATGGCATTCATAAAAAACTTTGGTTTTAAACAAGGTGCAATTGCCTCCACTGTAGCCCATGATAGTCATAATATAATTGCTATTGGTGTTGATGACGCAAGCATTGTAAAAGCCATTAATTTAGTGATTGCGGAAAAAGGTGGTATTAGTTGTGTCACCAATACTGATCAAAAAGTACTTGGATTGCCCGTGGCAGGTTTAATGAGCGATCAGGATCCTTACCAAGTTGCAGATGCATACACTCAAATTGATAAAATGGCAAAATCATTGGGCAGTACTTTGGGCGCTCCATTTATGACCTTAAGCTTTATGGCTTTACTTGTAATTCCCCATTTAAAATTGAGCGATAAGGGGCTTTTTGACGGGGATGGATTTAAATTATTTTAAAATTGTCGATAAGAGCGTTAGTTTTGAAAAAAATAAAAAAAGATGGTTCATCATTTAAGCCAAAATCATAGTTTATTGAGCAATTGGGTTGCAGAATTAAGAGACGTAAATGTGCAAAATGATAGGATGCGCTTTAGAAGAAATTTAGAACGTATTGGAGAAGTAGCAGCTTATGAGATGAGTAAGCATATGTCCAATAAAATAGTTCCAACAACTACCCCACTAGGCATACATCAATCAAAAGTGTTAGCAGAACAGCCCGTATTGGCTACTATCCTGAGAGCTGGCTTACCATTACATCAAGGAATGTTAAACTATTTTGATAAAGCAGATAATGCTTTTATTTCTGCCTATAGAAAGCATCATGCCGATGGTAGTTTCGAAATAAGTATCGAATATTTAAGTTGTCCAGATTTGAACAATCGTGTGGTGATTGTATCCGACCCTATGTTGGCTACCGGTGCCTCATTAGTTGAAACCATTAAAGCCATTACAAAAAATCAAACTCCAAAGGAATTGCATATCGTAGTTGCCATCGCAAGCAAAAAAGGTATTGAAACCTTAGAAGCAGCCTTGGGTAAAAATATTCCTATTTGGTGTGGCGATATTGATGATACTTTAAATGACCATAGTTATATCATTCCTGGCTTAGGAGATGCAGGGGATTTAGCTTATGGAACCAAAATGCAATCCTAATAAAGGACTTCGTATCTTTACTGCAAAATCAATTCATTGCTCAAAGAACTTATCATTTCGGTTCGTGCCTATTTTCAAGCACATCAATTCATCATGCAACATCGCATGTGGAAATGGATGATATTGCCTGGCATAATTTATGCATTTCTTTTTGTATTGGGTATCACTTATTTTAGTCAAACATCTAGTGCATTTATTGAATGGATTATATTAAAAACAGGATTAAAAACTTGGGTAGATACAATTGACAGTGATTTACTTGGATTTTTTATTACCATGGGAAGTTTTTGGCTCTGGTTTACCATTATGTTATTTTACTTTGCATTATTCAAGTTTTTATTTTTAA
>JALQXE010000013.1 GCA_023263235.1 Sediminibacterium sp. | reverse complement strand
CACAAATGGATAACCGTCGGCTGGACGCGGTTTTGATGTGTGATCATTTGGCAATTGAAATTGCATATGGTAAAGTGGCTTGTGTTAAAGCGCGCGTACTTGTTTGAGGAACTGCACCTGGCATATTAGCAACGCAATAATGAATTACATTGTCTATTGTGAAAACTGGATTTTCGTGTGTGGTTGGTTTACATGTTTCTATACATCCGCCCTGATCTACTGCCACGTCCACAATTACAGAACCAGCTTCCATTAATTTTAAATCTTCTTTTTTCACCAAGTGTGGTGCTTTTGCGCCATGTAATAAAACTGCACCAACTAATAAATCGGTTGTAGGCAATTTGTCTTTGATTGCCAATAAAGTTGAATATTGAGTTACTACATTCGCTGGCATTACATCACTCAAATATCTTAGTCTAGATAAATTAGTATCCATGATGGTAACATTCGCACCTAAACCTGCAGCCATTTTAGCAGCCTGTGTTCCCACGATTCCACCACCAATAATTAATACCTCTGCAGGTTTTACACCTGGCACACCACCTAATAATTTTCCTTTTCCACCAAATGGTTTTCCCAAATAATAAGCTCCAACATTAATAGCCATTCTCCCTGCCACTTCCGACATAGGCACTAATAATGGTAAAGATCCATCTGCTAATTCCACTGTCTCATAAGCAATACATACAGCATGCGTTTTCATCATTGCTTCTGTTAATTCTTTAGAAGCAGCAAAGTGGAAATAAGTAAATAAAATTTGACCAGATTTAATTAAGCCATATTCTGCAGCTAAAGGTTCTTTTACTTTCACAATCATTTCTGCGATGTCATAAACTTCTTTAGCGGTAGCCAAAATTTGAGCGCCCACCATTTTATAGGCTTCGTCAGAAAAACCTGAACCTGCACCGGCATTGGTTTCAATATATATTTCATGACCCTGTCTTACTAAAGCGTCTACACCCTCAGGTGTTAAACCCACTCTGTACTCTTGAATTTTAATTTCTTTTGGGCAACCAATAATCATAGTATTTAATTTTATTACTGCATAAAGTTCATCAAAAAGAAAATATTATTTTAATATTGAATAAATACAGTAAAAAATACTATAAATATGTGTATTTATAGAAAAATACAGTAAATTCGAATGAAATTTTACTAGTTTACCGAAATAATTACGCTTAATTAAACTACAATGAATTTAGACAACATTGATTTGGCCATTCTAAGGATCCTTCAAAGAAATGCCTTGGCTACCCTTAAGGATATTAGTGCTGAAATTAATTTATCGGTGAGTCCTACCCATGATAGAATCAAACGATTAGAAGCGGAAGGCGTGATTGCGAATTATGTTGCTTTAATCAATCGAAAAAAAATTGATTTAGGGATGGTGGTATTTTGCCATGTTACGCTGGACAAACAAACTAAAAATAACTTTGCTGAGTTCGAACAAATTATTTTACAATTCGATGAAATTGTTTCTTGTAGTTTGGTTTCGGGCAGCTTTGATTATTATATCAAGGTAGTTTCAAAGGATGTGGAAACCTATAATAAATTTTATCAAGAAAAACTAGCGGTACTTCCTATGGTAGCGCATATAAATAGTTTGTTTGTAATGGATGAAATAAAAACAACTACTACATTGCCACTTTAAAAATTATTTTATGTACGATATCTCTTATTTTAAAGCAAATAATCATCAGGAACTGATAAACTTCATGCAAGCAAATCCCTTCGTAACCATTTGTGGTGTTGATGCGAATGGGTTCCCAGTTGCAACACATATACCGGTGTTATTAAAAGTTGAAGATGAAAAAATAACGATTAGTGGACATCTCATGAGAAAGCAGGATCACTCAACTGCATTTGAATTGAATAAAAATGTACTCGTTATTTTTTCTGCACCATCCGCTTTTGTTAGTGCGAATTGGTACACAACAAAAAATATGGGCAGCACTTGGAACTATCAAACTGTTCATGCTAAGGGGCAGTTAGAAATAAAAGATCAAGCACATTTATTTAAATTGTTAACAGAGCTTACTTTGCATTTTGAAAAAGATTCAAATGCACCAACGCAAGTTAAAAATTTATCCAAGGAGTATATGGAACAAAATATGAAAGCCATTTATTCCTTTGATATTGTTGTACAGGACTTGCAACATGTGTTTAAGCTAAGTCAAAATAGAGATGAAGTTTCACAAGCCAATATTCAAAACGAATTAAATAAAGGGGATGCTGCTTGTAAGTATATGGCTGCTGCTATGAAACGTTAAATTTTTTAATTGCATTATTCTCTAAAATAACACTTGGAGCTGGTGTAAAACCAGCTTTAAACATAGCGTTGGCAAGTTGTTCCGAACTCAAGCCAATACCCGGGTATATTATTTTCAAAACAGGATACAGGAAACGGCTAAGCGTATAGAAGAAATTGGGTTCTTTCCTTTTTTTAACAGGATAAATATAGCCAGGTCTGAAAATAACTAATTTGTTAAGACCAAGTTGTAGTAAATAATTTTCCGCAATGCCCTTTGCTTTTGCAAAAGGCATTTTACTTTTTTCAGACAAATCGGCACCCATTCCACTTAAAAAGCAAAAACAAGCATTGGGACTTTTTTGTTTTAATTGATCTGCAACCACTTTAGTATAATCCACTGTAATTTGAAAAAATAAATCATTTGGAACGGCTCCTGTATACACCCCAAGGCAATAGTAACAAATATCAATATTTTCAAAGTAGGAACTTATAGCGTTAACATTTAAAAAATCATCATGAATAATGCTAGTAAGTTTAGGATGGTTTAATTGCAGTGATTTTCTAGTGATGGTAATAACTTCATTTATGTCCTTTGATTGTAAACATTTTTGTAAAATTAAATCACCGGTCATTCCATTGGCACCCAATATCAATACTTTTTTCATTTTTTACTTTTTTACCGGTTCAATTAAGTCCCATAAGTTTCCATAGATATCCTTGAAAACTGCAACGGTACCATAGTCTTCCACATGAGGTGCAATAGTGAATTCAACACCTTTTGCTGAATAATTTTCAAAGTCTCTATAAAAATTATCGGTGTACAAAAATAAAAATACGCGACCACCGGTTTGATATCCAATATGTTTTTCTTGTTCTGGTGTGGCTGCTTTTGCAAGCAATAATGTACAACCATTTTCTGCGCCAAAGGGCTGTACCATTACCCATCTTTTTGTTGCAGATAAAACAGTATCCTCAATTAATGTAAATCCTAGTATTTGCGTATAATATGCAATGGCTTCGTCATAGTCTCTTACTACTACTGCTACGTGTGCTAAATTTTGTTTCATATTTCAAATGTACAAATATTTCAAAGCTTTGTTTACCTTCATGAAAGTTTAAAATAAATATATGTCTCATACTAAGCATTTAATTTTTGATTTAGGCAACGTGTTATATGATATTGATTTTGTAAAAATGTATGGAGCATTTAAGGCCTTAGGAATTCCTAATTTTGAAAATCATTTTACATTAAATAAATCCGATCAAATATTTTTCGATTTGGAAAAAGGGATCATCACCGAAGAAGATTTTTGTAAAGGCTTCAATACTTTATATAATTTGAATTTGTCGCATACCCAAATCATTAATGCATGGAATGCTTTGCTTGTGGGTTATAGAAAAGAGAGCATAGAATGGGTAAGGGCCAACAATAATAAGTACCAGACATTTTTGTATTCGAACACTAACCAAATTCATTACGACTATTTTATACCCCAATTTGAATTGGAAATAGGTGGAAACTTTGAAAATTTGTTTAAAACACCCTATTATTCACATCAAATGGGACAAAGGAAGCCGGATCCGGCCTCTTTTCAATTTATTTTGGAAAAAGAAGGCTTGATTGCAGCAGAAACCCTTTTTATAGACGACAACGAACCTAACGTAATTGCGGCAGCCTCGGTAGGATTGCAGGTTTTATATTTACAACCAGGAATGAGGGTCGAAAAGGACCTTATTATTGGTTAAGTAGGGGAGATTCAGTGACTATTTTTTCTTAACTTCTTCAAAATCAATGTATTCTGCTTCAATTGGCGCTTCTTTTTTAGGTGCAGCAGTACTATTTCCGTTAGAATTTGGCCCTTTGGACGAAGCTGCATTTTGCGCTTGTTTGAACGCTTCAGCTTGCTGGCGTTGCATTTGTTCCATGTTTTGACGCACCGTTTTTACGCCCTTGCTCACTGGAACCACAATTTCAAAGATTACCTTATATAAGAAATACACCAGTAATCCATATAGTAACATCTTCATCATATTGCAAAAATAAGGGCCTAGGCAATATTATTGGGTTATTTCATCCCCTTTTATTACCTTTGTTCCAGAATAAGCAGAGAAATGAAGGGAACGAAATCGTTCCCTTCTTCTTTTTAAACTATGGAAGTAAACGATTTAAAAGAAAGGGTTATTGGTATTATCGAACCTCTATTAGTAGAGGATCCCGAAGTTTTTTTGGTATGGGTTAAGGTAAAGCCAGGGCATATTATTAGAGTTTACTTGGATGGAGATAATGGATTGCCTATTCAAAAGTGTATTTACTTTAACCGTAAATTATACAGAACCATTGAAGAAGCAGGTTGGTTTCCAGAGGGCGATTTTGCTTTAGAAGTTTCTTCGCCTGGTGTGGACGAACCTTTGTTATTAAAAAGACAGTATAATAAAAATATAGGCAGAAAGGTAGAAGTGGAGATGTTAGATGGTACTAAAAAGGAAGGTACATTAACAACAGTAGCAGAAGCAGATATTATTATTGAGTGGACAGAAGGAAAGGGTAAAAAAGCAACCCAGCAACAATTGCTTATTCCGTTTGAAAATATTAAATCAACAATAGTTCAAATTCAATTTTAACAAATCATCAAGCAAGCAGCTTGAAAAAAAATTATGTTATGGCAAGTATAAATTTGATTGAAGCCTTTCAGGAGTTTAAAGACGCAGAAAGCATTGACCGTCCTACTATGATGAAAGTGGTAGAAGATGTATTCAAAACTTTGTTAAGAAAAAAATACGGAAGCGACGAAAATTTTGACGTTATCGTAAACGCTGAAAAAGGTGACTTGGAAATAATTCGTCGTCGTGAAATAAGACCCGATGATGATGTAGATAATCCATTGGCTGAAGTTTCTTATTCTGATGCAATCAAGATAGAGCCTGACTTTGAGATAGGTGAAGAATTGTTAGAAGAAGTAAATATTTATGATTTTGGACGTCGTGCTATTTTAGCTGCAAAGCAAACATTAGCATCGCGTATTAATGACTTAAAGAAAAACGCTTTAGTTAAAAAATATTCTGATCGTATTGGAGAAATCATCAATGCAGAAATTTATCAAGTTTGGAAAAAAGAAGTTCTGTTATTAGACGAAGAAGGAAATGAGTTAATTCTTCCTAAAACGGAGCAAATTCCTCAAGACTTTTTTAAGAAGGGTGAAAATATTAGAGCGGTTATTGCACGTGTA
>JALQXE010000128.1 GCA_023263235.1 Sediminibacterium sp. | reverse complement strand
ACTTAAACCAAAATGTAAATAAAATAGTAGTAGCACCTCAAAAATGGTATAAAGCACATTTTGGAGATGCTACTCATTTATATCCTAAAAACTGGATTGTAATAGGTTAATGCTAACTTAGTTTTATGCCTCTTTTTGGGTTGTATTGTATTTTTTAATCCACGTTCCTATAAGAATTAATATCAGCAGGATATTTAGCCATTGACAAATTTGTGCATACAATATATTACCGTAATAGGCGTCTGGTTTAAACTCAAATTTCACAGTATGTGCACCGGCAGGAATCACAACAGATCTTAACAAATAGTTAGCCTTCAAAATGGGGGCTTCTTGGTTATCTATGTATGCTTTCCAGCCTTTATCGTAATATATTTCACTAAATACTGCGATTTGTGTATTTTTTGTATTGGCCTGATATTGCAAAACATCATTTGATTTTGAAATCAATTTTATGGAAGCATTTGAATCGTATCCGTTAATTCCCGCAATGTTTTTTTGGTTGGCAATATTCATCACTGCAGAATCTTTAACATTTAGATTGGTCAATGCATTCATTTCTGCAGTTGGATCTTTTGCGAATTGAATCCCTTTTACAAACCAAGCGGAACCTAATGCATCTGGATTAAGATTAGGACGTCCTTGTTGGTCTATAATGTATTTTGTATTCAACATATTTAATGAAGGCATGCAATTTGGAAAATTGTACAACTGGTTTTCAATTAAATCCTGTGTTAAACTTAATTTGGCTGGGTGGTAACCACCAATGGTTTTATGAAAATATGCTGTGATGGCGCCGCCATTGAATACACTTCCAATATCTCCGCTTCTTAAATCTAATACTCTAAAATCTGATTTATCTTTTTGAATTTCTATATCCGCTTGTTTAGCTAATAGGAAGGTATCATTAGTTTCCTCTTTGTCACTAAAACTTTCGGCGTTTAAATAGGTTGAATTTGTGCTCATTAAATCAAATAATCCAATGATTGTTAAAATAGAAAAGAATATTTTATAATTCAATGTCTTTATTTTTTCTAACAAAAATACCCAAAGCAATGCAAGTGTAGCAATAGAAAGTAAAATTGATTTAATAAGACTGTCAAATAAAATAGATTGTCTATCTGTTTTTAAAGCGCTATAAATATTAAATGCTTCTGTTTGAGATTGTACATCTTTTGCTTTGCTTGCAGTATTCATTAAATAGGAATCCACTTGGCCGCCACCTTTAAAATCAGAAGAAATATAAAATATGATTAAAATTGAAAAAATAATACTAAATAGAATTAATGTTTTTTTGAAGGGTTTATTTAGTTTATTTAAATTTTCCGATTTGATTATTTCATTCATACCCAACAGCGCTGTATAGCTGATAAGGAAAATTTGTACAACACTTATCATGCTAGGAGCTCTAAATTTGTTATAGACAGGTAAATGATCGAGCATCCAATAGTTAAAGCTGACAAAGTACTTTCCATAACTTAATAAGACAGTAAATGCGAATAAGGATATAATCCAAATACCATATTCTTTTTTAATTACAAACAACGAAAACAAAGCAAGAACTATAATCACAATTCCAGCATAAGCTGGACCTGCAGTGCCTTCTACAATTCCGCCCCAATAAAATCCTCTAAAATCTTGAATTCCTAATTCGACAATCTTCGACTTCTCTTCCGCTATTTCTAAGTGATCCGAACTGCCACCATATAACTTAGGCACCATTAATACAAATGGCTCCATTAATTGGTAGCTATAACTTAAAGCGTAATCTTTTCCTAGGCCTTTGTCGTTTACTAAGCCTGTACCTTTCGCTGGCAATTGACTTCCGCCACGAATACTGCGCGCGCTATATTCAGCATCTGTTTTTAAATTGATAATATTTGACCCCACGCCTAATAGCCCAGCACTTATTCCTAATAAGGTTACTAGTATTAAGTGTTTAAAATCTTTTTCTACAATTGTTTTAATAGCAAAAGCAATACTAGAGAAAATAATAATCAAAATTGTATAATAAGCAATTTGATAGTGCTTGGTAGTTATTAGGGCGCCAACAAATAAACTGGTTACGACTACTCCTGCCAAATACTTTTTATTAAAAAGCAACATAACCCCCGCAATAACACCCGGCAATAATGCTATTGCCATCATTTTAGTATCATGACCTACGGAGACAATAATTGGGTTGTAGGTTGAAAATGCATAAGTTAATGCAGTGAGAGTGCCAATAAATGGATTTGCTCCAACTACAATTGATAAGATGTAAAAACATATGCAGGCCAACACAAAAAAGTTGATTGGCTTTGGTAAACCAAGGGTTAATGCCTGTGAAAAATAATATGGAACATCGTTGTATAATTTAGGCATCATGATCATATATCCAGGCATGCCCCCAAACATCCCATTGTTCCATAGAGGCACTTTTCCTGTGGCATCTGATTCCATTTGCTGGCTATGGCTCATTCCTTTCCACTGAATATTATCCGATTGTTGTAATACTTTTCCTTCCAATGCTGGTCTACAATAAACAATAGCCACTAATGCAAATACTGCAACTGCGATTAAATGGGGTAGCGCCGACTTTAATAAATTCTTTACCATACAAATAAATTATAGTCACAAACCTACAACTAAAAAGGCTTTTTAAGTAATTTTCTTATCTTGTAAACAATTCACAATTATGGGGAATGTTTTTAATAAATCTTTTTTTGCTTTCTTAGCAAGGTTGGCCATTATTTGCAATATTGCCTTTTTGCTTACCTTAATGAAGATGTTATTGAAATGGTTTAAAATGCCCGATTTTTTAGCCAATTTTATTGCCGTATTGGGTTTGGAAATGTCCCCTGTTGTTAATATTTGCTTTGCTATTTGGTTAATGGTCTCAAAATTGAGAAAAACAAGTGTAGATATACCTATTTGGCAAACAATTATGGTTCTAAGTATGTTATTAACACAAATCTTATTCGCCCTTATTTAATCCTACATGATTAACACCATTCTTAAAGATAAACCTACCAAGCTATTCATAGCCATCACTGCATTTTTCGTAGCAAACGCACTTATTGCAGAATGTATTGGTGGAAAGATATTTTCATTAGAAGGGGTATTTGGTTTTGCCCCTGCAAACCTTACTATTTTTGGACAATCGGGCTTATCCTTTAATTTAACGTGTGGTGTGTTATTATGGCCATTAGAATTTGTGATTACCGATATTGTAAATGAATATTATGGCCCTAAAGCTGTGAAAAGAATCAGTATCATTGCCGTGTGCTTAATTGTTTATGCTTTCTTAATGTTTTATTTAGCCATGCGCATTGCACCCGCTGCTTTTTGGGTAAGCTCAAAAGTGGATAACGGGGTGCCTAGTATGCAAAATGCATTTGAAGCCATTTTTGGTCAAGGTATGTGGATTATTTTAGGAAGCTTGGTTGCCTTTTTGGTGAGTCAGTTAATTGACGTAATGGTGTTTCATAAAATAAAGAAAGTAACAGGAGAGAAAATGCCATGGCTAAGAGCAACGGGTTCAACCCTTGTTTCACAATTAGTAGATAGTTTTGTAGTGTTGGTAATTGCTTTTAAACTAGGAAACAATTGGTCCTGGGCCTTTGTTATGGCAGTTTGTGTGGTGAATTATATGTACAAATTTTCAATGGCCATCATTTTAACACCCGCTATTGCCTTCATACAATCACGCATTGAAAAATATGTAGGACATGACACTGCTAAAAAAATGAAATTGGCAGCGATGGGGGTTGAAAATGAAATTTAAAAACCCTTCATTTCTAATAGCATTTTAATGGCTACTTTATCAATGGGTAGCGTCATACTAGCCACGCTTAATTCACTTAAAGGAATCCATCTTAAATGCTCGGCTGTGGAATTTTTATCGGCAACCTCTTCTGGTAAAAAATCAAAGGCTTTTTCTTTTGCGATTACTTTATTTGTGTCGCTTGCGTGTACATAATAATAAATAGAAATAATTTGATCGGTATTGTTAAAGGCAGATATTTGAAAAAAATCTGTGGTGTAAAAATGGTCGCCAACGGAAACTGCTAAATTAGCCTCTTCCATAAATTCTCTTGCTAAGCCATCTCTTGTACCTTCGCCAATTTCAAGTCCGCCTCCAGGTAATTTAGTAATGTAGGCTCCACGAATAAATTCATCACTCACTAATAATCTTTCTTGTTCGTCAATTAAAATTCCATATACCCTCACGTTAAACAATGCCATTGAAAAAATTATTTTAATTGTATACTCGCTTTATAAACAAAAGTACCAGGTCCTTTTAACCAAATATGGTTAAAGTGTCCTCCTCCAAGGTTGTTGAAATGTACTGCTAATTTCCCCCCTAGAGTTTGTATTTGAATATCATGTTCGCCTTCCTTTTGGAGACAGGAAATGATAGCTGCTGCAGTTACTCCTGTTCCACAGCTATAGGTTTCATTTTCAACGCCTCTTTCATAAGTACGCACAAATAAATGATCCTTTTGATGTTGTACAAAATTTACATTTATACCTTCTTTGCTAAATCTTTCATTGTATCTAATGGCTTTACCCTCATTAAATACCTCAAAGTTTTCAATATCATCTACCCATTTAATATAATGGGGAGATCCCGTGTTTGTAACAAAGTAATCGGCACCACTTTCTACTGCAATTACATCACTCATTTTTAAGTGCACCCATCCATTGTCATGAATTGAGGCTTCATGTGGACCATCTATGGCAATAAATGTATAATGTTCCTTTATAATTCCATTGTCGTGTGCAAATTGAACCAGGCATCTTCCTCCATTACCACACATGGTTCCTTCCGTTCCATCAGCATTATAGTATGTCATGGAAAAATCATAACCGTTTGCGATTCCTAATAACATTAATCCATCTGCCCCAATACCAAATCGGCGATCACACAAGAAAGCAATTTGTTCATTCGATAATGAAATGCTTCCATCTCGGTTATCAATTATCACAAAATCGTTTCCTGTACCCTGGTATTTAGAGAAATTAATATTCATAAACACAAATTAAATGGTTGCTATAATACCTAAAGTTTTTTGAATCATGCGATCCACTGCACTTGCCATATCCTTACTGTATTCCTTTTTCACTCTATTTGCTATAATCACATTGATACTTAAGCATTGATGTCCTAATAAATTACACAAGCCATAAATCGCACTTGTTTCCATCTCAAAATTTGCAATATGGTGGTTGCCGTATTTAAAACTTGTCATTTGATCTACCAATTTTGGCATACTTAATGGAAGTCGTAAAATACGTCCTTGTGGTCCATAAAATCCAGGACATGTAACGGTAATGCCATGACTATATCCTTCACTAAAATGTTTAATTAATCCAGCACTAGCGCTTGCAATATAGGGATGAATATGATGATTGGTTATTTGAGTATGTTGTTCAAATGCAGAGAGAATAGCTTGCTCTTCGGAATTGTTTTCTAACTTGTAAAAGTGTAATAAATTGTCAATGCCTAAACCATGTGTGCCAGCTACTAATTGATCTACGCCCACTTCACCTTGCAAGGAACCGCATGTACCCATTCTAATAATTGAAACTGATTTATGTTCTTTGTTTAGCGTTCTTGTGTTAAAATCAATATTTACCAGCGCATCTACTTCATTTAAAGCAATGTCAATATTATCTGGGCCAATGCCAGTACTTAAAACTGAAATTCGCTTATTGCCAATATAACCAGTGTGGGTAATAAATTCTCTGTGCTCGCATTTGAATTCAATACGATCAAAATATTTGCTTACACTAGCTACTCTTTCGGGGTCACCAACAGTAATAACGGTATCCGCTATTTCCTCGGGTCTTACATTTAAGTGATAAACCGCACCGCGGTCGTTAATAATGAGTTCAGAAGCGCCAATTGCCGACATATTGTTATTATTTATAGTACAAATGTCGTTTAAATCGTATTAGTTGTAAAATTCTTTTATAATTAACTTCTTTGTGTTATTTTCGCGTCCCGAAAAGGTCCTGTGGCCGAGTGGCTAGGCAGAGCTCTGCAAAAGCTTCTACAGCGGTTCGAATCCGCTCGGGACCTCACCCAAAGCCCCCAGATTGGGGGTTTTTTCTGTTAAGAGCATTTTATGAAATACGCACATT
>JALQXE010000114.1 GCA_023263235.1 Sediminibacterium sp. | reverse complement strand
TTCAATAAATTTTCTTTCATTCGATAGCCGGGGTACTTTATGTTGTCCTCCTAATTTCCCTTTTTGTTTTAACCATTTTTGAAAACATCCTTTTTTTGCAGCAGTGATTTTGGGCAAACCTAATGCAATATCCTTGTGTCGCTTGGCCTCGTAATCACTATTCAAGGATTGCAAATTTTTATCTAAACAAATAGTGAAAGCATTTATATCTGCAGGTGGTTTTTCAAATTCAATTAACCATTCATGTGCTCCTGAACTTTTATCTGACATATAAACCGGAGCTGCAGTATAATCAATTAAGCTTAGCCCAAAAGTTGCACAAGCTTCACTAATTGCTTTATCGGTATTGTCAGCAATCACCTCTTCACCAAATGCATTAATATATTGCTTTAGTCTTCCAGATACTTTAATTCTAAAAGGAGAAAGCGTAGTAAACTGAATGGTATCACCCACTAAGTACCTCCACAACCCACCATTTGTGCTAATTACAATGGCGTAATTCTTTCCCAACTCTACTTTATTTAATCCAATGGTTGTTGGATTCTCTTTTCCATATTCTTCAATAGGCATGAATTCATAAAATATGCCGTGTTCTAAAAAAAGCAACATACCCTCTTCCTTCACCCTGTCCTGCGCTGCAAAAAATCCTTCACTAGCATTATAAATTTCGAGGTAATTACAACCCGGCCCAATCAACTTATTAAATTCGTTTTTATACGGTGTAAACGAAACACCACCATGAATGTATAATTCAAAATTGGGCCAAACTTCTTTAATATTTTGCTTTCCCGAAATCTCTAAAATTCTTTTTAACAACACCATGGTCCAAGTAGGTACGCCGGAAATAGAAGTTACGTCTTCATTGATAGTACTTTGTGCTAGGCTTTCAATTTTTGTTTCCCATTCATCCATCAGCGCTATGGAAAGCTCAGGTGTTCTTATAAAGGTGGACCAAAAAGGAGAGTTTTGTAATAAAACTGCACTAAGGTCACCATATTTAAAATTATCTTTTAATGGATGTACTTGATGCGAGCCCCCAATAACCAAACCCTTACCTGTTAATAAATCACTTTCTGGCAATGCATTATAATATATAGTAAGCACATCCTTGGATCCATGAAAATGATTTTCTTCAATACTTTCTGTGGTCAAAGGAATAAACTTGCTCTTATCGTTGGTGGTGCCACTACTTTTTGCAAACCATTCAACAGGCGTATTCCATAAAACAGATTCCTCTCCTGCTAGTATTTTATCGATATAGGGTTTAAGATCCTCGTATTCATGAATAGGAACCCTTTCTTTAAATTTTCTAATATTAAAAATTTCGGCAAACTGATACTGTCTCCCAAATTGGGTGTATTGACCATGGGTAATAAGATCCTGCAATACTTCGCGTTGGGCACTAACGGGATTTTGTTCCCAATGCTCAATACGCCAGTAACGTAAGCGTGCTAGTCTAGAAAGTGCAGGGCTAAATATTTTCATAGGCGTTACACAATATACGCCAAGCAGCTAAATAAATTAGCCTTTTTGACCCATTTCAATAATCCAATCCTTACGCTTTAATTCAAAATTTGTTCCCAGGTATAATCTTCTTACTTGTTCGTCTTCGGCAAGCTCTTCGGCCGTTCCATGTTTAAAAATTTTACCTTCAATTAATAAATAAGCACGGTCACAAATAGATAGTGTTTCGTTTACGTTATGATCGGTAATTAAAATTCCAATGTTTTTTAATTTAAGTCGAGCTACTACAGATTGAATATCTTCAACTGCGATAGGATCCACGCCAGCAAAGGGTTCGTCTAATAAAATAAACTTGGGATCCACTGCCAAGGCGCGCGCAATTTCGGTACGACGACGTTCTCCGCCGCTTAGACTATCGCCATTATTGTTTCTTACATGGTGTAAATTAAATTCATCTAAAAGAGATTCTAGTTTGTATGCTCTTTCCCCTTTTGTTAGTTTGGTCATTTCTAAAACTGCCATGATATTATCGGCAACTGATAATTTTCTAAAGACACTTGCTTCTTGAGGTAAATAGCCTAAGCCCATTTGAGCCCTCTTGTACATAGGTAATTTTGTAATGTCTTCATCATTTAAAAACACGCGGCCCTCATCAGGCGCAATTAAACCCACTACCATATAAAAAGTAGTTGTTTTGCCGGCTCCATTGGGTCCTAATAATCCTACAATTTCACCTTGTTTCACCGAAATGCTCACCTGATCCACAACGCGTCGGTTCTTATATTGCTTAATAAGCTTATCGGTATGTATAGCAAGTATCACAGTGTATATTTATACAAAAATAAGGGTAAATCTATCTTTAGCATCCATCACTTACTAATATTAAGTATTTTTGCCACCTATTTAATTTGGCTAAGAGAAAACTAAGATTATGCACGTTACCGAACATTTGGCAAAAGCAAAAGACACATTGGTATCCTTTGAGGTATTACCACCCTTAAAAGGAAAGACCATTTCCTATATATATGATCACCTTGACCCATTAATGGAGTTCAAACCTTCTTGGATTAACGTAACCTATCACCGAAGTGAAACGATTGTGCGTAAAAATGAGGCTGGGGTTGAAGAAAAAGTTGACGTTAGAAAGCGTCCAGGAACGGTGGGCATTTGTGCAGCCATTATGAATCATTATAATGTAGACGCGGTTCCACATATTATTTGTGGGGGATTTTCCAAAAGAGAAACAGAGGATGCATTAATTGACTTACAATTTTTGGGCATCGATAACGTGTTGGTGTTAAGAGGTGATGCAGAAAAAGGACAAAAAACTTTTGTTCCCGAACCCAATGGCAATCAACAAGCAATTGATTTGTTGAGACAGGTGGTTAATATGAACAATGGTGACTACCTAGATAAAGAAATCGTGAATGGGAGCAAGACCAATTTTTGTATGGGGGTGTCGGGTTATCCAGAAAAACATTTTGAAGCACCTAGCATGGAATTTGATTTACAAATAGCGAAAGACAAGGTAGATGCAGGCGCGCAATACATAATGACGCAAATGTTTTTTGACAACAAAAAATATTTTGAATATGTAGAAGCTTGTAGAAGCATAGGAATTAACGTTCCAATTATACCAGGTTTAAAACCCATCACCAATAAAAAACAACTCACTGTTTTGCCAAATATTTTTTATGTAGATATTCCTGCCGATTTAAGAAATGCAATGCAAGCAGCTACTACTGACGAAGCATGTGAGCAAGTGGGTACGGAGTGGTTAATACAACAAAGCAAGGAGTTAAAAGCAGCCGGTGTACCCGTTTTACACTATTATACTTTAGGAAAACCAAAAGTGGTAAAGGATGTTGTGGCCGCAGTGTTTTAATGTAAACCCTAAAAATTATCATAAAAAAGGAGTCTTAAAAGACTCCTTTTTTATTTGATATAATATTATTTTTTGAGTGTTGCTTGTATAAAATCATTAAACTGTTCAATTGATAAATTTTTCGCAACAATTTTTTTATCCTTGTCTAATAAATAAAATGTTGGTGTTTTATATACATCATAAAGCTGTCTAATAGTGGTTGGCTTACCTTCGGATATTTCTTTATTTAAATCTTCTTCAGTTTGATAAGCGTTAATCCAAGCATCCAAATGTTGTTCTTTTATAAAGGTTTTCCAAGCAGCCATTTCTTTGGTATTGGTATTTACTGCAATTAATTTTACATCATGCTTTATCCAACTTGCTTTATACATTGAATCTAACTTAGGAATTTCAACTTTACAATGGCTGCAAGTGGGATCCCAAAATGCGATAAAAGTAAAAGTTGCTTTTGTGTTGTGTAAAGAAAAACGTTTTTCATTAACATCATTTAAAACCAATATTGGTGCTGGTAAACCCAATTGATTGGCCATTAAACTGTACGCGCGCTCTTTGAGTGATTTTTTAGAAGCATCACTTAACAATACAGTATCTCCCTTTGCAAAAAAGTTTTGATAAATATGTACAAACACTTTGTCCTGTCCCATAAACTCCGGACTAATATATTTATTGGTAAACTTAAAAAGTAAAAAAGGATAAATTTCTTTTCCTGTTTTTGCTACCGTTAACATGTATTGTATTTCATTAATTATAGAGTCTGGTTCTCTTGAAACATAATTTCTAAAATATTCATCTAATTTATTTTCAAAAAAAGGAGTTCTTAATAAACGATTGTCATTAAAAACAACATTATCCCAATAATGATCTTTTACATAACGATATGGATATAATGAATCCGCTTTTCCATTCACAATGGGAATGCTAGGTGCTTCGGGAACTTCCATGGTGTTTAATAAAAAACTCATCATTGATCCCGGATTTTCTGCAATAAAATTGCGCCTTTTTTGTTTTATGGCCTTGTCTTTGGCAATGTAGGATTCTTTATAAAAGCTAGAATCCTTAGCTGTTTTTGACGCTTTAAAATTTTGTTCTATTTCATTTAATTCAACAAACATATTATTGATTCCTTGAGAATAACTCTTAAACATGTCATTCTCTTTGGAACCTGTGATAGCTACATTTTTTAAATCATTGGTATCTGCACTTATTTTAAACTGTTGAACGTCGTCAACTAAGAAATCAAATAAAATGCTCATTTTGGGAGAAATGACAAAATAAATACCAGGTGTTAATTTTTCTTTCGCCTTAAACACACCCTCGCTTTTTTCATTTAACACACATGAATCTGCCAATACCTTACTATTCCCATAATTGGTACCTATGTATATTTTTGTATCCTTTGGATAGGGTTTTAAGCTAATTTGAATGGATCTTCCTAACGGGCTTGTAACCCCGTTGGTTTTTTTAGTTTGTGCTATAGAAATAAGGGGGACGAATAATGCAGCTATCAATATTTTTCTCATGTTGTAAAAATATAAATTAATTCCACAAGTTAAATTATACTGCCATTTACTTTAAATATAAGTTGGGTTGAGTACCTTTGCCCCTGTGAGAAAAACTAAACAAAAGCCCGTATTAGAAAAGGTCCTTATCGAGGACTATGCAGCTGAGGGAAAATCCCTGGCAAGGGTTGATGGTAAAGTCATTTTTGTTGAAGGTGCAGTACCCGGTGACCTGGTAGATATTCAATTGCAAAAAAACAAAGCCGACTGGGCCGAAGGTTTTGCAAAACACTTTCATAGTTATTCGGACATTAGAGTAAAACCTTTTTGTAGTCATTTTGGCGTTTGTGGTGGCTGCCAATGGCAGATGTTACCATATGAGCAGCAATTAAAGTATAAACATAAACAGGTAGTTGATAATTTAACCCGAATTGCAAAAGTGGCTCTGCCAGAGATTCTCCCTATTTTGGGGGCAACGCCAACAGAGGGCTATAGAAATAAAGTAGAATATACTTTTGCTACTGAAAAATTTATACCCTTTGAGGAATTTAAAGCCATGAAGGCTGCAGGAACAGAAGCTATTAGAGCGCCGGGTGCGGGTGGTTTTCATGCAAGAGGCTTTTTTGAAAAAGTGGTAGAGATTGACACCTGTTATTTACAAGAAGAGCCCACCAATTTAATGAGAAAGGCAGTAGTTAATTTTGCGATTGAAAATCAGATGCCTTTTTATAATATTAAACAACACCAAGGATGGTTGCGAAACATGTTTGTACGCAATACGAAGGGTGGAGAATGGATGGTGAATTTAATATTAGGATACGAGGATGTTGAAAAAAGAGAAGCGCTTTTAAATTTATTGTTGAAACAATTTCCACAAATCACCACCCTATTATATACTATTAATACTAAGCGCAATGATAGTATGCAGGATTTAGTGCCACAAGTATTTTTTGGAAAGGGATTCATTACCGAAATGTTAGAAGACTTTGCTTTTAAAATTAGTCCAAAATCTTTTTTTCAAACCAACTCCAATCAAGCTGAAAAGTTATACCAAGTAACACGCGATTTTGCAGTGCTCACTGGAAAAGAAGTGGTTTATGACTTATATTGTGGTACTGGTAGTATTGGTATTTTTTGCAGCAAACAAGCTAAAAAAATTGTGGGTGTAGAATTTGTGGCTGATGCCATTGAGGATGCAAAAGAAAATGCAAAAATGAATCAGTTAAAAGACACTGCGTTTTTTGCAGGGGACGTAATTGATATTTGCGACGATGCGTTTTTTGCAGTCCACGGAAAACCAGACGTTATTATTACCGATCCTCCACGCGCGGGCATGCATGAAAAGCTGGTTCGTAAATTATTAGAAATGGAAGCCCCGATCATTGTATATGTTAGTTGTAATCCTGCGACACAGGCTAGAGATTTGGCGCTTTTGGATGAAAAATATGAGGTCACTAAAATTCAGCCTGTTGATATGTTTCCCCACACACTTCATATTGAAAATGTGGTACAATTAAAAAAGCGATAATTCAAAAATAAAAATACATGACTCAATTTAGACCCACTGGCTTTGGTGTATTACCACCCGTCATTAAAAATTTATTAATTATTAATGCATTGGTGTTTTTGGCACAAAACACATTAGCGGGCCCTGCCATGAGTTTTTCTTTTGAAGATACATTTGCTTTGCATGCTTACCAAAGTTCACTGTTTAAACCCTGGCAATTAATTACCCATATGTTTATGCATGGAAGCTTTGGACATATTTTTGGAAACATGCTTGCTTTATGGATGTTTGGAGCCATTCTTGAAAACATTTGGGGACCCAAACAATTTTTATTCTTTTATTTTTTATGTGGATTAGGCGCAGCATTTTTGCATTTAGGTATCATGTCTTATGAATTAATGCATGCTACCGAAATGTATTTTCAATCAAGGGTGGATATTGCCACCTTAGGTGCAAGTGGTGCTGTATTTGGGATCCTAATTGCATTTGTATATTTATTTCCCAATACCTATATATACATTTATTTTTTCCTACCCATGAAAGCAAAATGGTTGGGAATTATATATTTTTCTTATGAATTATTTACTGCGTTACAAAATGCGCCTGGCGACGGTGTTGCAAGATGGGCACATGTGGGTGGAGCAGTGATTGGTTTTGTGTTGGTATACATTTGGAAAAAAAACAACAGCACATTTTATTAGTGCTATAAAAATAATTAAATGCAAGACGAAAAAAACCAAAAACCTTTACTTGGAGCCGATAATAATGCTTTGGTTGCACTATTGGCCATTAATCTAGTGGGGTATGTTATTTTAGGATTGCTTAAAGTAATTTACTATTTAGAAAGCCTGCCTTTAGAACAATTTTATAATCAAATATTTTATCCGCTCACTTTACAAAGAGATTGGTTACATCAACCATGGTCTCTATTTGTTTATAATTGGGTGCATGATGGTTTTTGGACATTGTTCACAAATATGATATGGCTCTCTATTTTTACATATGTACTTCAAGTAAAAGGCGCCAATAAGCATGTATTTCCAATTTATTTTTATAGTGGATTAATGGGTGCTATTTGCTTTTTATGCATGAGCGCCAATCAACCATTGGTAGGAGCGGCTGTTAGTGTCACCGCATTGGTAGTGGCTACAATGGTTTTAACGCCACAATATAAATTGTTATCGAGCTTATTGGGCGGTTTACCCATATGGATTTTGGGTATTATTTATTTAGTACTACAGGGTTATTCATTAGTAAATACCTCTTTATCGGTAATCCTATCTATTGCCATTGGCGGAGTCACTGGAGGGGTATACGTAATGTTATTAAAAAGAGGCAAAGATTTAGGAAAATGGATGCATCAACTATTACATTTGTTAAATAATAGTTTAAGCCCCAAAAATTAATGGCGAAAAAATCTACAATACGGGTGGCCGGAAAAAAAATATTAATAGCCATTAATATTTTTATTTCTCTACTTATACTTTACCCTTTGTTTATTACCCCTAGTAGCTTTATTTGGGTGAACGGATTTTTAGGGTTAATCATTCCTTATTTATTGGTACTCTCTCTTTTATTAATCATTTTTTGGTTGGCTGTAAAACCAATTCTCTCATGTCTTTCCTTGGTAACCCTGCTTATTTCATGGAAATTTATTTATGTAATTTTTGGATGGCATCCAGGTAATACATTTCCAAAAAATAAAAAAGAAAACACATTACGCATTATTAGCTGGAACGTACGAGGGTTTAATGGCAATCAAACAAAAACTACTTTAAAACTTCGAACCCAAGAAATTGCATACTCCATTCAAAAATGGAGTCCTGATATTATTTGTATGCAGGAATACAATACAAATGAAAGAAAAGGTGACGTAGCCAACCATGAACAATATTTTAGTGAAGCCTATCCCTATTCTTATTTTTCAAAAGATTATCAAACAGAACAATTGGCGTATTATTCGGGCTGCATTATTTATTCAAAATATAAAATAATTGACGTTCAAAAATTCGGATATCAAAATCAAGAAAGTTTAATCGCTGCAACTATTTTAAAAGGAGACGATACAATTCGCGTTTATACTACGCACATGGCTTCTTATCGTTTTAAGCAAAAAGATTTTGATGCCATTGACGATGCCACTAAAAACAAATGGGGTGTGGTTCGTAAAATGAAACACGCTTTTGAAGAGCGCGCCGTTCAGGCAGCTATTGTTGAAAAAGAAATTAATAATAGCCGTTATCCAACAATTATTACAGGTGATTTCAATGATGTACCCAACTCGTATACTTATAAAAAAATTGCAACAGGTTGGCAGGATGCATTTTTAGCAAAGGGATTTGGGTTTGGTGCAACCTATTTGGGCCTGTCCCCTCTATTAAGAATAGACTACATTTTAGCCAATCAAAAATGGGAAGTTAAATCATGGGAACAAACCGACGAAAACCTAAGTGATCACCATATGATTATGGCCGATCTATTGTTAAAAAAACAATAACCGGTTCCCTAAAATAAAATATCTTTGGGTCCTATTATGGCACTAAAAATATACAACTCCCTTACACGTCAAAAAGAAGTTTTCGAACCTATTAATGCTCCTTATGTGGGTATGTATGTTTGCGGACCTACTGTAAGTGGTGAAAGCCATTTAGGGCATGCGCGTCCATTTATTACTTTTGATGTTGTTTTTCGATATTTACTGCATAAGGGATATAAAGTCCGTTATGTGCGAAATATAACCGATGCGGGTCATTTTGAAGAAGAAGGTAAACAGGCCGAAGATAAAATTGCTTCCAAAGCTATTTTGGAAAAATTAGAACCCATGGAGTTGGTGCAAAAGTATACGCACTTATATCATTGGGCTATGGAACAGTTTAACAATATGCCACCTAGTATTGAACCTACAGCAACTGGTCATATTGTGGAGCAAATCGAAATGATTAAAACCATCATCAAGGATGGCTATGCATATGAAAGTAATGGCTCGGTTTATTTTGATGTAGTAAAATACAATGAGGATTATTCTAAAAAGAATCAACCGTATGGAATTTTAAGTGGCCGTAATTTAGAAGAGCAATTAGAAACCACCCGTGAATTAGAAAATCAGGAAGAGAAGAAAAATAAAGTTGATTTTGCATTATGGAAAAAAGCGCCAGCAGAGCATATCATGCGTTGGCAAAGTCCATGGGGAGAAGGTTTTCCAGGATGGCATATAGAGTGTTCTGCGATGGCTACTAAATATTTAGGAAAACGTTTTGATATACATGGTGGTGGAATGGATCTACAATTCCCGCATCATGAATGTGAGATTGCGCAAAGCAATGTTTGTAATCATGAAATTCCTGCCCGTTATTGGATGCATAATAATATGATTACCATTAACGGTCGCAAGATGGGAAAGAGTTATAACAATGTAATTAAGCTTAGTGAATTGTTCACTGGAAATCACCATGAACTAACCCAGGCGTATGCTCCCATGACGGTTCGCTTTTTTATTTTACAAAGTCAGTATCGAGGTACATTAGATTTTAGCAATGAAGCATTACAAGCATCCGAAAAAGCATTAAAGCGTTTAATGGAAGGCTATGAATGGTTAAAAGCACAAAGCTTTACTACAGTTAGTACTGCAAAGGATACAAACTTAGATACCCAATTAAAGACATGGGCAACAGAACTAGAGGTGTTTATGGACGACGATATGAATACCGCTAAAGTAGTGGCAAATATGTTTGAAATATTACCTAGCATTAATTCATTAAAGGACAAGCATATTGCTGCTGATGCGGTAAGTGGGGATACTTGGTTGTATGTACAAAGTCAATTGACCTTGTTTATTGAAAATATATTAGGCATTAAGGTTGAAGCAGGCGCCAATGTAAAGCAACTTAAAGGCGTGATTGATTTATTAATTGAAATTCGTAAGGATGCAAAAGCAAGAAAAGATTTTGCTACCAGCGATAAAATTAGAAACCAATTAACTGCTATGGGCATACAATTAAAAGACGAGAAGGATGGTTCTATGTCTTACACTTTCGCCTAAAACCTTTTCTTGTAATTTTTACTAAATACCCTCGAATTCAATTAGTGATCACAGTCATCGGCATGTGCATGGTTATGCATTCTGCAGCTATTGTGGTTATTGATATGCGCGATGATGATAAAAAAAGCAGCGGGAAACAATAAAATCAATTCAATTTCTCTAAACGCAATTCTGCTTAACATAATTGCAATACCAATACTAAACAAAATTATGGGTTTAAAAGAGTGGTGGTGTTTTTTATAGCCATGGTACAAGGAATAGGCGCCAATGGCAAATGACAATAATATCATCCCCAATTCAAATTGAAAATTGTGTAAGATATTTATTCCCAGTAAAGGCAGGCTACTAAAAAATAAGGGCAGTAGTGCACAATGAATAGCACATGCCAAAGAAGCTCCAATTCCAATCGCGTCCCAATTCCATTTTTTAAACATAGGACAAAGATAGGGCAACTAAAATAATATTACCTTTATGCTCCAAAAGGGAGTTATTTCTTTCAAATCAAATTATATGTCTAAGAAGCTTGTTGTTTACATTGTGTTTTTCACCCTTTTGTTGGGTGCATTTTATTATTTTTTATTTAAAGGAACCGATAATTGGAAAGTAAAAATGCCCACCTTAAGTTATGTGAAGCCATTTCATTTTACCAACCAGGATGGTCAAATCGTAACCGATACCAATTTATTAAACAAGGTCACCGTGGTAGAGTACTTTTTTACTACCTGTAAGGGCATTTGCCCCAAGCTAAATACCAATATGAAGGATGTATATATGTTATACAAGGATGAAGCCGACTTCCAAATACTATCACATACCTGTAACCCTGAAATCGATTCAGTTTCGGTATTAAAACGATATGCCGATTCATTAAAAGTGGATACTAAAAAATGGATTTTTGTAACAGGCCGCAAGGATAGTTTATATCAAATGGCCAGGGGTTCTTATTTATTAGATGACCCTAAAAATAATGTCGAAAAAATAGAAGATCAATTTATTCATACGCAGTTTTTTGCATTGGTGGACAGAAATGGAAAGGTACGTGGAAAGATATATGATGGTTTAAAAGCGTTGGAGGTACAACAATTAAAAACAGATATTGGAAGGTTGTTAAAAGATAAATAATTCACAATGATTTTTGTAACAGGTGCAAGTGGTTTGGTGGGCTCACATTTAATTCATTCTTTAGTAGAAAAAGGGTTGAATGTTTCTGCATTGTATCGAAAAAATATTCCAGTTTTTAAAGGTGCCGAAAAAGTAAAATGGATACAAGGAGATATTTTAGATGTAATCAGTTTGCAGGAAGCCTTAAAAGATGTTACACATGTTTATCATTGCGCAGCCATTGTTGCTTTCTCTCCAAAGCAAGCTGCTACTATGTTACAAGCCAATATAGAAGGAACGGCAAATGTGGTAAATGCTTGTATTGAACATAAAATTCAAAAATTAGTATATGTGAGTTCAGTGGCAGCACTCGGAAGAATAAGAGAGGATGGGCCGGTGGATGAAACTATGAATTGGACACCCGAAACGAGTAATAGTGTCTATGGAAAATCAAAATACTTAGCAGAGATGGAAGTGTGGAGGGGAATGGGCGAAGGTTTAAATGTTGCGATAGTAAATCCTGTAATTATTTTGGGTGCAGGTGATTGGAATAAAGGTTCTTCCGAAATATTTAAATCAGCTTACAATGAATTTCCATGGTATACAAAAGGAGTGAGTGGATTTGTGGATGTGATGGATGTTATTGATGCTATGCAATTATTAATGGCAAGCGAAGTACAAGGTCAGCGTTATATTATTAGTGGTGCAAATATGACTTATCAAGAAGTTTTTACACGTATAGCGACCGCTTTTAATAAACGTCCTCCTCACAAACTAGTAACCCCTTTATTAGCAGCAATTGTTTGGAGATTGGAAGCGATTAAAGGATTTTTCACTGGCAAAACGCCTTTGTTAACGAAGGAAACAGCAGCCACTGCTCAAGCTGTGGTGAATTTTGATAATACTAAGTTTTTAAAGGCTTTTCCTGAGTTTACGTATCGCAACATGGATGAAACCATTTCTAGGACCTGCAAGGAACTAATGGAATTACATCAATTGGGTTAGTACTAAAACCAACAAATCATTTACCAGCTATTTGTTTTCCATTACTTTTTTCCAAAGTTCTGGTATTCGTTTAATCCAAACATATTCTCTTCGCTTTACACTTGCTTCTTCTGCCGGGAATCCCATATACACTTTATTGCCCTTAATTGAGCTTGGTACCCCTGCTTGCGCTAAAACCACAGCATTTTCTCCAATAGTTAATGTTTTTCCCACCCCTACCTGCCCCCAAAGGGTAACACCGGCTTCTAATTTTACACCACCTGCAATACCTACCTGTGCGGCAATTAAACAGTTTTCAGCAGTTTGGGTATCGTGGCCAATATGTACCATATTATCAATTTTTGTACCCATTCCAATTTTGGTATCTCCACTTACGCCTCTATCAATGGTACACGCACAACCTATTTCCACTTTATCTTCTAATACTACGCGTCCACAACTCAACATTTTTTTGTACCAAGCAGGTCTGTTTTTCTTTGTATTATAATAAAAAGCATCTCCACCAATCACCGTATTTGCTTGAATAATTACTTCATCGCCAATAAACGTGTCTGCTAAAATAGTTACCCCAGGATAAATAGTGCAATTTTTTCCAATACGCACATTGGGTCCTATAAAAACATTAGGCATAATAATGGTGCCTTCCCCAACAATTAAATCTTTGCTAATACTGTCGGTACTTACTGTTAATGGCTTAAAGTGCTTTACAATAGTTAAATACGCTTCAAATGGATCATTACAATAAAGCAATGCTTTTCCTGAAGGGATTACCACTTCTTTATTATTAATAATGATGCAAGATGCAGCACTTTGCAAACATGTATCATAGTATTTTGGATGATCTACAAACACAACATCTCCTTCTTCAACTTGATGAATTTCGTTTACTCCTGAAATTTCTAGTTGATCATTACCTACAATTTCTGCTCCAATTAATTCGGCTAACCATTTAATGGAAACGGGTGCAATAAGCTTCATATTTGTGATTTTTGGCTTAAATCAAAGGTAATGAGGCTTTTTTGTAAAAAAATTTTTTTCCCGCTTTTCTGCCCCAAAATGTTCGTTCTTAAACCAATAAATTGTTTCTTAATTTCAATTATCATTTTCATCACATTAAAAATGTGATTCTATGA
>JALQXE010000084.1 GCA_023263235.1 Sediminibacterium sp. | reverse complement strand
CGTCGTGATATTATTATTGTAGCCAGTGTTAGTTGTATTTATGGAATGGGCAACCCTACAGAATATGAAAACGGAATTATAAGAATTCATAAAGGGATGGTTATGGCTCGTCAGGCTTTTTTACACGCGCTTGTAAATAGTACCTACCATAGAACGGTGCTTGAATTTGACCGGGGCTCCTTTCGTGTGAATGGGGATACGGTAGATATTCGTTTACCCTATGTGGATTATGGATACAGAATTACTTTTTTTGGCGATGAAATTGAAGCAATAGAAAGTATAGAAGTAGAAACAGGTAAAAGAATTGAGTCTTTGGAAAACGCAGCTATCTTTCCAGCAAACCTATATTTAGCACCAAAGGATATGGTGCAAGAAATTATTAGGGAAATTCAGGATGAAATGCGTGCACAGGTGGAATATTTTAAAAAAGTAGGAAAACAGGTGGAAGCGGCTAGAATAAAGGAGCGTGTTGAATATGATATAGAAATGATTAGAGAATTGGGCTAGTGCACGGGCATTGAAAATTATTCAAGATTTTTTGATAGAAGAAAACCAGGTACCAGACCTTTTTGTTTGTTGGATTATTTTCCAAAAGATTTTTTATGCGTAATTGACGAAAGCCATGTAACTATTCCACAAATTTCAGGAATGTATGGCGGCGACAGGAGTAGAAAAATGAATTTAGTGGAATATGGATTTAGGTTACCCAGCGCGATTGATAACCGACCACTCAATTTTAATGAATTTGAAAATATTATTGGTCAATCTATTTTTGTAAGTGCCACGCCGGGAGAGTATGAATTAGAAAAAACGGGGGGGTTAATTGTAGAGCAGGTTGTTAGGCCAACAGGATTATTAGATCCACCAATTGAAGTGCGCCCAACAAAAAATCAAATTGACGATTTGCTAGACGAAATAGCAATGCAAGTAGAAAAAGGCGCGCGCGTATTGGTCACCACGCTCACCAAAAAGATGGCAGAAGAAATGGATCGTTTTTTGCAAAAAATACAAATCAAATCAAAATATATTCATAGTGATATTGATGCACTAGAGCGTGTTGAAATATTGCGTGAGTTAAGATTGGGAATTATTGATGTTTTGGTGGGTGTGAACTTATTAAGAGAGGGACTTGACCTTCCCGAGGTTTCTTTGGTGGCTGTTTTAGACGCAGATAAGGAGGGTTTTTTAAGAAATGAAAAATCATTGACGCAAACAGCAGGGCGCGCAGCGAGAAACGCAAACGGGCGCGTAATATTTTATGGAGACAGCATTACCAAAAGTATGCAACGCACCATTGATGAAACCAATAGACGCCGCGAAAAACAAATCAAATACAATACCGAGCACAATATTACCCCTACAACAGTGGTTAAGAGCATAGAACAGGTAATGGCACAGGGCTCGGTATTAGATATCAAGGGTTACACGCTTAATAATATGAATGTGCGTACCACAGATGAAATAAACGTGTTGGCAGAGGATAGTACAAAGTATAGTGAATATAAAACCATCCCACAATTAGAAAAAGCCATAAAGGATACCAAAAAACAAATGGATAAATTTGCAAAAGCGATGGATTTTATGGAGGCAGCCAAAACTAGAGACGAAATGTTTTTGCTAGAGGCGCTGTTAGAAAAAATGAAAACAGCAATCTAATTTTTGCCCCGTGTAAATTCAAATTTGCAAACCAAAAGATTTATTAAAAATGTCTGAAATTTTTCAATCAATTTATAATGGATTAATCCAAACTAGCTGGATAGAGGCGGTGGCGGTGATAGCGGGCATTGTATCGGTTTGGTATAGCAGAAAAGAAAACATATTGGTTTTTCCAACAGGATTAGTGAACACCACCCTTTATATTTATTTAAGTTATAAGGGGCATTTATTGGGAGAGGCAAGCGTAAATTTATATTATACCATCATGAGTATTTATGGCTGGTATTTGTGGACCCGAAAAAAGGAAGACAAAACACTAGCATTACAAATTACAAACAGTAATATCCGTGAATGGTTACAACAACTTGGTTTTTTCGCCACCTTTTATATTGTTATTTATGCGGCACTTTCTTTTGCTAAAACAGCATTTGCACCCGAAGCCATTCCTTGGGCAGATGCCTTCGCAAGCGCGACCGCCTATACGGGCATGTGGTTAATGGCCAAGAAAAAGGTGGAGAGTTGGATTTGGTGGATTCTCACCAACATTGCATCCATCCCCTTATATTTCATAAAAGGATACGCATTTACAAGTGTTCAGTTTTTAATTTTATTAATTTTAGCTATCGCGGGCTGGATGTCTTGGAAAGAAAAAGCAAAAAATGAAGCAAATTAAAAAAATTGTAATAATTGGACCCGAGTCCACCGGCAAGTCCACCCTTTGTGAAGCCCTAGCAAATCATTATAATACCGTGTGGTGTCCAGAATATGCGCGCCAATACTTATCTGAAAACGGAACCTACTACAATTATGAAAATTTATTAACCATTGCGAAAGGTCAACTTGCTGGCGAAGACGCAGGTGTGGAAAAGGCCACCAACTTGTTAATAATAGACACAGACATGTATGTGATGAAAGTGTGGTGTGAATATGTGTTTAATAACTGCCACCCATTTATTTTAGAAAAAATAAATGAAAGAGAATATGACGCATATTTACTTTGTGATATAGATCTACCTTGGACGCCAGACGAAATGAGAGAATACCCTAATGAGCAACCACGCAAGGAGTTATTTACAATTTATAAAGAGCTTCTTATCAATCAGAATACCCCATGGGGAATTGTAAGCGGCGTTGGCGCGCAGAGAACAGAAAACGCAATTGCGTTAATTGAAAAATTAATTAGATAGATTATTTTTCCTTTAAAAGAGCACTAATATCCTCGTCGGTTTCAATATTATTCATCTCTCTTAATATTTGTGGATAACGCCATGCCACCCGCTTTGTCATGGGTACCGCAGTAAATAATTTTGGATTTGGAAAACCCGCAACAATCATTGCAGCCTCGGAGCGTGTTAAATTTTTTGCAGGTTTGTGAAAATAATATTGTGAAGCCGCCTCCACCCCAAAGCAACCCGGGCCCGTTTCAATAACGTTTAAATACACTTCTAAAATTCTTTTTTTACCCCATATAAGTTCAATTAAAAAAGTAAAATAGAATTCGGGAATTTTTCTAATGTATTTATCATAGCTACCGCCCTGCCACAAAAAAACATTTTTTGCGGTTTGCTGAGAAATCGTACTAGCACCACCCCCAAATGGAATTTTTGATTTTTTGTTTTTCTTTTTGGGGTGTAAGCTTTTCTCCATGGCATCCCAATCAAAACCACTGTGGTCTGTGAAGGATTGATCTTCACTAGCCAACGCGGCTAATTTAATATTATAGCCCATTTCGTCCCAGCCAACATAATCACGCCTAAGGCCCAAACCAAATGCATTGGTTATTTGTGTAATGGTTATGGGTGGTGTTATAATTTTTATAAGCAACACATACACCAAAGAACTAATAAATAAGAATAAAAAAAATCGAAATAATTTTTTAAGCACAGCGGTAATTATATGATTTCAACACTATACCTTTTACCAATAGGCCTGTATGAAGGATGTGTTTTGCGTTGTAAATTTCCGATTATCCACGCCACAATGCCCCCAGCAATTTGTGGCAAATTGCGGTTACTAAATATGGGGTCTTTTTTAATAATTGAGTTAGAAATATTTAATCCAGCATATAGTGGACCCGCAACCTGTAATAATACGCCATTGGTGAATACGCTTGTGTAGTGACCCTTTTCTTGTGCAAAGCCAATTATTTCTTTCACATGAATTTTTAGGGGACCAAGTTTTAAAGTGTCTTCTGCATAGGTTCCAAACGAGGTCATGATGGGCTGTATTGCAAATTGATTTATTTGTATGGTGTCTCCTTTTATAAAATCCACATAGCCCGTAATCCATTGCTGGTTAATAAATTTGAATTTTATATAGCTTCCGCCTGTAAAAGAGCGCACAATAACACCCCTTTCTTTTAGTGCCAAAAGCTGACCCCCTTGTGCACTTGCTGCCCCCGCCAACAAAAACAGCATTAATATTAATAAGGTTAATTTTTTCACAGTACAATTTACTAACTAATTTTTATATAAATATTTCTATCCCTCAATGGATATAATTAAAATGTTAAAAAACAGCAAACAATTTTACCTCAACCCGGTTTGCACCTCCGTTAATAATTTATAGCACTATAAAACAAGGCGGCGCTAAAAATTAAAATAATAATTCCAGCAATGCGATTCACCCAAAGTAAAATTTTATCTGTTAGCCTTGGCCTTAATCTTCCCGCCAAAGCCACCTTCGCCAAATCGGAAAGCAATACAAATAATAAGCAGGTACCAAAAACCAGTAGTTTATAATAAAGCGGATTACTTACTTCCGCTGCGCTAGTTCCAATAGCGGCAGTCCAAGCAAACCAAAATAAAAAAACATTCGGATTAAGTGTGTTCATCAAAAACCCAGCAACAAAGATGCCCACGAGGCCCCTTTTGCTTATTTGTTTTTCGCCCGCTTCTGCGTCTTTATCAATAGATATCTTTTTAAAAAATAAAGTATATAAACCCATTAATAATAAAAACCCAGCACCCACGAGCGCAATGGTTGATTTGTGTTCAAGAACAAGGGTAAACAATTGTGTAAATAAATTGCATATCAATAACAACGAAATATCGCTTACCGAAACGCCCGCTACAAAAAGGTATCCCGCCCGCTTACCATTGGTTAAGCTCTGTTTTAAAATGGCAAAAATAACCGGTCCAATCGAAATGCTTAATATGATTCCGAGCAACAAACCCTTTGTAATAGGAGCAATCATATTATTGTTTTGAAATGAAATTTTTCCAATCGGATAAAAGGCTACCTTTTATAACCCTGGGAAATTTGTGTTGCCCACCTATCTTTCCTTTGCTTTCTAAAAATGATAGAAATGTTTTTTCTGGTAACAAAGTAATGCGTACTTCTTTTAGTGCGCTTTTTCTTTCCACAGCATAATCATCGTTTAGCAAAACCAATTGCGCATCAATTTTTTGAATTAATTGCTGCTCATCTATTTTGTGATCACAGGCAACATACCAATGGTGCGCAAAAAAAGTTCCCGCAGGCTCTCCTGTTACACAATATTCGGGAATAGAAACATTCAAATCTTGTGCCACCAATTGTATCGCCTTGTTCATATTATCTACGCTTAAGTGTTCTCCAACAAGACTCAAGAAATGTTTTGTCCTTCCTGTTATAATTATTTCTGCCCTATCTTTATCTGTAAACCTAACCGTATCACCAATTAAATAACGCCAAGCACCCGCCACTGTACTAATTAAAATAGCATAGTCTTTTCCCTCTTCCACCTCGTGTATCATAAGGGTTTGCGGAGATGCAATCATTTCTCCATTTTCATCGAAATTGTTTTCATCAAAGGGAACAAACTCAAAAAAGATATGTTGATTAAACGAAAGGCGCATGCCCAATCCATTTTGTTTATCCTGCCAAGCCAAGAAACCCTCACTTGCTAAATACGTTTCAACATATTGTATTGGCTTTCCTAGTAATTTTTCAAAACCGTGTTTATAGGGTTCAAAACTAACCCCACCATGAACAAAAAAAGCAAGATTGGGCCACATTTCATGAATATTATTTAAACCATAACGCTCAATAACCATTTCTATACACATTTGTATCCAAGCGGGCACCCCAACAATAAAACCAATGTCCCAGTTGGGTGCTTTTTCTACAATTTCTTTTAGCTTTTTATTCCAATCTTTTTCTTTAGCAATTTTTTTTCCTGGTTTGTAAAAAGGCTGAAACCAAAAAGGTGCTTTTTTGGCTGTAATGCCGCTCAGGTCTCCTGCATAATAACCCGGGCCCTTTTGTAAGTCGGTGCTTCCCCCAAGGGTTAACCACCCCTTGCTTATACTTGCAAGCGGAACATCTTTATAATTAAACAAACTAATAAGCTGTTTAATCATAATAATTTTGTTTCCTTTTAAAAGATCGTTGGTAACGGGAATGTATTTACTTGCCGACTCGCTCGTGCCACTACTTAATGCAAAAAACTTAATTTTTCCAGGCCAACATATATCTGCCTCACCCTCCAAAGACCTTTTCCACCATTCATTATAAATTTTATTATAAGAATATACGGGTACTTTTTGTTGAAACAGTTTGCCCACCCGCTTGCTTTGTAAAATTTGTTCGAATCCAAAGGCTTGCCCAAAAGCAGTATATCGCGCCCTACGTAATAACTTTTTAAGCACACGTAGTTGAGATCTTTGAGGACTTCTTTGTGGAAGCCCTAAAGCGTTGTTCAGGTTTTTTGGCAAGTTAATCTCGAAAATCGGCATCTACAAAATCGGTTTATTATTCTTTAAGATTATATACAAAAATAGGAATGTTATTCCACCAAACGAAGTTACTTTTGTGACATGATAAAAAACACGTTATTAAAGGCTATTGATGCTGGTGCTGCAGAACTGAGACGTTATTTTAATGGAAGCTTTAACATATCAAGCAAGGGAAGCATTAATGATTTGGTAACAGACGCCGATCACGCTTCTGAAAAAGCAATTATTAAAATTATTCAAGACAAACACCCGGATCATTTTATTTTAAGTGAGGAAACTGGCTCGGTTCAAACAGATTCAACGATAAAGTGGATTATTGATCCCATTGATGGCACCATTAACTTTGCAAACGGCATTCCTATTTGCTGTGTAAGTATTGGGGTTGAAGAAAAAGGAGAAGTGATCATGGGCGCAGTGTTTAATCCTTTTATGAACGAATTGTTTTTTGCCGAAAAAGGCAAGGGCGCCACACTTAATGAAAAACCAATTAGGGTAAGCGATAAGGATAATTTATTAACCAGCTGTTTGGTAACAGGATTTCCATATCAATATTTAGATACACCCAACGGACCATTGGAAGTTTTTGAAAAATTAATACGAAAGTCTATTCCAGTGAGAAGACTGGGAAGTGCTGCATTAGATTTGTGTTGGACAGCGGCGGGTAGGTTTGATGGTTTTTACGAACACAAGCTGCAAGCCTGGGACAGTGCAGCTGGATACCTCATTGTGCAAGAGGCGGGTGGCGTGGTGACCGATTTAAAAGGCGAAAAATTTAATCCATACCAACCCGGCATTATTGCTAGTAATGGAAAAATTCACGATCAATTATTGGCCTTGATGAAAGGCGGAAACCTATAAAAAATAGTATGGAAGAAAGAACCGAAATAGAAAAATTGGGTGAGTTTGGTTTAATAGACCACCTTACTCAAAACTTTGAAACATTTAATGCATCCACTACCTTATCAATAGGAGATGATGCGGCTGTGATTGATCATTTTGGAAAGCAAACAGTAATCACAACCGATTTATTGGTGGAGGGTGTTCATTTTGATTTAATGTATACACCACTAAAACACCTTGGATATAAATCGGTAATTGTGAACCTTAGCGACATTTATGCAATGAACGCGCAACCCACACAAATCACCATGAGCCTTGCTTTCAGCAACCGCTTTAGCTTAGAGGCGCTAGAAGAATTTTATTTGGGCGTGCAAATTGCTTGTGAAAAATATGGAGTAGACTTAATTGGGGGTGATACCTCTACTTCACAAAAAGGTTTGGTTATTTCGGTTACTGCCATAGGAGAAGTGTCACCAGATACTTATGTAAAAAGAAGCACAGCAGAGAGCGGAGATTTAATTTGTGTTTCCGGTGATTTAGGTGCTGCGTTTTTGGGATTGACTTTAATGGAGCGAGAGAAAAAAATATTTTTAGAAAATCCGCAAGTGCAACCCACATTAGAAAACGAAGATTATATCGTTGGAAGATTGTTAAAACCCGAAGCAAGAAAAGACATTGTTGATTATTTAGCTAATCAAGAAATTATACCCACCTCAATGATGGATGTAAGCGATGGGTTGAGTAGCGATATATTACATATTTGTAAACAAAGCAAGTTGGGATGTAGAATTTATGAAGAAAAAATTCCACTAAATGAAGCAACCAAAGCAGCAGCTTTCAAGTTTGGACTAGATCCAACTGTTTGTGCACTTAACGGTGGAGAAGATTATGAATTACTATTTACCATGAAGCAGTCCGACTATGATAAAATCACATTACAAGAGGACATTAGTGTGATTGGTTATATGTGTGATTTAGAAGAGGGCACAAAAATTATTACAAAGGGCAACAATGTGTTTGATATTAGTGCACAAGGCTGGAATGCATTTACAAAATAGCTGCGCGCGAATTTTTGAGTAAAGTAATTATATAAACTAGCTCACCACCATCTTTAATAATTGTCGATCTGCACTCATACAAAGCAGATCGGCATTTTCATTTATACCAATCTGTGAACTGATTCCCGCAATGTTCATTACCTTGGCTGGATACACACTACACATTCTAATGGCTTCACCTAAGTCTATACCCACTTCGTTCACCAAATTATTGATTGATTTTAACTGCGTTAAGGCAGAACCACTCAGGGTTCCGTGAGATTCATATTTATCCCCGTTCAAAACATGTTGATATAAACCCGAAGTTGTGGTAGTTACCGCATCGGTTATACAAAACAAACGATCGCCCATAATTTGCTTTGCAATTTTTATAGCATTAAAATCAACATGGTACCCATCCGCAACCAAACTACACATAGCAAGCTTATGATTAAATAGCGCTCCAACCATACCAGGAGCCCTGTGTTGAAAAGCACTCATGGCATTAAACAAATGTGTAGCAACGCGAATATTTTTATTAAAAAATGATGAAGCCACTTCATAAGTGGAATTACTATGTCCTGCCGAAACTACAATTCCGCAGGATTGAATTAAATCAATAATTTCATCTGTACAAACCTCTGGTGCCAAGGTTATCATACTAATCCACTCTTTACCATATGTTAATAAATCTTGTACTTCTTGTAAACTAGGACTATGCAATACAGTTTCTTGATGTGCCCCCTTTTTAGCAACGTTAATCCAGGGCCCTTCAATATGTAATCCAATACAACCCTTGCCACCATTGGATTTATAATCCCTTACAGCATCAATTGCTTTATAAATAACCTCGTTGGTTTGAGAAGCAATAGTGGGCTGGAAATAGGCGGCACCACCCCTTAAACAATATTGATATGTTTTTTCAATACAATCCGCATCGGGAAATTCAGACAACAATTTTCCCTCCGCTCCATAAATTTGTAAATCAATTAATGCAGGAACAATTAAAGGAAAAGCATTTTTGTGATCATAGCCCTCCTTGCTAATGCCAACCACTTTTCCATTATTCACTTCAACGGTAACCTCGGCAATCCAATCTTTACCAGTAAACAATTCTTGTGCAGCGTAAAATTCCGACATTGTATTTTTTTAAATTAATTATAAAATAGTGAAATCATCTGCATCTTTCCAAAATGGAAATTGCGCGCGCGCATTGTTCACCTCTTCTTTTTGCAAACGAATGTGAAAAATATCTTCTTCCTGTGCGCAGTGATATAAAATTTCTCCCAAGGGCCCCACTATCATTGAGTCTCCGCTGTGTGTAATATTGTTTCCATCCAACCCCACTCTGTTAACACCAATGGTGAAGCATTGGTTTTCGATGGCACGCGCAGTTAATAATGTTTTCCAAGCGTGACTTCTTTTTTCGGGCCAATTGGCCACATACAATAATACATCAAACTCTTTTTCTGTTTCCTCATTTAATTGTTGTCGTGACCAAACAGGAAAACGTAGATCATAACAAATTTGCAAATTAATTTTCCAACCCTTTACACTAGCTATGAGTCGTTTATTTCCTGGCGTATAGTGTTGGTCCTCTCCGGCATATGCAAACAAGTGTCGTTTGTCATAATATCCCAATTCGCCATTGGGCAACATCCAAATTAAACGGTTGTAATAATTTCCACCTTCTTCAATAATTAGCGATCCTGTTATAATAGCCCTTTTTTCTGCCGACAATCTGCGCATCCAATCAACGGTGGGTCCATCCATTGTTTCACCCATTTTTTCAGGTTGCATACTAAATCCGGTATTAAACATTTCCGGCAGCACAATAATTTCGGTGGGTGCTTGAATAGATCTAATTTTTTGAGCCAATTTATCCAGGTTGGCCCCCTTGTCCTCCCAAAATAAGGAGCTTTGAATAATAGTAAAATGTAATGAAGACAATTTGTTGTGTTTTCTTTGTGTATTAAAGATACAAAAACCCTGCAAGAAGCATATTAGGCGCTAGGCTTGTATAGTTTTTGCAAAATTGGTTGAATTAGCGCCGGCTCGAAGCCCCTTTGATGTAAAAAGGCCTGTGTTTTAGCCATTCTGTTAATGCCTCTTTCTCCTTTTAAGCTATTCCATTTTTTGGTAGCAAGGTCTAAGAGCTTAGCGCGATAATCATCCTCGTCAATGGATTTTAGTGCCATTTTAATATTAAAGGCACTTACTTTTTTTTGATAAAGGGCATGATTTATTTTTAATTTCCCCCAGCCCTTAATTCTAAAATGCCCCCCGGCAAATGACATGGCAAATCGCTCCTCGTTTAAAAAATTTTCAGAGATTAAATCGGCAATAATTTCTTCCACTTCTGGTTTGGTCATACCTAATTCATATAGCCTATCCCTCACCTCTTGTTGCGCCCTTTCTTGATAGGCACAAAAATGACGAATGCTTAGTATAGCTTGCTCTTTGCCGACTCTGTTTTTTTTCATCTATG
>JALQXE010000178.1 GCA_023263235.1 Sediminibacterium sp. | reverse complement strand
GTTGCAGTTCCTGTAGCAGTTTCAGTTGCAGCCTCACCACATGCAGTTAATGCAGCGATAGCGAAAATTGCGAATACTTTTTTCATTTGGAAAGGTTTTAATTGTTTAATTATACCCTTAATACGCTAATTGATAAAAAGTAACCCCCTATTTTATAAAAAATCTAAAAAAAATAAAAAATAGTCATTTTGGGTTACTTTTGAACTATCTAAGTATTAATACATTGAAAGCTGAATACAACGAACATACTCTATTAAAGGGCTTGGCAAAAAATGACTCCAAAGCGATAGAAACGCTATATAAAAGTCATTTTGGGATGGTTCAGCACTTCGTTACCAACAATAACGGCTCTTTTGATGACGCAAGGGATATATTTCAAGAAGCGATGATTGCTTTGTACGAAAAAGTACAAAATGAGTCATTTTCACTTACTTGTCAAATAAAAACCTACCTCTTTTCGATATGTAAACATTTATGGCTAAAACGTTTACAACAGATGGGCAAATATAGCAGCCCTTTAAATATTGAAGAAGAAGCTATCGCGGTGGATACGGACATAGAAGAGGCGGCGCATAAGGATGCTGCTTTTGATATCATGGATCGAGCATTAAATAGTTTAGGTGAGCCTTGTAAAGGGTTATTGGAAGGATATTATTTGAATAAAAAAGGGATGCAGGAATTAGCGGCAGCGTTTGGATACACCAATGCAGACAATGCCAAAAATCAAAAATATAAATGTTTAATGCGCTTAAAGAAATTATTTTTTGCGCAATACAACATAGGTGATTAAATAGAAAGTAATGAACTCAATGGATGATATACAATTATTAGAAACAATTGAAAAGTACTTGTCTGGGGAAATGACTCCAGCCGAGGCAACTCAATTTGAAGCCATGCGTAAATCAACCCCTGAGATTGATCAAATGGTTGTTGAACATAGTATGTTCTTGCATGAAATGGAGCGTTATTCAAATAGAAAGAATTTCTCCAAATTATCAGAAATTACATTTAATACATTATTTGATGCAGGAGAGTGGACGCCAGTGGATGAAACTTCCACTAGATATAAGGTAATACAACTTTGGCATCGGTATAAAAAAGTGACAGCAATCGCTGCTACGGTAGGTGGTTTAATTGCTATGATAACCACCATAATGACTTTATATTTTTCACCTAGTTTAAATGGCAGCCAGGTTTTACAATTAAGCAAAGCAATTGAGCTCATCAAAAACAACCAGCTTGCACAAGGCAATTTATTAAATGAAGTGAAAACAAAACTTCCCGAAAATGCGGTACTTGTAAGTGGGGGAACAGGATTTTTAATTGATACTAAAGGATTCATGATAACCAATGCGCATGTTTTAAAAGGCAATAAGGCAATGGTAATAAGTAGTGAAGGTAAAGAGCTGAATGCGGATATAATTTATACCGACAATACAACCGATTTAGCATTACTAAAAATTAAAGATTCAGATTATGTGGCTCCCAAAAATATTCCCTATAATATTCGCAAAAAATCAACTGAATTAGGAGAGGAAGTGTATACACTTGGCTATCCAAGAAACGACAATGATATTGTATACGGGAAAGGATATTTAAGTGCGCAAAGTGGTTTTGAAGGTGACAAGAATGCCTATCAGCTGCAAATTGCAGCAAATCCAGGTTATTCTGGCGCGCCAGTTTTTAATGAAAATGCTGAATTAATTGGTATTATAAATACACGTCAAAAACAGTTAGAAGGTGTGACATTTGCGATTAAATCTGATAAAATATTTGATTTAATTAATGCTAGCGAAAAAACAGATGGTACTTTAAAGAATTTTAAAGTACAAATCTCTAATGTTAAACCAGGAAGAGATCGTAAAAAACAAATCAATAATTTAAAAAATTATATTTACAACATTAGATCTTTCAACTAATAAAAAATTCATTTAAATAAAAAGGGCTGTCAATAATGACAGCCCTTTTTATTTAATGCGCTTCAAGATATTAGGTCTATTTTACCATAATTTATTTGGGTAAGTTCCTGCAGTGACCAATGCATCAATATTTGCTTTTACCATTGGAGCATCCTCTTTATATGTAACCCCAAACCATTTAGCATCTGTTGGAATTACTTTTACATGGCCTAAACCCAACTTTGCGAACTGCCCAGTTACAAATGGAATATAAAACTCAGATTTTAATGCTTTTCCTTGTTCTGTTAAAAATTTGTCAAACTCTTTCTCACACAAGTCAATGAAATTAGGAGCAAAGCACATAAAATTCATACTCACTCTTGTGTCTTCAGCCAAAGGTGTTTCTACTCCAGCTTCCTCAAATACAATGATGCCATCTTTTCTGTATATAGAAGTTCTTTCATTAATTTGAGTTAACACATTTTGTGCATCTATACTACATACACCTCTACTTACCGTTCCATTCTCACTGAGTGTATTAGATAATTCATACCCTAAAATACAATAGGTGCGATCGTTACAATCGTTTGTCAAAAATTGATAAGCTTGTGCAAAAGCTGCAGCACCATAATAATCGTCGGCATTGATAACAGCAAAGGGCTCATTCACTACACCCTTTGTACACAAAACTGCATGTGCTGTACCCCAAGGTTTTGTTCTCTCTGGATTTACATTTTTACCTTCAGTATATTTATCAAGCGATTGGTAAACATATTCTGTTGCAATTTTTCCATGCAACTTAGGCTCAAAACTTGCTTTAAATGCTTCACTAAAATCTTCTCTAATAATAAATACCACTTTGCCAAAACCTGCTCGTATTGCATCGTAAATGGAATAGTCCATAATGGTTTCTCCATTAGGACCAAATCCTTCAGTTTGTTTTTGACTACCATATCGGCTTGCCATTCCTGCTGCCAAAATCACTAATGTAGGTGCACCCATTGTTCAATTTTTTATTTTGTATTTTTACTTATTATAAAAATACAGTGTACAAAAATAGCTGATTTTCATTAAAAATAAAAAGATTGCAGAAGAAGCCCTCCGTTGAACCCATCCCCTATTTGAGTAGTAATTCAGTTACTATTCACACTTTACGTTTGGATCAAGTACATCCTATTGTAAGTGGAAATAAGTGGTATAAACTTAGGTACTATTTGCAAAGTGCGAAAGATAGTGATGCAGACATCATTGCTAGTTTTGGAGGCCCCTATTCAAATCATTTGGTTGCACTAGCGTATGCTGCAAAAGAAAAAGGGTTAAAAAGTATTGGATATATTAGAAGTAATGAAGGCGAACCTATTACCCCTAGTATACAAGAGGCATTGAACTTTAATATGCAAATTGTTCATTTAGGAAGGAGCAATTTTGAAGAAAAGAAAAATGAACTTCTTCAATTCAATAAATTTGAAACAACCAAAATATATTATGTAAACGAAGGTGGTTATGGTTTATTGGGAGCAAAAGGCGCAAGCACCATCCTAAACGATTGGTCAAATAGTGTTACCAATATAAATACAAATCCTAAAATTGAACTGCAAGATTATAATTATATCATTTGTGCGGTAGGGACCGGCACAATGATCGCTGGGATTATTAATGCAAAATATAAGCATCAAACAGCTATTGGTATTCCGGTATTAAAAAACGAGGGCTCCATAAAAGAGGAAATAATTAATTTACTAGAAGATAAAAATTCAAATTTTGAATTGCTGCATTCCTTTCATCAAGGAGGTTATGCAAAAACAAGTCCAAAGCAAATTGAATTCATGAATCACTTATGGGCTCAAGCCAAAATCCCTACTGATATAGTATACACTGGGAAATTGTTTTATGCTGTAGAGCAACTCGTACAACAAAATTATTTTAAACCCAATAGTAAAGTATTGGTAATTCATAGCGGCGGGTTACAAGGAAATAGATCCTTAACAAAGGGCATCCTGCAATTTTAAACAACAGGAATTAAATCAACTTCGAATATATTTTGAAAATGTCTTTTTAATTTTTCCTTCACCTCCTCATAATTTACTTTATACCCTAATTCTTTTTCTAAAGAAGTGACTGTTTTACCTTGAATACCACAAGGAACAATGTATTCAAAGTGGGAAAGATCCGGATTTACATTTAATGCAAATCCATGCATAGTAATCCATCGGCTACATTTAATACCCATCGCACAAATTTTACGCGCCATAAAAGGATCATTAGGTTGTAACCAAACACCGGTTTCACCAGCACTTCGCTCACCTACCAATCCATATTCTGCTATGGTATCAATAATAACTTGCTCCAAACTTCTTAAATACCATCCTAGGTCGGTTTTAAATTTATCTAAATCCAAAATGGGATAGCCTACAAGTTGTTGTGGTCCATGATAGGTAATATCTCCACCTCTGTTGATATGGAAAAACTCAATACCTAAGTTCTGTAAATGCTCCTCCGATACTAAAACATGCTCCCTCTTTCCATTTTTACCTAGTGTAAAAACGGGTGGATGTTCCACAAATAACAACCTATGTTCTGTTACTGTTTGTCTTACATCCTCCTCTTTTTCCCTGGCTTTTGATTTGATTTGGGTATTTTTTGCCAATAATTCTTCCTGATAATCCCAGGTAGGTTGATAAGATTTTATACCTAAATCCTCAAAATATACATGTTGGCGCATAGAACAAAGTTACAAACTAAGCTGCAATATCCTACTTTTGCAACATGTCAAGCGAACAAGATTTAATACAGGACGAAAACAACGAGGAAGTTTATGAGAAACTGACTTTTATGGTAGACAAAGGTCAGGAACCAATGCGTATCGACAAATGGGTACAAATGCGCATTGAAGGTATGACCCGTAGCAAATTACAAAATGGAATTGAAGGTGGTTTCTTAACGGTGAACGGGAAAGTTGTAAAAAGCAATTATAGAACAAGACCAGGCGATGAAGTAACCTATATGAGTTATGTGAATCCCGAATACACCGAACTAAAGCCAGAAAAAATGGAC
>JALQXE010000140.1 GCA_023263235.1 Sediminibacterium sp. | reverse complement strand
ATTCGGAGTAAAATCTTGTCTGTGAGCTCAAAATTGGCCTCTTTTCGGATGTTTTGAACCCTATTTACCAATTCTCTTGCATTTCCCTCCTTCAACAAAGCAGGGCTTAAGGTAATGTCCAAGGCCACTGTAAGGGCATTTTTAACTGCCACGCTCCAACCGGGTATATCCTCTGCTATAATTTCCACCTCGGAAACTAACAATGGAATTATATCTCCGTCAATATCCAAATTGAGCATACCCTCATTTTCCAACTGAGAAATTTGAGCCTGGCTTAAGGCTGTAATCACCGCTGAAGCCTGTTTCATTTTTGTTCCCAATTTAGCACCCAATAATTTAAAATTGGGTTTTAGTTTTTTACTAATCACTCCTTCGGTCTCAGTGATATAATTAATTTCCTTAACATTTACCTCTGCCAAAATCAATTCTTCCATTTGTTCAATGGCTGCTTTTTGTTTTGGATCTAATACTGGAATTAATATTTTTTGAAGTGGCTGGCGTACTTTGATATTCACTTTTTTACGAACCGACAACACCAATGAACAAATATCCTGCGCCATTTGCATGCGCTCTTCTAAAGCGATATCCATTTTTGTGCTATCTACTTTTGGAAAATCAATATGATGAATGGAAGTAGCATTGTGTCGCTTTGTAATGCCATTTAAATTTCTAAATACTTGATCACAGAAGAAGGGTGCAATTGGCGCCATAAGTCTTGTGATGGTTTCTAAACATTCATACAATGTTTGGTAAGCAGCAATTTTGTCGGCTGTATAGGTTCCTTTCCAAAAACGACGACGACACAAACGAACATACCAGTTGCTCAAATGTTCGTCCACAAAGGTTTCTATCGCACGGCCTGCATTGGTAGGCTCAAAATCGTCCATTGAAGTAGTTACCGTTTGTACCAAACTATTTAAAGATGAAATGATCCATCTATCTATCTCAGGGCGCGCTGCTATTGGAATATATTCTTGTTCAAATTTAAATCCGTCCACATTCGCATACAACACGAAAAATTGATACGTATTATATAAAGTGCCGAAGAATTTTCTTTGTACTTCTTGAATTCCCGATAAGTCAAATTTTAAATTATCCCATGGCGAAGCATTGGTCACTAAATACCATCTTGTAGCATCAGCACCGTAAGTATTTAAAGTTTCAAATGGATTTACTACGTTTCCTAAACGCTTACTCATTTTGTTACCATTCTTGTCCAGCACTAACCCATTACTCATTACGGCTTTGTATGCTACGCTATCAAATAACAATACCCCCAATGTATGTAAAGTATAAAACCATCCACGTGTTTGATCCACCCCTTCGCAAATAAAGTCCGCCGGAAAGGCTTGGCCTTTGTCAATTAAATCCTTATTCTCAAATGGATAATGCCATTGTGCATAAGGCATCGCTCCAGAGTCAAACCATACGTCCACTAAATCCGACACACGTTTCATTGGTTTTCCAGTAGCACTTAATAATTCAATTTGATCCACAAAAGGTTTATGCAAATCCACATCCAATTTGCCATTCACAATTTGCAGGTTCACTTCCTTATTAAACCCTTTTTCTTTAGCCGCAATAAATAAAGTAGTTAACTCTTCCACTGAACCAACACAAATTTCTTCAGTGCCATCTTCGGTTCTCCAAATAGGAAGAGGCGTTCCCCAATATCTGCTTCGAGATAAATTCCAGTCCACCATATTTTCTAACCAGTTGCCAAAACGTCCTTCACCTGTACTCTTTGGTTTCCAGTTAATGGTTTTATTTAATTCTACTAAACGGTCTTTTACTGCAGTAGTTTTTATAAACCATGCATCTAATGGATAATACAAAATAGGCTTATCCGTTCTCCAACAATGCGGATAATTATGCTCGTATTTTTCTACTTTAAAAGCACGATTTTCTTTTTTCAACTTCACGCAGATGTCTATGTTTACATCCACATAGTCTTTTTCATCTTTGTAATTTTTTACAAAACGTCCACTAAATTCACCCACACCGTCTACAAATTTTCCTTCTCTATCCACTAGTGTAATGATGCCTAAATTATTTTTTTGTCCCACTTTGTAGTCATCTGCACCAAATGCGGGTGATGTATGCACAATACCTGTACCATCTTCTGTTGTAACAAAATCGCCAACAATAATT
>JALQXE010000095.1 GCA_023263235.1 Sediminibacterium sp. | reverse complement strand
CTTTCATGGACCTTATTTTTGGGAGTACCGAGCTTTCAGGGGTAGTAAAGGCAACAAATTCCAGTAATACTGGTTTAAAGGACAGTCTGTATAATTTTTTGCAAAACAATATTGCTCAATATGGCAAAGTGGCTGCCTTGGGGTGGATTTGCTTTGGTATAATCACTGCTGTTCTGCTTAAAAACTTGTTCCTGTATTTATCCTTTTATTTTTTGGCCCCAATTCGTAATGCTGTTACCAGGAAATACTCAAAACTACTTTATAATAAAATTTTACAATTGCCTATTGGTTATTTTACCGAGCAACGTAAAGGTGATATTTTAAGTAGATCCTCAAATGATATAGCCGAATTAGAAACCTCCATTATGGGTGCATTGGAAGGCATGATAAAAGAACCTTTGAATATCATTGGTATCATAATTGTTTTATTTGCTATTAGTGTTAAGCTCACATTATTTGTTTTTGTTTTGTTACCATTAGCTGGTTTTATAGTTGGAAGAATAGGAAGAAGTTTAAAAAAACAAACTAATAAAGCACAGGTTAAATGGGGGGAGATTATGTCACAAATGGAAGAAACCCTTACCGGCCTAAGAATTATTAAAGCATTTAATGCTGAAGGCAGAGTTAAGAAAAGTTACTTTGGATTAATTGATGAAATATATTTAATCAAGAATAAAATATTATACCGACGCGATTTAGCGTCCCCTTTATCAGAGTCCTTAGGCGTAATTATTTTATGTTGCGTACTTTGGTTTGGCGGGAAATTAGTTTTAAGTGGCGAAATATTATCGGGTAGTTCTTTTATTGGATATGTTGCTTTATTCTCACAAATTATAAATCCCGCAAAAGCTTTGTCACAAGCGGTTTACAATGTAAATAGAGGAACAGCCACCCTAGATAGATTAAATGAGGTTTTAGAAGCACCTGTTGTAGTAGAAGAGCCAGTGAACCCTATTCATTTAGCTGGCTTTGATTATGCAATAGAATTTAAAGACGTAGTGTTCTCTTACCAAGATGCTACCATTTTAGATCATATTAATTTAACCATTCAAAAAGGAAAAACGGTTGCTTTAGTGGGCTCCTCTGGTGCGGGCAAAAGTACCTTGGCCGATTTAGTACCACGTTTTCATGATGTAAGTAATGGGCAATTGTTAATTGATGGAAAAGATATTAAATCATACAGTTTAAACAGTTTAAGACAACAAATTAGTATTGTTACACAGGAACCCATTTTATTTAATGATACCATTGCTGCAAATATTGCTTTAGGCAAACCCTATGCAACAGAGGAAGAAATTATAGAAGCAGCAAAAATTGCCAACGCTTATGATTTTATCATCAATAAAGAAGATGGTTTCAAAACAATGATTGGAGACCGTGGAAGCAAATTAAGTGGTGGTGAACGTCAACGCTTAACCATTGCGAGAGCAGTGCTTAAAAATCCTCCTATTCTTATATTAGATGAAGCTACTTCGGCATTGGATACAGAAAGTGAGAAATTGGTGCAGGACGCTATTAATAATATGATGCAAAACAGAACATCCATTGTAATTGCACATCGCTTATCTACCATTAGACATGCCGACGAAATCATTGTATTGCAAAAAGGAATTATTGTAGAGCGCGGAAATCACGATGCACTTTTAGGACAGGACGGATATTACCGAAAGCTCATCGAAATGCAAGAAGTAAAGTAATTAAAAAAGCCCTTAAAATTTAAAGGCTTTTTTAATAGGTATGTTTAATATAAACTATTCATGAACGTTAGGGCTATTTTTCACATAGCCTAATTTAGCTTCTAAACTTAATGTAGCATGAGGAACTGCTTTTAAACGTGCTTTGTCAATTAACAAACCAGTTACTCTACAAATTCCATAAGTTTTATTTTCAATACGCATTAAGGCTTTTTCTAAATGGTCGATGAATGTAATTTGACGACTTGCCATTTGACCTAATTGTTCTCTTTCCATACTCACACTACCGTCTTCCATTGTCATATATCTAGCATCGTCATTGTCACCTCCTAACTCGTCCTTACGCGTTATAATACCTTGCAAATAAACCAACTCTTTTTTAGCTGCTTCTAATTTGCGTGTAATAATTTCCTTGAACTCTGCTAATTCTGCGTCAGAATATTTCACCAAAGTTTCAGTAGATCTTTCTACTTCTTTTCTTTTTTCCATTGGAACATATCCTGGTTGATAAGGAACACTACTCTTTGC
>JALQXE010000061.1 GCA_023263235.1 Sediminibacterium sp. | reverse complement strand
ATACCAGTGAGTGCATTTTTCGTAGCCATCGGACACAAACCCAATAGCGACATTTTTAAGCCATTTTTAGATATGGATGAAACAGGTTATATCACTACCATTCCTGGAACTACTAAAACAAACGTAGAAGGTGTATTTGCTGCAGGTGATGTTCAAGATAAAAATTATCGTCAAGCAGTAACAGCTGCTGGTAGTGGTTGTATGGCTGCACTAGATGCAGAACGTTATTTAACAGCAAAAGGCCACTAGTATGTGCAATAACCTAATGACCATACATTTAAACAATGTTCAATTTTATGGATATCATGGGTTGTATAAGGAAGAACAAAAAATAGGAAATAATTTTATTGTTAATTTGGCGATTGAATTATTTCCTTCTGAAGATAACATTACCACTATAGAACAAACCATTGACTATGTAAAGGTTTATGATTTAGTGAAAGTAAGAATGCAAACCCCAACCCCTATATTAGAAACGCTTGCAGGAGATATTGCAAATGAAATTTTAACACAATTTAATCTTGCCCAAAAGGTAAGCATACATATTACTAAATCAAAAGTGTTTGTAAATTCATTAAATGGCAATATGTCTGTTTCGCTCATAAAACTGAGAGCTGGGCATTAAGGGAATGTCTATATTTTTTTACCCTTCCATTTATTTGATTTAATATACCAATAGGAGGGGATTAGTAAAGTAATCCAATAAATTATTTCACACATCCATCCAATTGTTATTGGAAAATTAAAGTACTCTATTGTAAAATAGGCGTAGATTAAATAAATTATAATCGCAATAAATTCAATACCTAAATTGATTTTTGATTGTCCTGTACCTGTCACACCATTTAACCATATGGTTGCAACCGACATAAATAAAAGGGCAATAGAAACCACTCTTAAAACAGGAATGCCTTCTTGTAAGAATCCAGCACCCTGACCATAAATTGAAAGAAATGGTGTAGCAAAAACGTTTAACAAAATACATACAGCGAATGCAAACCCAAGACTCCATTTTGTAATTTTATGAATTAGTATAACCACCTTATCCTCCATGTTTTGACCAATAATATTGCTCACCATGGTATTGGACGTAGCAGCAAATGCCCAAGTAAAACTTCCAAAAAATCCAAATATGTTGCGCATAGCATTGGAAACTGCAAGTGATTGTTCTCCTCTATGTTCAATTAAAATATAAAATATTTCCCAGCTAACTATACTTATCATATACTGCATTATTATTGGAGCAGACTGAGTTAGTATTAATTTGATATAATTCCATCTAAAACTAAAATGTTTAAATAGTTCAAAACGAGCACCAATTTTTTGATAATGTATTACTAAATAAATAACGAACAAGCCCATTGCTTCGGCAATAATTGAAGCATAAGCAGCTCCATTTAATCCCATTTTTACAAATCCGAAATGACCAAAAATTAAACTATAATCAAAAAAGATATTTACAATCGCTTCGGTAGCGGTTCCAAGAATTAAAAAATTACTTTGATTGGTGCCTACCAAAAGTGCATTTCTCATTTGATAAATAAATAAAAAGGGGAGTCCCCAAATTCTTATTTTCAAAAAATCTATAACCATATTAGCACGTACAGGGTCCTTTAATAAACTATGAAAAAGACCAGGTACAACAAAATAGGTGAAGGATATACCAATAATGGATAGAACAATTGAAATAATCACCCCTTGAGAAAACAATACACCAATTTCATCAATACGATTTTCACCTGCTCTTCTTGAAATTAGGGCTTGAAGACCATTATTTAAACCCTGTCCCATTACACCAAATATGAGATAAAATACACCGGTTATTCCTCCGATTGCTAATGCCTGAGCACTTAATGCACCTAAAAAAATATTGTTAATAACAAAATTAATTTGGGGCACTAAAATGGCCAATGCTATAGGTAGGGAAATAGCTAATATTTGCTTACTGCTAATGGTGACTTGTAAGGATGGGGTAGCTTGTGAACTGCTCATATTTTGCAAATCTACAATTAGTTTTAGCAAAGAACTGCACCTTTTTTTATATCATTGCATAAGATTTGAGCTATGGCAAAAAAGAAAATTGGAATTTATACGGATCTAGTAGGCACTTTCAACAATAAAGTAGAAGATTTATATTTAATTGTTGACAAAGACTCTATTGTATTTTCCGTAAAAAATATTCAAACAAATCAATACGTTGCCTTTGAACATTTTGTAAATAGTACCGACAATATTGGCTGGCATCAACTCATTGCTTATTTGCAGAATAATTCAAAATTAATACAACATGTATTTGCAAATATCCACTTTGTTTGGAACAATCAAAGATGCTTGGTGACAAAAAAATTAGCTAAAGAAGATACTTTAAGGTATCAACAGGAATTGGATTTAGTGCATGGCAATAGCAATGATGAAGAATTGTATTTTAAAAATATGGGTACAGACAAAGTGTTGGTTTATTCTGTCCCCGATGCATTAAGTACATTATTGTCTAGATCTTTCCCAACTGGAAAATGGCATCATTATATGGAGTTTGTGTTAACACAAACTGCGCAAGATGCTGCTTTGTTATTTGTTTTTGACAACAATTATTGTTTAAGATTAGTTGAAAATGGTCAAGATCAACTAATTAATTATTTTACATTGGAAGGTGACGATCAAAACTGTTATACGATTTTGAATGCCTGTTCAAATATTTTAACGGATATTAATGAAATGCAATTAAAAGTATGGGGAGTTACTCAGTTGCCAAATTCTTTTGTAAATAGTATCGTCCCTTATTTTAATAATTTTGAATTGGTATTGGATAAAATGGGAGATGTTCAAACTTCATTGAATAAGAACTATCCTAATCATAATTACGCTACCTATTTTATATTCTAATGCGCATCATATCAGGAAAATATGGAGGAAGAAGAATAAACCCTCCTCATAATATGCCATATACAAGGCCAACCACCGATATTGCAAAAGAAGGGTTATTTAACATGCTTCAAAATAGGGTTCAAATTGAAGGTGCAAAAACATTAGATTTATTTGGAGGCACTGGGTGTATTAGTTATGAACTTGCATCAAGAGGTGCAGTGGATTTAACTATTGTTGAAAAAGACAGTCAAATGCTTGGGTTTATTAAAAAGAATATTGAATTATTAAAAATGGAGAACGTACAGTTGCTCCAAATGGATGTTTTTCAATTTTTAAACACCTGTAAAAATCAATATGATATCATTTTTGCTGGACCTCCTTATGCATTAAATACCATTGATCATTTACCCAAAATCATAGTTGAACAACAACTCATTAGCCCCGAAGGTTATTTTATACTGGAACATACCCCCCGAAATAATTATAAGGAATTTAAAGGGTATAGTTTTGAAAGAAATTATGGTACTACCATATTTAGTTTTTTTGAGTAAATTGTATTATGCAAAAATCAGAAGCTAGAGAATTCTTTAAGAACAAGCGAAATAATTTAACGCCATCTGATTGCTTAAAATTAGATGACCTTCTTTTAATACAATTTCAAAAGTTTTCATGGGCAAACATGGAATGTCTCGGTAATTTTTACCCTATTGACAAGCACAATGAGCCCAATACTATTTTACTGGCAAAATATTTAAAGTACGCTATTCCTAACATTACAATTGCCTACCCCCGAATGGTTCAGGATGGATTGAATATTGAATTTTTTGAAGAAAGCGAAGAATTTACTGAACATAAATGGGGCATAATTGAGCCTTTACCAATTAAGAAAATTGATATCATTCAAATGGATGCCATTTTAGTGCCCATGTTGGGATTTGATATTTTCGGCCAAAGAATTGGTTTTGGAAAAGGGTATTATGATCGCTATTTTGAAAACAACACTAACGCCTGTCTTCGTATTGGCATTTCTTATTTTGAGCCAATCCCAAAAATAGAAGATACCCATCAATTTGACGTACCTTTAACCCATTGTATTACGCCTTCAACCATTTATGAATTTTAATACCATTTTTTTAAAATCTTTTAGAGTATTATTACTTCCATTAGCAATACTTTATGGTGCTATCATTTATTGCAGAAATTGGATGTATAAAAAACAAATTTTAAAATCGGTTAGTTTTAATATTCCAATTATTTGTGTAGGAAATTTATCATTGGGTGGTACAGGAAAGTCTCCTATGGTAGAACATTTATTATCTATTCTTTCCGAAGATTATAAAATAGCAACCTTAAGCAGGGGTTATAAAAGAAAAACTAAAGGTTATGCATTAGCAGGTTCACAAACCACAGCCTTAGAAATTGGCGATGAACCAATGCAGTTTCATATAAAGTATCCTAATGTATCGGTAGCAGTAGGGGAAAGAAGGATTGAGGCGATTCCACAGCTCGTGCAGGATATCCCAAATTTGTCTGGTATAATTTTAGACGATGCTTTTCAACATAGAGAAATTATTGCAGGGTTAAATATTCTACTCACAGATTTTAGTAATTTATATTGTGATGACATTTTCTTTCCCACAGGTGATTTACGTGATGAAAGAGGTTCTGCAAAAAGGGCCGACATTATTGTAGTGACCAAATGCCCCTCTGATTTATCAGAAGTTGCACGTGATGAAATAATAGAAAAAATATATCCTGCACAGCATCAAAGCGTATTCTTTACATCTATTGCTTATGAAACGCCATATCATATTTACAATCCTAATTTAGAATGGCCATTATCATTAAAAGACGAAGTGCTTTTAGTTTGTGGCATAGCTAATCCGCTTCCATTAAAGGAATACTTACACGAACACACAAATACATATTATCAAATAAGTTACAGCGATCATCATATTTTTTCAATTGAAGACTTGAACGAAATAAAAGATAAATTCGATCAAATACATTCAAAAAGTAAGCTTATATTAACAACGGAAAAAGATGCAGTGAGATTGGTTAAATACACGGAAGAATTAAATGAAATTCCTTTATATGTATTGCCGATAAAACCCCATTTTTTATTTAATGCCGAAAAAGCATTTAATTCCTTAGTCACTGACTATCTTGCAAAATTTCATACCAACACTAATGGGAATTAAAAAAAAATCAACAAAGAAAAATTCGAATAAGTCGTCAAAAAAGACGACTAAAACACACCATACTTCCAAGCAAACCAATATTGTTAATACATACAAAGGGGTATTAGATATAGCAAAATCAGGAATGGGATTTGTAATGGTGCCTAATATGGAAAATGATATTCTTGTTTTCCCAACCGATTTTAATACAGCATTAAAAGGGGATGAGGTTGCCGTAAAAATTACAAAAATCAGACAAGGTTCTGGTAAAAAAGAAGGTAAAATCCTCGAGGTATTAAAAAGAAAACAAGTTTCCTTTGCTGGCACCATGCAGGTCATGGAAAAAACAGCATTCTTTATCCCAAATACGCTTTATCCAATGCCCGATATATATATACCCTTAAACAAATTGAAAGGAGCAAAGGACAAGGATAAAGTAATTGTGCAACTAACCAAATGGGAAAATGCAAATCGTAAGCCCGAAGGAGAGGTAATAAATGTTTTCACTCCAGAACAAGAGAATGATTTGGCTATGAAGTCAATTGTAGCTGAAGCAGGTTTTAATTTAGAATTTAGTGAAGAGACTTTGGCATTTGCAAGATCATTGAGTGAAACTATTTCAGAAAATGAAATTGCCAAAAGAAAAGATTATCGTAAAGTACTCACTTTCACAATTGACCCAGTGGATGCTAAAGATTTTGATGACGCTATTTCTTTTCAAAAATTAGAAAATGGGAATATTGAAATAGGTGTTCATATTGCTGACGTAAGTCATTATGTTCAACCTGATACTGCAATTGATAAAGAAGCTTTTGAAAGAGCAACCTCCGTTTATTTACCAGACAGAGTGTACCCAATGTTGCCCGAAAGAATTTCAAATGAATTATGTTCTTTAAGACCACACGAAGAAAAACTTACTTTTTCAACTACATTTGAAGTTAATGAGCAAGGGAAAATGGTAAATACTTGGTATGGAAAAACCATCATTTATTCTGATCGTAGATTTACCTATGAGCAGGTTCAAGAAATCATTGAAACGAAAGTAGGGGATCATAATGCCGAAATATTATGGTTATTGGATTATACTCAAAAATTGAGGAAAATAAGATTCCAAAATGGTGCCATTAACTTCTCCTCACAAGAAGTACGATTCACATTGGATGAAAAAGGCAAACCTACCGGAATAACTGTTAAAGGAGGAAGTTCTTTTGATGCTGTAGTAGATTTAAGATCCGGTTCATGTAATGGAACTAATGTTAGCT
>JALQXE010000055.1 GCA_023263235.1 Sediminibacterium sp. | reverse complement strand
AGCAGTGCTGGTAAAATGGGCTTCAGAGGTTCTAAGAAGAACACTCCTTATGCAGCTCAAATGGCAGCAGCTGACGCAGCAAAAGTTGCTTTAGACGCAGGTGTGAAAAGAGTTGATGTATTTGTTAAAGGTCCAGGTTCTGGTCGTGAAGGAGCTATCCGTTCAATCTCACAATCAGGTATCGAAGTAACTTCAATCCGTGACGTGACTCCAATGCCACATAACGGTTGTCGTCCTCCAAAACAAAGAAGAGTATAATCGATTATTTAAACATTTTAATAACAGGGTGTTTCATTCATTTTAGATTTTTACTGATGAAACATCGACACTAAAAAATCACAAAACAAGTATTATGGCACGTTACACAGGTCCCAAAACCAAAATTTCCCGCATTTTCGGCGAACCTATCTTAGGAAACGCTAAATGGTTGGGTAAAAACAGCAACCCTCCAGGTCAGCACGGTGCACAACGCAAGCGTAAGCAATTAGGAGAGTATGCATTACAGTTAAGAGAAAAACAAAAAGCAAAATACACTTATGGTGTATTAGAGCGTCAGTTCCGTAAAACATTTGAAGAAGCATCTCGTATTAAAGGTGTAACAGGTGAAAACTTGATCAAATTGTTAGAGGCGCGCTTAGACAATACCATCTTTAGAATGGGTTTAGCGGCTAGCCGTCCAGAAGCACGTCAATTAGTAGCACACAAGCATATTTCTGTAAATGGTGACGTAACAAATGTTCCTTCTTACACTTGTAAGCCAGGTGACGTTATTACTTACCGTCCAAAGAGTGCTCATAATTCATCTATCGTTAGCAAGCAACGTCCAAGAAACACGAAGTTTAGCTGGGTAGACTGGAATGAAACAACCAACACTGGTACATTCATTGCAATGCCAGAAAGAGAAGCTGTTCCTGAAAACATTAAGGAGCAATTAATCGTTGAATTGTATTCTAAATAGTAGCACTTAACAACATTTCTTCCTTAAGGAAGATTCAAATAAAAAAAACTATAACATGGCTATATTAAGTTTTCAAAAACCTGATAAAATTGTTTTACAAAAAGCAAATGACTTTGAAGGACAATTCGAATTCCGTCCATTAGAGCCAGGATTTGGTTTAACATTAGGTAATGCTTTAAGAAGAGTTTTATTAAGCTCTTTAGAAGGTTTTGCAATTGTAGGTGTTAAAATAGAAGGTGTAGATCACGAGTTTGCAACCATCAAAGGAATTACGGAGGACGTAACTGAAATTATCTTAAACTTAAAGCAAGTTCGTTTTAAGCGTAAGGCCGATCAAGATGTTACTTCTGAAAAAATATCTTTATCTATTAAGGGTAGCAACGAATTAAACGCAGGTCATTTAGGTGAAGCTTCTCAACAGTTTCAAGTAATGAATCCTGAGTTGGTAATTTGTACAATGGATCCTTCAGCTAAATTAGATATCGAAATCACTATCAATAAAGGTCGTGGATACATTCCTGCAGAGGAGAATAAATTAAAAGAGATGCCATTTGGTTATATCGCTATTGATTCTATTCATACTCCAATTAAAAATGTTAAATACGCTATCGAAAACTATCGTGTTGAACAAAGAACTGACTACGAAAAATTAATTTTAGACGTAGCTACAGACGGAACTATTCACCCAGAGGATGCTGTAAAGCAAGCCTCTAGAATTTTGATCCAACACTTAATGATCATCACTGACGAAAACATCACTTTTGATAATAAAGAAGATAAAAAAGAGGATGTAGTTGATGAGCAAGTATTGCAATTAAGAAAAGTATTAAAAACTCCTTTAGAAGATTTAGATCTTTCTGTACGTGCGTTCAATTGCTTGAAAGCTGCTAAAATTAACAGCTTGAGCGAATTGGTACAATACGAGCAAGAGGACTTAATGAAGTTCAGAAACTTTGGTCAAAAGTCTTTATCTGAAATCGAGCAAGTATTAATTGAAAGAGGATTAAGCTTTGGTATGGATTTGGGTAAATTAGGATTAGACAAATTAGATTTACAATAGTATTAAAGCGAAAGCTAAAAAACTATTAAAATCACATTTATAAACCGAGCTTTCGGGCTCACACCTTACAATTCCTGACACGGTGTAAGGACAAAAATTAAACGTCATGCGTCACGGTAACAAAAACAACAATTTAGGTCGTAAAAAGGCACACAGAGAAGCCTTGTTAAGTAACTTAGCTATTCAGTTAATTACACACAAGCGTATTGTAACTACATTAGCTAAAGCAAAAGCTTTAAGAACATATGTAGAGCCATTAGTTACAAAAACTAAAAAGACCGCTTCTAAAGAAGAAATCATGCACAACCACAGAGTGGTGTTCAGTTATTTAAATGACAAAGCAGCTGTGAAAGAATTATTCACTGTTGTAGCGCCAAAAATTGCTGCTCGTCCAGGTGGATATACACGTATCATTAAATTAGGTATTCGTCCAGGTGACAACGCCGAAAAAGCAATGATTGAATTAGTTGACTTCAACGAAATTTACGGTAATTCTGTAAATGCCGCTGCTGAACCAGCTAAGAAAACACGTCGAAGTAAGGCTGCCGGTACTAAGAAGGCTGCAGAAGCACCAGTTGCAGAGGCTGCAACCGAAGCACCAGCTGAAGCTGCATCTACAGAAGAAACCCCAGCTGCTGAATAATGCAAAACGTTATTTAACATATAAGGCAAGACTTTGGTCTTGCCTTTTTTTTGCCTAAATTTGTAATATATACCACATACCCAACCTATAATAACATCATCCAATGACCGCACAACCCGCAATCTTAGTTTTAGCCGATGGCAATGTATTTTACGGACAAGCATTTGGCAAAATAGGTACCACAACTGGTGAGATCTGTTTTAATACAGGGATGACGGGATATCAGGAAGTATTTACCGATCCTAGTTATACTGGTCAAATCATTATCATGAATAATGTGCACATTGGGAACTATGGGGTAAAGGATACAGATGTAGAAAGTAAGTCGGTAAAAATACACGGATTAATAGGACGCAATTTAGAAGAGAAATATTCACGTGCATTGGCAGATGGGAATTTGAATGAATATTTGATTGCCAACAATATAGTTGCTATTGAGGGATTGGATACAAGAGCATTGGTAGCACATGTAAGAACAAGTGGTGCCATGAACTGTATTATTTCATCAGACAATTTGGATGTAGCATCTTTAAAAAAGCAATTGGCTTCAGTGCCAAGTATGGATGGGTTAGAATTAGCAAGTTCAGTGAGTACAAAAGAAGTATACGAAATGGGAGATGTGAATTCTCCTTTAAAGGTTGCTGTGCTTGACTTTGGAGTGAAGCATAATATATTACAATGTTTAGTAGACAGAGGCGTTCATGTTAGAGTACATCCAGCAAAAACAGATTTTGCAACTTTGAAAGCCTTTAATCCAACTGGATATTTTTTATCCAATGGTCCTGGTGATCCAGCACCCATGGATTATGCTGTAGCAACTATAAAAGAAATTTTAGCAGAGAAAAAACCATTGTTTGGCATTTGTTTAGGACACCAATTGTTAGCGCTTGCGAATGATATCCCAACATTTAAAATGCATCATGGTCACCGCGGTTTAAATCATCCAGTAAAGAATGTAATTACAGGTCGTTCAGAAATCACTACTCAAAACCATGGTTTTGGTGTGGATCCAGAAGCAGTAAGAAAGCACAGTAATGTAATCGTATCTCATGTGAATTTGAATGATGATTCAATTGAAGGTATTCAACTAAAAGATCGTCCTGCATTTAGCGTACAATACCATCCCGAAGCTACACCCGGACCTCACGATAGCAGATACTTATTTGATGATTTCGTATCTTTAATGAAAGCGAATTAATCATGCTTAATATTACCATCATTAACGGGCCTAATTTAAATTTGTTAGGGAAGCGTGAGCCAGGTGTTTATGGCAACGAAAGCTTTGAGGATTTTTTAGCGCAATTAAAAAAGGATTTCACACAGGTGAATTTTTCTTACTTTCAGTCCAATGTAGAAGGGGAGTTAGTTGATGCTATTCAAAAATATGGTTTTGATCAGGATGGCATAATTATTAATCCAGCAGCCTATACACATACATCAGTTGCTATTGGAGATGCCATTGCAGCTATTAAAGTGCCAGTAATTGAAGTACATATTAGTAATGTACATGCAAGAGAAGATTTCAGAAAAATATCCCATGTAACTGCCAAGGCAGTAGGAAGCATTGTAGGCCTTGGTTTAAAAGGGTATGCATTGGCCACAGAGTGGTTTGTAAACAATGCAAAATAAATAATTGCATTTTTCTATGACAACAATTGCATCACCATATCAAAAAAAAATTGGGTGGCTGATTGGGATAGCCGTTATACTTAAAATATTTTTATCTTTTTTTATTGAGTTGGGTAACGACGAAGTGTATTATTATACTTATGCGGTGCAGCCAGACTGGAATCATTTTGATCATCCAGGTATGGTAGGATGGATGATGCGATTTACAAGCTTGAATTTACATTGGGTATCTACTTTGTCCATGCGTTTAGGAAGTATTATTTGTGCAGGCATGGCTACCTATACTATTTTTAAAACAGGAACCATATTAAAAGATGAGCGTGCTGGGTATATTGCTGCCTGGATGTATACACTATCCATATATACAAGCATTATTGCTGGTTTATTTGTGTTGCCGGATAGTCCACAATTATTATTTTTTACATTGAGTATTTATTGGATGGTAAAGTATACTCAAAACAATAATAACTATACAACCAAGGATTGGTTATTATTAGGACTCTTTGTTGGCTTAGCTACCCTTAGTAAGGTACATGGTTTGTATTTATGGTTTGGTTTTGGTGCTTATGTTTTATTTCATCATGTAAAAACATTACAAAAAAGAGCTTTATACCTAGCCATTGTAGTCACAATAATTTGTGTGTTTCCCATTTTGTATTGGAATATTCAAAATGAATTTATTACTTATAAGTTTCATTCCAATAGAGTCACTCATACAGGAATATTATTAGATAGTTTTATTCAACAAATAGTTGGGGAAATTATTTATCAAAATCCCTTGGTGTATTTAACGGTATTCATTGCATTGTTTAATTTTAAAAAGCTAAAATTGGCTTTTCAAAATTCCGGTACCGTAAATGCTTTTCCTTTATTATTATGGTTAAGCATTCCTTTATTACTTACTTTTTGGGGGTTATCTTTGTTTAATCCAACCCTTCCACATTGGACGGGTCCAGCTTATATTTCTTTGTTTTTATTAAGTGGAGTGTATTGGAGTGACTATTTACAAAATAAAAATAGCACTCAATACTTACCTAACATCATAAAATCAGCACTAGGGCTCTTGAGTGTCCTTATTTTAGGGGTGTTATTATTAATTTATCAATTCCCAAAGCAAATAGGATCTACCAAAAATGAGAACCTAGGGGAGTATAATCCCATAAATGATTTAACGGGCTGGGAATCCTTTACCAATTCATTCTCAAATATTGTTCAAAGAGATATAGCAAATGGAACCATGCCAGTACATGCACCCATTGTGATACATAAGTGGTTTCCTGGCGGTCATATTTTATTTTACACGGCTAGGCCATTAAATATGCCTGTAATTGCTGTGGGTAAACTTGAGGATGTCCATAAGTTTGCTTGGTTAAATAAGCAAACAACATCGTTAAAAATAGGAGACAATGCTTATTATATTGTTCCTTCCAATCTGCCGGTTGATCCAAAAATACTATATAGCGAATACTTTGAACAAATTTCAGCACCCGAAACCATACCCATGGTTACCAAAGGGGTATTGCTAAGAAATTTTTATGTGTACAAATTAATGAAGTGTAAAAAACTTCCTGAAGCTATTATAAAGTAGTGGTAAGAATTTATGCAGCAAACTACTGGATTATAAACTCAAAAAGTAATTACCAAATAATTTCGTCAAAATCCTTACGATAGGAGATACTTACTCCCTGACGATTTCTTCTGCCTAATGCACTGCCGTTAATATCCAAACTATTGCGGTTAAAAACAATGGCCCTAAGTTTTCGGTCTCTTGATAAAATAAATTCAATGTTTAAATCGGGAAGCCATTGAAAATCGCTGTTTTGAATAGCACTTGTATTGCGTACATTAAAGTCTAGGTCACCACCCACATTTACAATTACTTTATCATTAAAAAAGCTACGACCTAATTTTAAATTTACCCGAGTTCTATCAATTTTGTTTGCATTAATTGCAATACCACCACCCGTTGGGTCTAGTAAATTACCACTATTGTATACCGAGGAGCCAATATCAAAGCGAAGACTCTTATCACCTGTGGCTTTATTAATAATACTGGTAATAGATTTATTCAATTCCTTGGTCACCAATTGTGAAATAGTATTTATTCCAATAGCGGTAACTGTATACGCACTATTTGTGTTACTTGTATTAAATCCAACTGGTGCAAAAGAGTTGAATACAATTAAGAAAGAAACCTGTTTTAAAATTTCATTATCATCTCTTTCTAAACGGGTGATAAATTGAGAGAACTCATTGTCCGAACTAATTGGATTTCCTTGAGGAAAAGCCAAGGAGAATTTAATATCGGGTTGAGATAATTTATTTCTTAATGCTGCAATTACGTATACACTTCCACGGTAACTTTTAACGGCGTTGCTAAAATTAGCCGAACCCACCAACTCATTTAAACTAACACGTTCTGCGGTATAGCGGGCATCAATATGAATATCGGCTTCGGTAGGGTTGCCTGTCCATTCAATAAAATTGCCTGCTTCTTGGATTAACTCAAATGGTTTTTTAATAAAGGATTGAAAATTGAAATCGTATTTTCCTGATTCAATATTATACTTTCCTCTAATACTAAGTGGCTCAATATTACCAGCACGTATTTTAATTCTTCCATTACCCACGGCCTTAATTACTTCGCCCGTGAGGTCATCCATAATTACATCAATTTGTGTTTTGTTATTTGCTGTAACTTCTAAGTCTACTAATAAATTATAAGTAGGAACCTCGCTGCTTTTTTGTGCTGTTTTCCCATACTTTTTAAATACGATAAACTCTGACTTACCACTTTCTTTACTTGTAGCATTGGGTAAATAAATATGTGAGCTATCATTCACATCGGCCGTAATACTCATTTTAATATTTTCTTCTGGCCCTTTAATTGTCATAGAAGCCTTACCCACGGCCTTGCCATAAAAATTAGCATTATCTAATACATCGGTATTGAGCAATTCTATTTTTGGACTGCTCATTTCCATATCGTATTCTAAATGTTTAAAGCCCTGATTCAAAATTTTGCCTTTAAAATTTGCTTTTCTATTGTATTGATCACTTACTGTTATATTTCCGAAATCAATGCCTTCATTGGTGAATTGGATCATTGCGCCACTGTCAACCTTGTATTTTACTTTGGTGTAATCCACCATAAAAGAAGCATTTTCTAAATTAGCCGAACCTTTTAGGTATGGATTTTCAATGCGACCAGCAAAATGTATACTACCATTTGCTCTACCATCCAAATGATTAATCACATTGCCAATAAATTGCTGCACCATGCCAAATTTGGAATGGTTTAAGTACAGGGTAGCATCCAAAGGACTAATACTGTCTAATAAATTATAAGTACCGTTGGCGGTTAAATTATAGTCATTGTTTAAACTAATAATATCAAAAGGGATTAAGCCTTTAGAATGTTGATAGGAAGTAATTATTTGTGCTTTGCCAATGGAGTCGGTGTTGAACATAAATTTGTCTACATCTAAATTGGCGTAGAGTTCAACATCTTGTAAAATGTTTTTAAATTGAATTTTTCCATTGGTAACACCTTCCAAGCGAGGGTTAGAGAACAAAAGTTTAGTGATATCGCCAAGTATAATATTTTTTAATTCTAATTGTAAACCATTTTTTTGTTTGGGTGTATTGGAAACCACAAATTCCTGAATGCCTTGAGAAAGTTTAAAATTACTCGCACTGGTATTACTTTCTCTAAGGTTTAAAATGCCGTTGTTTTGAATATCCCATTTCTTATGGTTCAAAATAAAGTAAGAGGGCTGCCAGTTAATGGACAATCCGTCCTCATAGGTTTGAATTTTACCTCTTAAGGCCAGTTGTTCAATAGCTGATGGACTTACTGCATAAATAATAAAATCTGAAACATCTTTTTTGGTTTTAATTTGAACCGAAGCGTTTTTAAAAATCAAACTATCTGTAAGATTAAACCCATTGGCTGTCATGTTTAATTGCAAGGAGTCAATATTGCCGCTCCCTGTTATATTACCGTCACTAATGGAATAGTTGGCCCAATTGTATTTAAAACCAGCAAGTGGAATTTTAGCAGTGAGTGCAATACTCTGTTTGTCGGTATTAATGCTACCTTTAATATCTAAATTATTAAAGCCATAAAAATCTTTGTTAAAAAGCCTTAAATAGGGCTCAATATAATTGGTTTTAATGTCAATGGTAAATTGCTGATTTTCGGGTGTGTTTTTAGGAGCAGGGATATAAGTAGGGAAGTAGCGCTGTAAAAAAAGCTGGATACTAGCAGGAAGGTGAACGATTCCAAACTTTCCATTAATATTTGCGTTAAAATCATTACTTGATAATCGAATATTCTTAATGCCATTTAAAGTAGCCGACTCTAATTTTAAGGAATCAAAATTTACATCCGATTCTGTACCCTTAAGTTTTCCGTTAAAAAATTTTGCAAATCCAGTGAAGTTATCAATGGTATTGCCTTCAAAATTAACGTCGAGTAAACCTGTTAATTGAATTTTATTTTTTGAGAAGTTGAGTTCCTTAAGATTTGCATTTAATAAATCACCCACAGCATTATATTTTGCCACTTTATTTTTTAAATCCAATTCTATATTGCTAATAAAATTAACGTTAGGATCTTTAATACGAAGGGTACCATTAAAATAACCCTTTTGAAAAAGCCCATTGGTGGTAATATTGGCGTATTTGTAATTATTGAATTCTAAGGAATCAATAACCCCTTCTACATTGGTTTTAATTTTCTCAAGATTAAAAGAACTACCAGCAATTTTGCCTCTAAAGTTTACCATTCCTAAAGATTCAATATTAAATAGCTTTCCTACATTAAAACGGTAGGTGTCTATTAAGCCATCGTAATTGGGTTCGCCTTGTTCAGGAAACTTTAAACGAATTTTAGTATCAACTAAACCCAGTTTCGTATTGGTTTTACCATGGGTTTCAAAATCGTAAATACTTCCATTAAAATCTCCTTTAAACACCAGCTCACCCATTTCTGCAAATGGAAAGTCTTTAATATTGGTTAGCTCGGGGATCCAATTAGATAAATCGGAATAATTGGTTTTAGCCGTAACGTCTTTAAACTGTATTTGTGCAGAACGCATATTGGGAATACCTTTCATTAATAAGGTTCCTGCAACAAATGATTTATTATACTGCGCAGTTATATTGGTTGCTTCAAAATTAGCAACGGTGCCCACAAACTGTGCATTAAGATTTGCTTTTTGATGAAGATTACGCATTGCAGGAGCAAAGAAGGCGATATCGTCGGTATGCACTAACGATTCTTTTAAATGCGACCTCATGGTTACATTTTGAATGTACTCCTTAAAGTCTTTTGCAAAATGGGTATACTCCATGGCGTAGTAATCACCAATAACACTTTTATTGGTTTTTAAGCTCAACTTATCAAACTCCATTATGCGGGGTGTAAGTTTAAATTGAGTACTTAACTTTTTAATTTCTAAACCGGACCTTTCTTTTAGTTGTAATAATTTAACATTGGCTTTAATGGTATCCTCAATCACCTGAACATGCTCGAGCGTAGCGTTTAAATTTTCAATGCGAATGTGATCACCATCAAAATATGGTTCAGGATTTTTATTGCCATATTCAAACCAAAGCTTACCGTTAATTACTTTAAGTTCATTTAATGTAATAGAAGTGTGGTTGGAATTGATGGCGGTATTGCTATTGGATAAGGAATCTTTTACAATGGGTTGTAAGGCTTTTATTTGTTCTAATAAATAAAAGGGCTTGTTAACGGTGATTTGATCAATCACAATTTTATTACCAAGGGTGGACTTAATATTCATTAAAATATTGTCTGCGTTTAAAACCATTTTATCACCCACCCAATTATCCGTTTGAACCACTTTAATATTGGTAATATCTATCTTTTTTAAATCAATTTTATTGGAATTGTTATTGGGTTGTGTATCCTTGCTTAAATAATCTACTAAAAATTGGTAGTTCCATTTTTCAGTCGTCCTATTTATGTATATAGTGGCTTTGTCTAGTCCAATGTATTTAATGGTAGGGGTATTAGAAGAAAAGAATAAGTCGCTTATGCGCAATTTAAAGGAACGCGCGTATAGTAAAGTGTCCTTTTTTTGGTCTTTAACCAAAACATTTTCAATATCTAATTTATCAAACAAGGAAAAGCCTACTTTACCCACGCTCACATCGGTTCCAAATGTATTGGCCATTCGGCTAGCAACCATTTTCCCTAAGTAAGATTGAACACCAGGTATTAGCAATAAAACATAGCCTAAAAGGAATAAACCAATTAAGCCAGCTAGGATAATACGCAGTATTGAAAATTTCTTTTTTAACAAGAAAATTGATTTTTGTAAAAATACAAAAATGCTACTGAATAATGCCTATAAAATAATATGTTAAAGTATTGAAAATCAAAGGCCTCGAATTCGAGGCCTTTGATAAACTGGGGCATTTAAAACCCTAAAAAATATATTCATTAATAACCAGCAACGCTATCATCTCCACGTTTGTCACCTGCTGCAGTTCTTTTGCCATTTTTTGAGACGATTACACCATCCATTCTTCCAAACCTACCTCTTTTAACTATTTTGTATCCTTTAGCTTCTAAAGCTTTCACGGTTGCTTCAGGGAAATCGCTTTCAACACCCACAACATCAGGAATCCATTGGTGATGGAAACGAGGGGCATCAATGGATTCTTTTAAACTCATTTTGTGGTCGATGATATTTACCAATCCTTCAAAAACCTGATTTGGAATGGTTGTGCCACCAGGAGAGCCAATGGTGATATAGGGTTTTCCATTTAAAGTAACTAGGGTAGGTGTCATAGAACTTAACATTCTTTTACCAGGTTGAATTGAATTTGCTTCACCACCTAAGGCACCATACATATTAGGAGCACCAGGCTTCACGCTAAAATCATCCATCTCATTATTTAATAAAAAGCCTGCACCCGCTACAATTGTTTTGTTGCCATAAGTATCATTAAGGGTGGTGGTAACAGCTACCATATTGCCTTTTGCATCAATGATACTAAAATGCGTTGTTTGCTCACTTTCATGTGCTTGTCCAGCTAATGTTGTTTTTGAGCTACCTGCAACACCTGGTACATAATCTTTCATTCTATCTTGTGCATATGCATTACTCGTTAGCGTTTTAGTAGGCACTTTCCAATAATCAGGATCACCCATATGTTCCGCTCTATCGGCATAAGCTCTTCTTTGTGCTTCAATCATTAAACTTGTTGATGCTTCGGTATTCAAGCCCATCTTGTCTACACTAAATGGTTCAATCATTTGTAACATTTGTGCAATGATAATACCACCGCTAGAAGGAGGCGAGAAGCTGATTACATGATGCCCTTTATAGTCAAACTCAATTGGTTTTCTAAATTTGGGTTGATAGTTTTTTAAATCTTCTTTAGAAATTATCCCGCCTGAGTGTTTCATTTCATTCACAATAAAATCCGCTGTTTCACCTTCGTAAAATCCAGCCAAGCCTTTTTCTTGAATACGTTTTAATGTAGCTGCTAATTCAGGCTGGTAAAGGGTATCACCAGCTTTCCATTCGGTCTCTTTAAAAAACGCACTTGGTTTTGAACTATTCTTTAAAAAATTTGCTTTTTCTGAATTTAATCCTCTTGCTTCTCTTTCTGTAATTACAAAACCAAACTCTGCAATTTCAATAGCAGGTTCAATTAGTTTAGCTAAAGGAAGTTTGGCATAAGCATGTGTAGCAATCATGCCAGCAACACTACCCGGAATACCAGAAGCCGATGCTCCATCTAATGACATTTTGGTTATGGGGTTTCCTTTTTCATCTAAGTACATATCTCTATGCGCCTTGCTAGGTGCAGCTTCTCTATAATCAATACCAATGAGTTCGCCGTTGGCTTTTCTAGCTAACATAAAACCACCACCACCAATGTTGCCTGCCCCAGGAAAAACTACAGCAAGTGTAAATTGAGTAGCTATGGCTGCATCAAATGCATTGCCACCGTCTTTCATAATTGCTGCGCCCACCATACTCGCTAATGGATGTGCGGAGGTCACTGCCGCTTTTTTATAACTTGCTTCCTTAACAACCTCATATTTAAAAGGGTTAATACCAGGATGTGTTTCAAAAAAACGCTGCGCAAAACTTGACAGGCCAAGCGAAGCAAAACCTAGGGTAAGGACAAGGATTTTAGAATACTTCATGTTCATAAAACTAAATTAGAACAGTAAATTACTTAATTATTTAGTATTCAACAAAATAGCCAATACCGTATGTGTAAAACTATAATTATCAAAGCTTTATTTAAGCCTAAATATGCTTATTTTTAAGGCCTATAAAATTCAAATTTGTACCCAAAATTTATACTATGCTAAATCGCATTTTTAAACCATTGTGCAGCTCCTTATTCTTAGTTTTTTCCGTAGTTGCTTTACAAGCACAAACTGTGCCAAGCCCCGAAGCTTATTTAGGCTATAAAGTGGGTACCAAGTTTACAAGACATCATCAAATTGTAAGTTATTTTAACACCGTAGCGCAGGCAAAACCAGATATGGTAAAAATAATGTCTTATGGAAAAACCAACGAGGGACGCGATTTGTTGGTAGCAGCCATTGGCCTGCCTGAAAATATTGCCAGACTCGAAGAAATTAGAAAGCATAATAATGGACTAGTGGACGGTTCGGTAACAGACATCAATCAGCCAACTATTGTTTGGCTAAGCTATAATGTGCATGGTAATGAACCTGCATCATCGGAAGCTGCTTTGTTAACTTTATTTGCATTGGTAGATCCCAGTAATGCGCAAACCAAAGAGTGGTTAAAAAATACCATCGTTATGATTGATCCATGTATTAATCCCGACGGAAGAGATAGATATGTGAACTGGTATAACAATGCAGTGGGGGCTAATTATAATGCCGATCCTCAAGCAAGAGAACACATGGAGCCATGGCCTGCAGGAAGAAGTAATCATTATAATTTTGATTTAAACAGAGACTGGGCTTGGCAAACACAAATTGAAACACAACAAAGAGTACCCCTATACCAACAGTGGTATCCTCAAGTACACGTGGACTTTCATGAGCAAGGGTATAACCAACCTTATTATTTTGCACCTGCAGCAGAACCATTACATGATGTGTTAACAGCATGGCAAAAAGATTTTCAAGTGCAAATAGGAAAAAATCATGCAAAGTATTTTGATAAAAACAATTGGTTATTTTTTACCAAAGAACGTTTTGATTTATTGTATCCATCCTATGGCGATACTTATCCCATGTACAACGGAGCGATTGGTATGACCTATGAGCAAGGTGGAATTAGTGCAGGCTTGGGTGTACAAAATAAAGACGAGGATACGCTTACTTTAGTGGCAAGAGCAACGCATCATTTCACAACCAGTATGTCTACCATTGAAATAAGTGCAGCCAATAAAGAAAATTTATTAAAGGAGTTTAAAAAGTATTATGATAATAGCAGAGCTGGCACAGCGTCTACGTATAAAACATATGTGATGACTGCAAAAAATGCAAATTCATTAACGGCACTTGCAAGTTTGTTAAAGAAAAATAATATTCAATACGGAACTTATTCAGGTAGCTTTAAAGGATATGATTATACTACTAAAAAGGAAGGCACCTTCGTTAATGAAGGATATACGTTAGCAGTGAATGTAGCGCAAGCACATGGAATTTTAGCACGTGTATTATTAGAGCCAATTACACAAGTGAATGATTCCAATACCTATGATATTACTGCATGGTCACTACCTTACGTTTATGGGGTACATGGATATGCGTCTAAAGAGCCTTTAAGTATTCAATCAGGATTTGAAGTAAAAGCGGCAGCTTCAGCACTCGCTACTTATGGTTATTTAATCCCTTACAATTCATTTGCTTCTACAAAAGTATTGGCTGCTTTATTAAAAAAGAATATTAAAGTAAGATATGCCGAAAAAGCATTTACAGCGGCAGGTAAAGATTTTGAAGCGGGCACTTTAATTGTTTTAAAAACAAGTAATCAAGAAAATTGCTTGGTAGATACAAAAGCCATTTGTGATGCTGCAAATATTGAGGCCATTCCGGTAGGAACCGGATATGCCGAAAAAGGTGCCGACTTTGGTTCGCCTGATGTTAAAATAATGAGTCATGCACCAAAAGTTGCTTTATTAACTGGGGACAATGTTTCAGCACTAGCAGCTGGAGAAGTATGGAGTTTCTTTGAACAACAATTAAAATATCCTATCACGCAATTAAATTATAGTTTTTTTAATAGAATAGATATTGGTAAGTATGATGTTATTATTGCGCCAGAAGGATCATATAAAGATTTGACATCAAAAGCAGTTGCCGATAAATTACAAGCTTTCGTGAGAAAAGGAGGCGTACTCATTGCATTTGAAAGTGCCGTGCAACAATTGGCTGCTAATACAGAGTGGGGCATTAAAATAAAAGAATTACCAAAGCCCGAAAAAGTTGAAGTGAACAATGTACCTAAGTATGGCGAATCGGTAACCGATTATTTGAAGAGTTCAATTCCAGGAGCTATTTATAAAGTATATATGGATAATACCCATCCAATTGGATTTGGAACCGAAGGCATTTACTATGACTTAAAACAGGATGTTGTTACCTATGAGCCAACAAATGATTATTGGAATGTGGGGGTAATTAAAAAAGATAGTCATGTTGCAGGTTTTGCAGGTGTAAAAGCAAAAGCCGCTTTACAAGAGGGTGTAGTAATAGGTTCAAAAGAGATGGGTGCAGGTAAATTGGTATTTATGGCCGATGATCCCATTTTTAGAAACTTCTGGGAAGCAGGTAAATTAGTTTTATCCAATGCAGTATTTTTTAACGGCAAATAAATACTCGTCATTTTATAATAAGAAAAGGGCTTATGCGTAAATTTTTTGTTTTCATAGTTGCAATTGGTGCTTTACAACAAAATGTAGTTGCACAAAAAAATAGTGCCGAAATCATCGCACAAATAAAGGGACTTAAAACGGTGGGTAGTGTACTTTATTTTGCGGCACATCCGGACGATGAAAACAATTCTTTTTTACCTTACTTAACCAAGGAAAGAAATTTACGTACTGCATATTTAAGTTTAACAAGAGGTGACGGTGGTCAAAATTTAATAGGAAAGGAACAAGGAATAGAATTAGGCATGATTCGTTCACAAGAGTTATTGGCAGCAAGACGCGTTGACGGTGCTGAACAATACTTTTCAACGGCTTATGAATTTGGATTTAGTAAATCATCGGAAGAGGCTTTGCAAATTTGGGATCATGAAAAAGTGTTAAGTGATGCGGTTTGGATTATCCGAAAATTTCAACCCGATATTATCATTACTAGATTCCCGCGTGATGCACGCGCAGGACATGGACACCATTCTGCTTCGGCCATTATTGCGAATGAAGCTTATGTAGCAGCATCCGATCCTACTAAATTTCCTGAACAGTTTAAATATGGTGTAGGTGTTTGGAAGGCAAAAAGAATTTTATGGAATACATTTAATTTCGGTACTGTAAATACTACTAACGAAAACCAATTAAAAGTACAGGTGGGTGGTTACAATCCAATTATTGGGAAAAGTTATGGTGAAATTGGTGCTGAGGCAAGAACTATGCATAAGAGTCAAGGAGAGGGAAGGCCAAGACGACGTGGTGCTAGTTATGAATTCTTTGAACTAACCGGAGGTGATTCTGCAAAAACAGATATCATGGATGGAGTAAATACAAACTGGTCACGTTTACAAGCAAATGAAGTTGAAACGAATATTGATAAAATAGTAAGTAGTTATAAATTAAATGATCCTGCAGCTTCGGTGCCTGCATTGGTAAAATTATACCAGCAAATAAATGTATTGCCTAATTCTAATTGGAAAAATTATAAGTTGGATCAAGTTCAAGAAATTATAAAAGACTGTGCTGGTATTTATATTGAAGCCACTACACAGCAACAACAGGTTATACCTGGAGAATTGGTTGGGGTTCAATTTTTATTCAATCAAAGGAGTAATGCTCAATCCATTTTGCAAGCTGTTCAATTACCAGCCAAGGATACAATGCTGAATAAATCTTTAAGTAATAATCAAAATATTGAATTTAGCTACAGCCTTAAAGTGCCATCAGATAAAGCAATATCGCAGCCTTATTGGTTGGAATATCCCAAAACAGAGGGCATGTTTGTAGTAAAGGATCAAATGTTAATTGGAAAGTCCGAAAATGATCCAGCATTTGAAGGAACCGTGAAAGTTGAAATAGAAAAGCAAGTTTTTAGTTTTAAAATACCTGTACAATATAAATATACCGATCCAACAAAAGGAGATGTATATCAACCCATAGCAGTAGTACCTGCTGTTGAAACTAAATATAATAAAGAAGTAAATTTAGTAGCACCGGGTGCACCTGTAACAGTCTCTTATCAAACTATTGCGCATAATGGAACTTACAAGCAAACAGATATCCTTTTGAAAAATAGTTCGGAACCATTGCCTGTAAATGCAAATGGAATTTATACAAAATCTATTGCTTACGATCATATCCCAACCATTACCTATTTTCCAACAGCGAGTACTAAAATTGTACCCATAGCAGTAAAAAATACAGCAAAACATATCGGCTATATAGACGGTGCTGGAGATAAAATACCAGAAGCCCTTGTTGAATTGGGTGCTAGTGTAACTCATTTAACTGAGTCGGATATTACATCGGAAAATTTAAAGCAATTTGATGCTATTGTTGTAGGCATTCGTGCCTATAATATGTATATGTACTTAACGGAGAAGAATGACATTTTGAACCAGTATGTGAATGAGGGAGGTAACCTAGTAGTACAATATTTAAAGAGTAACCAAGTAGGTATTAAGCCAGTAAAAGTGGGGCCTTATAAATTTAGTGTTAACTCTGGAAAACGTGTAACCCAGGAGGATGTACCTGTAACATTTACATTGCCTAACCATACTGTTTTAAATACTCCTAATAAAATCACGGCTACTGATTTTGAAAATTGGGTACAAGAGCGCAGTACGTATCAGTCCGATAATTTTGATGCACATTTTGAAGCGCCCCTTACAATGAATGATAAAGGAGAAGCGCCAAGTAATGGAAGTTTATTAATAGCTCCTTACGGTAAAGGAAATATGGTATATTTAAGTTTGGTGTTGTTCAGACAATTACCTGCTGGAAATCCTGGTGCTTATAAATTATTAGCCAATATTATTTCATTACCAAAACACTAAGCATGAGACGAAATGTAAGTATACTCACTTTGCTTGTGATTGGTATTGGGCTAGGATGGTTAATTAAAAATATTAAAATAGGGCTTATTCTTGGCCTTATTGTAGGACTACTCATTAGCACAGTAGGAACCAAGAGTAAATAAATTATTCGTTAGTAGGATCATTCTCGCCACCTATCCATTTCATTTTTCGAGAAATAAAATAAGCAAATAGGCCAAGACTAATTACGATTAAACCACTAATCATCATTTTGGTACCAGTGGAATAAAATATAGTGCCCCAAATAGCAATGGCTATAAACAAAGGAATAGGGTATAAAGGCATTTTCCAAGGGAAATAGGTTTTGCCTTTTCTTTTAACTAATAATAAAAGTCCTATGGCTTGACCAATAAATTGAATTAATATACGCATGGCTAAAATGCCATCTATCACTTCTTTTAAGCGAAACAGCAAA
>JALQXE010000040.1 GCA_023263235.1 Sediminibacterium sp. | reverse complement strand
AGAATAGGTACCCTGGAAGCAAGACCTAATGGGGCCTTACTCATAGAAAAAGGTACAGAAAGAGGATTTCTATCACCATTACAAGTTCGTAAGTTACCTGGTGTCGGGGATATTATTTCCAGGAAGTTAAATTTGATGGGTATTCGTCAGATTGGTCTATTGGCTGCATTGCCTCCAAGGTTACTGGAAAGAGAATTTGGAAAACCTGGGGTTCAATTGTGGAAAAAGGCAAGCGCTCTATTTTTCCTCATGGCGAGGTAATGATTCACCAACCAAGTTTAGGAGGTTATTATCAAGCAACTAGTGCCGACATTGAAATTCAAGCAGAACAAATTAGAAAAACAAAAGAATTAGGTGCGCAAATATTAGCCAAGAACTGCGGAAAATCAATGGAACAAATCATGGCCGATTTTGATAGAGACTATTGGATGAATGCCGAAGAAGCAGTTGCCTACGGCATTGTAGATAATATTGCAAAAAGCTTATAGTGAGCAAGTAAACCAAAAGAAATTGAAGATGAAAACAAGCAAAGGCGATACAAGTATACATTGTTCATTTTGTGGACGCAGCAGAGACGAGGTTAAAATACTGATTGCAGGACAGGATGGGCATATTTGTGAAAATTGTATCGAGCATGCACATGAGATTATTGAAAAAGAATTTCATCAGAAAAAAACAGACGGTAAAGCAGGTACATTAAAAGTACAAAAGCCTACTGCTATCAAAGCTTTTTTAGACCAATATATTATTGGCCAAGACGAGGCTAAAAAAATATTATGTGTAGCGGTGTACAATCATTTTAAACGTATTAATCTGCCTTCTGTTTCCACAAATGAAGTGGAAATTGAAAAGAGCAACGTGATTATGATTGGGGAAACAGGTACGGGTAAAACCTTATTGGCAAAAACCATTGCCAAGTTATTGAATGTACCTTTTGCGATAGTGGATGCTACCGTTTTCACAGAAGCGGGCTATGTAGGAGAAGACGTGGAAAGTATGTTAACCCGTTTATTACAAAACTGCGACTATGATGTTGAAGCTGCACAAAGAGGTATTGTATATATTGATGAGATAGATAAGATTGCCCGTAAAAGTGACAATGCTTCAATTACAAGAGATGTGAGTGGCGAAGGGGTACAACAAGGTTTATTAAAAATGCTGGAAGGAACAGAGGTATTGGTGCCGCCTCAAGGTGGCCGCAAACATCCCGACCAAAAAATGATAAAAGTGGATACCAAAAATATTCTATTTATATGTGGAGGTGCTTTTGATGGGATTGATAAAATTATTGCCCGTAGAATTAATACCAATGCCATTGGATTTAGCGTGAATAAAGATGAGCAAGAATTACAACGCAAAAATTTATTGCGTTTTGTAAATGCACAGGATATTAAAACCTTTGGCTTAATTCCCGAAATGCTGGGTCGCCTTCCCATTGTAACACATTTGGAACCATTAGATGCTTCAACTTTAAGAAGTATTTTAACGGAACCAAAAAATGCGTTAATCAAACAATACACTCAGCTATTCGCAATTGAAAACATCAAATTAACTATAGATCCTGCCGTTTTTGATTTCATTACCGAAAAAGCAATGGAATACAAATTAGGCGCAAGAGGATTAAGAAGTATTTGTGAAGGATTATTTACACAAGCTATGTATGAATTACCTGGTACCTCAACTACCGAATTCAATGTGGACCTAGCTTATGCAAAAACCATATTTGATAAAAGTAAACTAAGTACATTAAAAGTGGCTTAACCTATAAAACCATTAAAAATTTAATCATGCAAGAATTAATCGATCGTTTAGTAAAAGAAACAGGCGTAACTCCAGAGCAAGCAAAACAATCTATTGAAACCATTGCTGCTTTTGTAAAAGAAAAGTTCCCAATGTTAGGGGGTGCGGTAAATCAAATTTTCAAAGCAGGCGGAAAATAAAAAATGCCTTCTTTTATAGAAGGCATTCAAGCAAGCAATCATAAACGAGGATTAAATCCTATACCAATACTAGCAATTTTTTTAGAAAAAACAATGTTTTCTGAAAAAAATATGCTCCTGCATGCTCATTTTGGCCGTTTAATTATCAAATCTAACTTTGGACTTTACTAGCATAGCCTCCTCTTGTGTTAAATCCAAAGTCTCCACCATACTTGACCAATAAAGCTTGCCTTGTGAAGAACGTTTTAACTTTAAAATGGTCCAAATTTGCGGCGCTGTGAACATGCCTAATGCTTTCCAATCATTAAACTGCATCGCCCCGGCATTCAATTGTATACTAGTTTGTTTACGAACCTCCAAATGCTCCCTCAAGGACTGATAAACCGAATCCGACAAACCATAAACCTTACTCAATTCACTTGGCTTTGTGAAGGCACCTCTATATTGCTTATATGCCATAATTCTTTGAATTAAATAAACGGGTAGCCCTGTTTTTTGTTCCCACTCTGACTCATTGGCAACATTCAAATCTATCTTCCACATTGCTGAAGCTTGTTGATCCCCATTTAACTTTTGAAAATGATTATCTACAAAAGCTCCTCCCCCAATACGCTTGTCTATACCAATTTTAATATAAGGAGCCAAAGCGTTATATATTGAGGGTGATAAGCCATATAACTTTGAAAAACTTTCAGCAGTTTTAAAATACCCTCCTTTTGCCCTGTAACGTAATAAATTATTTACCTGTTTTATGGGCAGTCCTATATAAATAGCTTGAACACTGTCAATAGTATTGGGGTCGAAATCAACCAAATGCAAAACTGGTGTACTATTTTTTGCTTCAATTAAAGCATCTGGCTTTGTGGCATGTTGTGGAAACAAAAAACGGATAAGAACAGATCCAAATAATAGAACCCCTAATACAATGATGCCCTTCATTTCTTTATTTGAAAAAATAAAAAAGACTTTCCAGTTAGGTTGTAACATTTTAGTCGCAAACTAAACTGTTTTATCATGCGTCATAAACGTAATTATACCATGCAAAATAAATAGGATGAATCCTACACGGTGAATTGTAATCCGTCAAAAGCCATTTTTATAAAGGAAGGTAGCTGCGGTTCAACTTTTGCTTGCAAACCAATTTGGTGGCTAAAATGCGTGAAATAAACCTGAGGTACTTCCAACTCGGTTGCCAGCGCAATGGACTCAGCCAATGTAAAATGCGTGGGATGCGGTTGTGGGCGTAAGGCACTTAAAATAAGTACTTTGGACCCTCTTATTTTTTCCTTCTCTACATCACTTATATAATTTAAATCAGTGACATAAGAGAAATCATCTACCCTAAATCCCAAAACTGGTAATTCTCTATGCATTACTTGAATAGGAATAAATTTTAAATCGCCAATGATGAAAGGATCCTGTTCAATTGTATGAATTATCATTTCAGGTAAACCAGCATCCTTGTTTTTTTCGAAAGCATAATAAAAATCTCTTTTGATAGCCACCTGAGTGATTGCGTTTGCATATATTTCCATTGACTTATTGGAATGGAAATTAAATGGCCTAATATCATCCAACCCTGCATAATGATCACGGTGCGGATGGGTAAAAACTACTGCATCTAATTGTGTAGTTTGCGTACGCAACATTTGATACCTAAAATCAGGTGTGGTGTCAATTACCACTGTTCTATTTTCGGACTGAATTTTTATGCTGGTTCTTAACCTGCTATCTCTAGGGTCTTTGGAAACACATACTTCACAGTTGCATCCAATTAACGGCACCCCTGTGCTGGTTCCAGATCCTAAAATGGTAATATTTAGCAATTTTGAAGCTTTAGCTGCGGTATGGTATAATGAACCCACCATTGTAGTGGGTCAAATTCAATTATGCTTCTGACAATGACAAGCGCTTCACTTCTTCGTACAATTTTTGAGAATCATGAGTAAGCTTATCAAATTCAATTTCTAACTGAGGTATTAATTCAAGTAATGTATTAATGCGCGCTTCTAAATTCAAGAACTTATTCAATACCACAATTCTTTTAGATTCCAATAAACACCAACCGCTTTGAAAGTTGCCTCTCTCGTATCTCACCACAAATTCTGATTCGCCTAAAATATCTTCCAATTTGTTTAAAGTAGTTTGTGTCAATTTCATATTATGCATTGATTTATAGGGTAGTAAGTAGACATACAAATATAGTTTTTTAGCAAACTAAGGGGGTAAAAAGCGCGCAGTAGTTATTCACATTTCGTACCTTTACCAACACTCAATTTTTATGGCTTTTACACATCGCAAAATTATTAACGACCCGGTTCATGGATTTATTACAATCAATGACCCAATTATTTTTGAAATCATTGGCCACCCCTTTTATCAGCGCTTAAGAAGAATACAACAAATGGCATTGGCTCAACTAGTATACCCAGGAGCTGTGCACACAAGACTTCATCATTCCTTAGGTGCTTATCATTTAATGACGATTGCCATTAATGAATTAAAGGAAAAGGGAATTGAAATTACACACCAAGAAGCATTGGCTGCCAAAGCTGCCATTTTGTTACACGATATTGGTCATGGACCTTATTCACACGCTTTAGAAAAAGTGCTTTTAAAAGGGATTGATCATGAAACTATTTCTTTGCGTATTATGCAGACATTGAATGAGGAAGAAAATTCAATTTTAAAAGGACAACTTACCCTAGCAATACAAATATTCACCAATCAATACCATAAAAAATTCTTACACCAATTAATTAGTGGCCAATTAGATGTTGACCGTTTAGATTATTTATCAAGAGATAGTTTTTTTACCGGTGTGAGTGAGGGAGTTGTTGGTTACGAGCGTATTTTAAAAATGCTTACAGTTAAAGACAACGAATTAGTGGTAGAGGAAAAAGGATTAAATAGTGTTGAAAAGTTTTTATTTGCTAGACAGCTTATGTACTGGCAAGTATACCGTCACAAAACGGTTGTCGCAAGTGAAAAAATGTTGGTGAAAATTGTTGAACGTGCACAGTATTTATTTAATCAAAATGATCACTCTGTTAAAACGGGAAGCTTACTTGATTATTTTTTATGCAATGCCAATATTGAAATTGACAAACTTGACCTAGCTACCTATTGCAATTTGGACGACACCGATATCATGTTTGCTATTAAACAATGGCAAAACAATAATGATCCAGTTTTGGCAATGCTTTGCAAAGGGTTATTAAATCGCAAATGTTATAAATGTCAAATCCAGCCCGCCCCTATTTCGGATGAGCAATGGGCAAACGCAAATCAAAGCATAAAAGCGAGACATTCTTTAAGTGAAGCAGACCTTTCCTTTTTGTGTTTTAAGGGCACTGTTTCCAATACCTTGTACAAGAATGACAACGAAACCATTAAAATTCTGCTAAAATCAGGCGAAATAGCTAATATTTCATCTATTCAGAACGCATTAATTGTGGAAAGTCTTTCTGCCCCCGTGAAAAAATTTTACATTTGTTTACTTAACGAATAACCCCCATTCAAACATTTAAGCATGCTACAATTTAGTGCACAACAGATTGCGATGATGATTCAAGGAAAAGTGGAAGGAGACGCTGCTGTTGCCGTTGCTCAATTTGGAAAAATAGAAGCAGCAAAAGAAGGAGAAATTACTTTTTTAGCCAACCCAAAATACGAAGAGTTTTTATATACCACTAAAGCAAGCATTGTAATTATCAATGAAAGTCAGGTATTAAAAACACCTATTCCTGCAACATTAATTAGAGTACCAGATGCTTATGCTGCATTTGCTACACTACTCACTAAATATCAGGAATTAAAAACACAAAACTTAACGGGGGTTCAAAGTCCATCTTACATTTCAAGTTCTGCAACTTTAGGTGAAAACCATTATATTGCGGCATTTTCCCATATTGGAGACAATGTACAAATAGGGAAAAATGTAAAAATTTTTCCGAATGTGGTGATAGGTGAAAATGTAAAAATTGGAAATAATGTGATTTTGCATCCAGGCGTTGTGATATACGGAGATTGTATTTTAGGAAACAATATAACTATTCACTCGGGAGCTATTATTGGGAGTGACGGTTTTGGATTTGCACCCACTGCAGACGGTAGTTATCAAAAAATACCTCAACTAGGAAATGTAATTATTGAGGACAATGTGGAGGTAGGATCCAACACAACTATAGACAGAGCCACCATAGGTTCAACCATTATTAGAAAAGGAGTTAAGTTAGATAACCTTATACAAGTAGCCCACAACGTTGAAGTGGGAGAAAACACAGTTATTGCCGCACAAACTGGTTTAAGCGGTAGCACCAAGGTTGGAAAAGGGGTAATGATAGGTGGCCAGGCAGGTACTGCAGGACACCTAAGCATTGCGGACGGGGTGAAAGTGGCTGCCCGAAGTGGTATAACCAAGACCATTTCACAAGCCAATACTACCATTACTGGATTCCCTGCTGCCGAGCATAGTACTGCCCTTAGAGCCCAAATTCACATGAAAAACCTGCCAAATTTGGAAAAAAGGGTTAAAGAATTGGAAATATTGGTCGCACAACTGTCTCAAAAAGGCTAATTAGCCTAATTTTGTGAAAATCACCACATTAAGCGTAGGTGCATAAATTTATTATATTATGGATGAGCATTTCAATCCCGATAAACAGCATACCCTATCTGCTAGTGTTAGCATAAGCGGTACGGGTTTACATACGGGAGTTTTAGTAGATATGACATTGAATCCTGCCAACCCAGGCTATGGAATTCAATTCCAACGTATAGACCTTCCCAACAAACCCATCATTAAAGCCGATTGTGATTTAGTAACCGATACGAGTCGTGGAACTACCCTTCAAGTGGGTGATGCTAAAGTAAGCACGGTTGAGCATATATTGGCTGCATTGGTTGGATTAGGGGTGGACAATGTACTTATAGAATTAAATGGTCCTGAAATTCCTATCATGGATGGCAGCTCTGCTCCATTTATTGAGCTAATTGAAAAAACAGGTGTATTAGAGCAAGATGCTGCAAAAGCATGGTATAGTATTGATGAAAATATTTTCCATTATGATGAAGGTAAAAGAGTGGAGATGGTAGCCTTACCTTCATTGGATTATCAAATAACAACTTTAATAGATTTTAACAGCCCTGTTTTAGGAACACAACATGCGGCATTAAAAACCATTAAAGAATTTAAAGCTGAAATCTCACCTTGTCGTACTTTTTGTTTCTTACATGAATTAGAAGCTTTATTGGAGCACGACCTTATCAAAGGTGGCGATATCAATAATGCAATTGTGGTAGTGGATAAGCCAGTTACCGATGAGGAAATGGGGAGATTGGCCAAAGTGTTTAAACGTGAAAAAATTGAAGTAAAAAGCGAAGGTTATTTAAACAATTTAGAATTAAGGTTTCCTAACGAACCTGCACGTCATAAATTATTAGATGTTGTAGGTGACTTAGCATTAATTGGATACCCTATTAAAGCACGCATTATTGCGAACCGTCCAGGTCATAGCAGCAATGTAGAGTTTGCAAAAAAAATAAAGCAGTACATTAAAAAAAATAAGCACGTTAAAGATGTACCAGTTTATGATCCTGCTGTAACGCCTGTTTTTAACTTAGAGCAAATTGAAAAGTTATTACCACATCGTTACCCATTTTTATTTGTTGATAAAATCATTGAATTGTCCGACACGGTTATTGTAGGGGTGAAAAATGTAACTTTCAATGAATGGTTTTTCCCAGGACATTTTCCAGGCAACCCGGTAATGCCAGGCGTATTACAAATAGAGGCCTTGGCGCAAACCGGGGGTATTCTTTGTATTAATGCAATGCCAGAAGGAAGCTATGATACTTACTTTTTAAAAATAGACAACTGTAAATTTAAACAAATGGTAAAGCCTGGCGATACCATGCTTTTGAAAATGGAATTAACAGCTCCCATCCGCAGAGGTATTTGTGAAATGAGAGGT
>JALQXE010000069.1 GCA_023263235.1 Sediminibacterium sp. | reverse complement strand
TGAGCAGTGTAACCAGTTACCACAATTTCATTTAATTGTGATGATTCTTCTGTCAAAGAAACTTTAACAGTGTTTTGATCTCCGGCAACAGAAACTGTTTTAGCTGAAAAGCCAACTGACTTTACAGATAGAGTAACTGTTCCAGAAACGTTTACAGCAAATGAACCATCTTCGCTAGTAATAGCAGAGACTTTTGATCCATTAACTGAAATAGTAGCACCAGCAACGGCTTTACCGTCTGTAGCTGAAACTACCTGTCCTTTTATTGTTCTTGTTTGTGCGTTAGCAACAAGACCCAATAGTAGCAAAGGAACCGTAATTAAACGTAGGAATTTTCGCATAGTGTTCGGGTTTGATTTTAAAATATTAATACAATCGTACCTCAATTATATAACAGTTTCTTAACAATCGCAAACGATTACGCAATTTTTTTATAACATTTATTTTTATTGTGTACGATATACGCGAACGCAGATTAGTTATTGTGTATTTATTACACATACAAAAACGCATTTTGTTCATTATCTGCGTGTTAAATCGAAAAAAAATAACATAACTTTTGTTTGGATAACAAAATGAACATGCATAATAAATTTAAAGATTGGACCATTTTTAATTTAGGAGATCATGCAATTGTGTTTGCATTAGAGGCTAAAATGGATGTTTTGATTTTAAATAAATTAAAACAATTGACTGCATTTGTTTCTGCGAAAAAAATAAAAGGAATTTTAGACATCATTCCCTCCTATCACACACTTACGCTTGTATACGATATCACAACTTTTTTTTCAAATACAAAAAATGCAAATGAACAATTAGCATTATTTAGCAAGGAAATATTAAGTGAATTTGAAAATACAATTTCAAAAGAAATTATAAATGATACTATACTTTATGAGGTTCCTGTTTGTTACGAAAACATTTTTGCTTTAGATATTGAAAACATAAGTAAACAAAATAAAATTAGTGCAGAAGAAATTATACAAATGCACACATCAAAAATTTATGATGTTTATAGTATTGGATTTTTACCAGGCTTTACCTACATGGGAATGGTAGATGAAAAAATAAATATTGCCAGACATAGTGTACCCCGCAAAATAGTACCTGCGGGAAGTGTTGGTATTGCTGGTTTTCAAACAGGCATTTACCCCAGTGATTGCCCCGGGGGTTGGCAAATTATTGGAAGAACACCTTGGAAGATATTTGATCCACAATCAGATACTTTAACAAAATTTAAAGTAGGAGATCGTATTCAATTTTGTAAGATTAGTAAACATGAATTTGATTATTTAAATGAGTATGCATAAAAAATATGTCAGTTAAAATATTACATAAAGGCTTAGCCGACTCATTACAAGATAACGGCAGATATGGTTACCAACATTTAGGAATACCTCCTAATGGTTGCATGGATAATTTATCCGCTTCATTAGCAAATTACATTTTACAAAATAACGATAACACCCCCGTAATTGAATTGCATTTTCCGAGTAGTAAAATTCAATTTTTACAAGATTCAATAATATGTATTACAGGTGCAAACTTTGTCCCCTTGGTCAATGAAAAAAGCATTGCTTTGCATACGCCTATATTGGTAAATAAAAACGATGTGCTTACCATGTTGCAACCATTGGAAGGAAGCGTTGCCTATTTGGGTATAAAAGGGTCCTATTTAGCTCTAGACTGGTTAAACAGCCATGCATATAATGGAAAGCGTTTAAATACAAATGATACTTTATCTTTTTCATCACTTTATCCAAATGATTTAAACAAAGTGAAAAATATAAATGAACAATTGAATCATACACTTATTGATAAAATTCAAAGCAATGTTTTTAGCAACAATACCCCTTTAAGAATTTTACCGGGACCCGCATGGAAGGACCTATCTCAAACTGCTTTATATGATTTAATCAACGCATCCTTTACCATTTCGGGACAAAGAAACAGAATGGGTTATCATTTATCCGGCCCTTTACTTCATTTAAGTAAACCTAATACTAACTTATCCAGCGCTGTAACTATGGGGACCCTTCAATTGCTGCCTAATGGAAGTATAATTGTATTAATGGCCGATCACCAAACCATTGGGGGGTATGCAAATTTGGGTCAAATAATTTTGGTAGATTTACCAAGGTTTGCACAAATGAAATCAGGTGTTTCATTTAAATTTAACATAACCAATTTAGAAACTGCACAAACATTGTACAAAGAAATGTATGCAACATTTAAGTATTGATATTAACTGTGATATGGGAGAAGGCATGGGTAATGAAACCTATATCATGCCCTATATTAGTAGTGCTAATATTGCATGTGGTGGACATGCTGGAAATGCAGATTCAATTAAAAGAACAATAGAAATAGCATTACAAAATAATGTAGCCATTGGTGCGCATCCAAGTTATAATGATAGAGAAAATTTTGGAAGGGTATCACAATTTGTTTCGGTACTTGAATTGGCTGAACTCATTGCAGAGCAATATTATCAATTTGAAAAAGTTGCAATTCAAATGGGAGTGAAAATTCATCACGTAAAATTACACGGTGCATTATACAACGATTGTGCAAAAGATGCTTTTCTAAGTAAAACCTACATTCAAACCATTCAAGCTATTGACCCTACTTTAATTATTTATGGATTAAGTGGAAGTCATACCATACATGAAGCCATCATGGCAGGGCAACCTTTTGCAAGAGAAGCATTTGCAGATAGAACCTATCAAAACAACGGACAACTTAGTGCAAGACATTTAGATCACTCCATGATTGAAGATGTGGAAGAAGTAAAAAAACAAGTAATTCAAGTTATTAAAGAAAATAAAGTTACTACCCTTCAAGGAGCAATCATTGATTTAAAAGTGGATACCATTTGTATTCATGGAGATGGCCCTAACGCTATTGAATTTTCTGAGGCGATTCATGAAGCATTAAATACACATCATATTGAAATTAAAAAATACAAGTAAAGTTGGCGCACTCCCCTCTTTAACAGGAGTAAGTATAGGTGCTGCATTCCTGATGGCAAATTCTTCTATTGGTCCAGGCTTTTTGACACAAACCTCAGTTTATACTGAACAACTATTAACCAGCTTTGGCTTTGTAATTCTTATTTCAATATTATTGGATTTAGGCGCTCAAATTAATATTTGGCGTTGCATTACACTAAGCGGTATGCGTGCTCAAGAAATAGCCAACGAATTATTACCAGGTTTAGGAAATTCACTTTCACTTTTAGTAGTATTAGGCGGTTTGGCTTTTAATATTGGAAATATTGCAGGCTGCGGATTGGCATTAAATATTTTAACTGGCATTTCTTTTGCAAAAGGCGCTATGATTAGTGGCGTCATTGCCATTCTTATTTTTTGGATACAAGAAATTGGAAAAATGTTGGACATCATCACAAAATATTTAGGCATCATTAAAATTGGACTCACTTTAATAATTGTATACGCTGCACATCCACCTATTTTAGATGCAGTACATCATACATTTGTCCCTGAAAAAATTTCTTTGCTTGCTATTGTTACCATTGTGGGTGGAACAGTGGGTGGTTATATCACCTTTTCGGGGGCTCATCGTTTAATTGATGCTGGCATTTCGGGGCCTGAACAAATTCCATTTGTAACCAAGAGTGCAAGCATTGGTATCATTATTTCATCGGCAATGCGCTATATTTTATTTTTAGCTGCAGTTGGAATAGTTACCAAAGGAATTCATCTAGATAAAAATAATCCAGCAGCTACCATTTTTGAATCGGCAGGTGGAAGATGGGGTTTATTTATTTTTGGCATTGTTTTATGGAGTGCTGCCATTTCTTCTGTAATTGGGGCATCCTACACTTCCTTTAGTTTTATGAAACACTTACAATTCAAGTTTATTCAACAAGAAAGATTTATTATCAGTGGCTTTATCATTTTCACAACCCTATTATTTGTATTATTGGGAAAGCCTAAAGAATTACTTTTGTTAGCTGGATTGGTAAACGGGTTTATTTTACCATTTGCATTAGCCATAATGCTTATTGCGAGCCGTAAATTGCCTATACTTAAACAGTACGCATACCCTTATTGGATTCAAATTTGTGGATGGCTGGTTGTATTACTCATGGGAACCATGAGTGTATTTGCAGTGATTGAAAAAATAACTGCTTAGTTTTTATCATTGTCCATTTCCAACATATCCATTTTGTTCTCTTTGGGTTTAAAACCAAAATTATACCTTAAGGACAAACCCCACCTTCGCGTATCATTTTCTCTAAAGCCCACCGCATTTTGAGAACCCTGCTTTAATGTGAAATTATTTTTATTGGTAAACAGAAAGTCATTATAACTTGCTGTAAGAACTAATTTCTTATTCAAGAATTGACGATTGATAGACGTGTTTAAAGATCCGAAATTAGACAATTCATAAAACTGCTGTTGCCCACTTAATCTCCAAAAACCATTTAATGTTAAAGTTGAAAGGCTGCCTAATTTAAGAGATTGAAATGTAAAAAAAGTCCATGTGCCCTTATTAAATGCAATAGGCTTCCCTTCATAAAAACCGTTGTACTCATTTCTGTTATACTGAGTGCCTAATACAGCAAAGAACTTTTTACCGGGAGGAATAACTCCAATAATTCTAAAATAGGTTTCTCTACTTTTTCCTAAATTATCATAGGTCCTATAACTCACTTGCTTATTGGTGGGAGATTGATATACCACATTGGTAAATATATCTTTTGTTTCATTCACGCCATATGCAAATATAGGTTTGTCATCAACACTTACATTTACCTCATAATTATTGGTAAACTGAGGCTTTAAATTTGGATTACCTACTTCATAAAGAAATGGATCAATATACTTTGCAAAGGGATTTAAAAAATCATAGGAAGGACGACTAATGGTTTTTCGATATACCAAAAAGGCACGCATTTCATATTCCATTATCTTAAATAATTTCCTACTTAAATAAACATATGGGAAAGCATCGGTTCTATTTAAAGAAAATGTAGTGTCCTTAGGCACTAATTGATGCCCTTGCATAATGGTTTGTTCAAACCTTGTACCTACTTTTAAAATAACAGGGCCCCATGTTTTTGCACCTTGCACATAAGCAGCATTTATTTGCTCGGTATAGGTAAAGCTATTGGTTCTAAAGGGATCGGGACTTATTACATTCTGTACCGTCTTTGTATAATTTGATTGGTTTTCAAAATATAAGGTGGAAGTTTTTAATCCTGCTTCTGTACTTAGTCCTAACCATCTTTTTTTAAAATCTGTTTGATAAGTAAAATAACTACGGTCGGTTCCAAATGTTCCATTGCCACCAAATAAACCTGTATTACCTATAATTGTATTTGTATAATCTTGATTGGTATTACTATTCGAAAAATTGAATGATAAATCATTTGTCCATTCCCCTCCAACAGTGTCCAATTTATATTTAGCCCTAAAGGATTGATTTATGAATTTATTATTGGCATTATTGTGAACCAATGAATTTAATTCACTTAAATTTTTATTGAGCGATAACACTTTAACAATAGAAGCATTTACTGTATTGTTATCAGACTTATTTTGACTCAATCTTCCATCATAATTCAATTCCCAATTTTCACCAAATGTTTTACCAAAGCCATACCCTATATTAATGGAAGTGTTCGGAGAAACAGTTCTTGCATTTTGCCTTAACAAAGTATCCAAAGTAACACTACGGTCGGAGTTTAATATAGTATACCCGTTGTTATTGCTATATTGTGCATTCACATAAGAATTAAGCTTATCATTGTTATTGGCCAAATTAAAACCAATAAACTGATTTCCATATAAGCCTTGTGCAAAACCCGTATTCACTGAGCCATTTACCCCTAACTTAATACCTTTCATTAATACAATATTAACCACACCCCCACCACCAGATGCATCATATTTAGCAGAAGGTGTTCTTATTAATTCAATTTTTTGAATTGCATTAGGGGGTAAACTTTTTAAAAGAATAGCAATATCTGTAGGACTCATTTTTAAATCTCGTCCATTAATTTGTATCGCAGCAGGAGACAAACCATTTAAATAAATATTTCCATCCTGGTCCGTAAATATACCAGGTGTTTTCTCAATGGTTTCAAAAGCATTGGTACTACTTGCGGCCAATGGCTCAGGATCCACTATAGATTTATCATCTTCTTGACGAATTAATGGCTTAGATGATTTTACAACTACTTCATTCAACATCGTAGCTGCTTCTTTTAAAATAAATCCTTGATCTTGTAATTGAGTAAACTGAATTGTGGTATCAAAATTTTGGTATCCTACCCAAGTAATTCTAATAAAATAACTTTTTGTACTGTCTACGGGCAAGCTAGCAAATCCAAAAGTATCAGTTAAAACTTTTCTAGCTTTTTGCGGTGTAAAAATATCAGTAGTTGTATTTTTTTGCTGATACATGACCACCGCATTTTTAAAAGGCTTATTCGACTTATCTGTCACTTTCACCTTAACTGCAATGGATTGAGCAAACCCATGGTTAAAACATAGAACACAGCCAATGAAAAACAACCAAATCTTTAAATACCTCATATGTGGAGAATAGCGGGTTCGAACCGCTGACCTCTTGCATGCCATGCAAGCGCTCGACCAACTGAGCTAATTCCCCTTAAAGGATGCAAAGCTAAGCGCAAATGGGGGAATAATGGCAGCAAATTTGATGAATTCAAATA
>JALQXE010000009.1 GCA_023263235.1 Sediminibacterium sp. | reverse complement strand
AAAAGATCATTCACAAAGCACTCCGATCTATGACCATTGGAAATCTAAGATTAACGAACAAAGTACTGACTCAAAACCCTGGTTACTAGTTTTAATTTTTAGAACTAAATACAGAGCGCCCCGATTCATCGGGGCGCTTTTTTTTGCGCTTCATTTTATGTATCTTTAAGAACCTTGTAAGAACTAAAAATGATGCTGTATATGAATCTGCGTGTGCTTAGCTTAAGTCTAGTAATTGTCTTTTTTGCAACTGCTTGTAATCATCGAAAACCCTTATTCGAATTAGTATCTTCTGAACAATCAGGAGTCGTTTTCAATAATATTATTAAAGAATCTGATACACTCAATGTATTAGATGTTTCGAATGTATATAATGGTGGAGGAGTAGGTATTGGAGATTTTAACCAAGACGGATTGCAAGACATTTATTTTAGTGGTAATAAAGTGGCTAATCAATTGTATCTAAACAAAGGCCAATTTAAATTTGAAGAAGTTGCTGTACAAGCAGGTGTTACTGGAGAAGGTAAATGGTGTAGAGGAGTATCTGTGGTAGATATTAATAACGATGGCAAACAAGATATTTATATAAGTGCAACATTAGATACCAATGCTAATAAGCGTGCCAATTTATTATACGTTAATCAAGGTAATAACGCAAAGGGTATACCTGTATTTAAAGAGATGGCTTCGGAATATGGTATTGCTGATACAACCTATTCTACTATGGCTAATTTCTTTGATTATGATAATGATGGGGACTTGGATATGTTCTTGGTGGTGAATGAAATTAAAGATCCGCGCGCCCCCAATATTTATCATCCAAAATCACAGTTGCCTGAATTGTATAGTACTTCTAAATTGTTTCAAAACAATTGGGATGAAAATGTAAAGCACCATGTATTTGTAGATGTTACTGCAAAAGCAGGGCTTATTAAAGAAGGGTATGGCCATAGTGTTGTTGTTACAGACATTAACAAAGATGGCTGGAAAGATATTTATGTTACCAATGACTATTTGCCTAATGACTATTTATACATTAATAATCATGATGGTACGTTTAGCGATAAGTTGAATGATTATTTTAAACATACTTCTGTGAACTCAATGGGTACGGATGTAGCGGATGTAAATAATGATGGACTTATGGACTTTATTACCTTGGATATGAATCCTCGTGATAACTTTCGTAAGAAAATGATGATGAATCCCAATAGTTATCAAACTTTTCAGAACAATGATTTATACGGTTACAATTATCAATATGTACGCAATACTTTACAAATTAACCAAGGACCAAGAGTAGATGCAAATGACAGTATTGGGGCACCTATATTTAGTGAGATTGCTTATTTGTCCAATATTGCAGAGACCGATTGGAGTTGGACACCTTTGCTAGCTGATTTAGACAATGACGGGCACCGTGATTTATTTGTTACCAATGGCTTTCCTAAAGATGTTACCGATCATGATTTTATCATGTATCGATTTAAAGCGTTTAGTTATGTTTCAAAATCTCAATTGTTAAAAGAAATACCAGAGGTGAAAATTCATAATTATGTTTTTAAGAACAATGGCAATTTAACATTTGACGATAAGTCCATTGATTGGGGATTTGAAACGCCTACCTATTCAAATGGTGCAGTATATGCCGATTTAGACAATGATGGTGACTTGGATTTTGTGATTAATAATATTAACGACAAAGCGAGTGTTTATGAAAACAAGCAACGTCAATTGCAGCCTGAAGCAAGTCATTATTTAAGATTTGATTTACAAGGGGATGCTCAAAACTTAAATGCCATTGGTGCAGAAATTGCTATTTACTATGATCATGGCAAAAAGCAGGTAGCAGAGCAAAGCCCATACAGAGGTTATTTGTCTACCTTACAAAACACTTTGCATTTTGGATTAGGTAAAATTGCAAGTATCGATTCTGCAGTAGTCATTTGGCCAAATGGTCAAAAGCAGGTATTGGCGCACACAAAAGCAGATCAAACCATTAAGCTTTCTATAAAAAATGCGAATGCTACAAATATATTGAGTTCAAATTTATTAGCATACAACACATTGTTTACCGACGTAACTGCTGCATTAGGTGTAAAGTATGTGCATACTCAAAATGATTATGTGGATTTAAATATTCAAAAATTAATACCACATAAATTTTCTGAATATGCCCCAGCAGTGGCAGTAGGTGATGTAGATGGAAATGGGTTAGAGGATATGGTGATTGGTGGTTCAGTTGGTAATAGTGCTCAAATTTTATTGCAACAACAAAATGGTGGATTTATACAAAAGGATTTATTAGCTAAAGCATTAATACAGTCCAAGCAAATCATGGATGAGGGAATTTTGCTTATAGACGTCGATAGTGACAATGATTTAGATTTAATCATTACTAGTGGAGGTTATGAGCAAGCTTCAGGATCGGATGCATATTTAGATAAATTGTATCTCAATGACGGAAAAGGTAATTTTACAGTACAAGAAAATGCATTACCTGCCAATAAAACAAGTAAGCTTTGTATTAAATCCGTGGATTATGATAAGGATGGGGATTTAGATTTGTTTATTGGAGGAAGGGTGGATCCTTCGGCTTATCCTAAACCGGTGTCAAGTTTTATATATCGCAATGATTCACAAAATGGGGTAGTGAAATTTACAGATGTGAGTGCGCAGGTAGCTAAGGATTTAAATAAAATAGGTTTGGTATGTGATGCTTTGTTTTCCGATTTTGATAATGATGGTTGGTTTGACTTAATTTTAACAGGAGAGTGGATGCCTATTACTTTTTTAAAGAATGATAAAGGCATATTTAAAAATGTAACTGCTAGTACAGGGCTTGATAAGCAAATTGGATGGTGGAACAGTATTGTATCAGGTGATTTTGATAATGACGGCGACTTAGATTATATAGTGGGTAACCTTGGAGCTAACTCATACTACAAGGCTTCGGATAAACATCCTGCTGTGATGTATGCAAATGACTTTGATAAAAATGGTTCCTATGATGCTTTCCCTGGATTATTCTTGCCAATTAGTCAAGTGGATACTACGCGTAAATTATTCCCAGCACAAACAAGAGAGGATGCGGTAAAACAAATGATTGGCATGCGTTCAAAATATCAAAATTTCAAAACCTTTGCTGGAGCAACGCTGGATGACTTGTTTACGCCAGAGCAAATGAAAGGAGCCCAAGTGTTAAAAGCAAATTATTTTAATTCTTCATACTTACAAAACAACGGTAATGGTAAATTTACCATTACCTCTTTGCCATTAGCTGCACAGGTATCCACTTTAAACGGAATGCAGGTGGATGATTTTAATGGGGATGGTAATATAGATATTGCTATAAACGGAAACGATTTTGGAACTGAGGTTTCCGTGGGACGTTATGATGCGTTAAATGGTCTTGTGATGCTAGGTGATGGAAAGGGAGGTTTCGAACCAAAATCTATATTGGAGAGTGGTATGTTTTTACCAGGTAATGGAAAAGCCTTAGTGAAATTTACCAATGCAAAAGGGAATTACTTAATGGCAGCTTCCCAAAATAAAGGACCCTTAAAAATATACAGGGCTAAACAATCCCAAACTGTCATAAAGATTATGCCTAATGATGTAGCTGCATTTATCACATATGCAAATGGGAAAACAAGAAAAGAAGAATTTTATTATGGACAATCCTTCCTATCGCAGTCGGGCAGATTTGTAGTAAAGAACACAAATATTAAGTCAATAACAATTATAGATATCAAAGGAAACAAAAGAACAATTTAAAGTTTATTTAAAAGGTGCATCATGAAAAAGAAGTATAGAATTATTTTAAGTTTATATACAATAGCGTCAATATTATTTTTTGCTTGTAATAAACCTCAATTAAAAAAGTTAGACTCTGTTGATGTGTTAATCAACAATGAGGATCAACTAACTCAAATTATTATATACGATGTATTTACACCACCTGTTGCTAGTAGAATATATGTGTATTCATCTATTGCAGCTTATGAAGCTATAAGACATTTGGATAATTCACCATCAATTTCAGATAAATTAAATGGTTTTGATAAAATGCCTTTGCCAGATGCTTCTAAAAAATATGATTATACTTTGGCGGCTACAGAAGCCTTTTTAAAAGTGGCAAGAAATGTAAAAGTGTTTAGTGTAGATTCTTTAAAAGCGTATGAAAAAAATGTGTATGATAATTTTAAAGCCAATTTAGATGAAGATACATATAATGCGTCCATTGCATTTGGGGATACGATTGCATCGGTAGTATTAAAAAGAGCAAAAAATGACGGTTATTTTGCGTCTAGAGGAAAGAAAAAATATTTAGGAAGTAACGAACCTGGTCAATGGCGTCCAACGCCTCCAGATTATTTAGATGGTGTTGAGTGGTGTTGGAATACCATGAAGCCAATGGTATTGGATTCGGCATCACAATTTACCCCAGCAAGGCCACCTAAATATGATACCAAGCCAGGTTCCGAGTTTCATAATTTAGTTAAAGAAGTATATGATATTAATAAAAGTTTAACTGAGGAGCAAAAATTAATTGCTAAATATTGGGATGATAATCCTTTTGTGATTGAGCATTCAGGTCATATGGCTTTTGGAAATAAAAAAATTACACCAGGTGGACATTGGATGGGAATTGCAGCACAAATTATTAAGCAAGAAAAAGCAAACCCTGTTAAAGCAGCACAAACTTTTGCATTAACTTCTATTGCATTATATGATGGATTTATTTCTTGTTGGGATGAAAAGTATAGGTCAAATTATGTTAGACCTGTAACCGTGATTAAAGATATGATTGATAAAGATTGGATGCCATTCTTACAAACTCCTCCATTCCCAGAATATACAAGTGGTCATAGTACGATTACTGCATCTGCAGCAACAGTGTTGACTAAATTATATAGAGATAATTTGACTTTTGAAGATTCAAGTGATTATAAATATATTGGATTAAAGAGAAAATTCAATTCTTTACATGAAGCTGCTGCGGAATGTTCAATGAGTAGAGTATATGGTGGTATTCATTATGTCATCAGTGTGAATACAGGTGCTTCAATGGGTAAGCAAGTGGGAGGATTAGTGGTTAAAAAAATATTAGAATAGGATTTTACAAAACTTTTCAAACAAATAACCATGCCTAATTCAAAAAATCAATACGATGCCATTGTTATTGGCTCTGGCATAAGTGGTGGATGGGCAGCCAAAGAACTTTGTGAAAAAGGATTAAAAACTTTGGTATTGGAAAGAGGAAGAGATGTGGTTCATTTAAAAGATTATCCTACTGCTACTAAGCAACCATGGGAATTCCCACATAGAAAGGGAAAGACCTTGTCAATGAAAAAGGATAATCCTGTTTTGAATAAGTGTTATGCATATGATGAGACCACAGATCATTTTTTCGTGAAAGACAAGGAGCATCCTTATGTACAAGAAAAACCCTATGATTGGATTAGAGGATATCAGGTAGGGGGAAAATCTTTATTATGGGCAAGACAAACCCAACGATGGAGTAAATATGATTTTGAAGGACCTGCAAGAGATGGTTTTGGAAACTGGCCCATTACATAT
>JALQXE010000076.1 GCA_023263235.1 Sediminibacterium sp. | reverse complement strand
CATGTGTGTGTTTGATTTTTCAGACTACAAAAGTAAAGCTTAGGGGTGGATTAACCCGATTTACCTAACTTTGAACGGGCAATTTTTTCCCAATTCGTAAAACCAACCATTATGGGCTATAACGTAGAACACATCGGGATTGCAGTAAAGAACTTGGCCCAAAGCATCCCTCTTTTTGAAAGACTTTTAAACAGCCCCTGCTATAAAACCGAATCGGTAGACTCGGAAAAGGTAAATACGGCCTTTTTTCTTGAAAAAGGTACCAAAATAGAACTACTGGAAAGCGCCCATCCAGAGGGGGTGATTGCCAAATTTATTGCCAAAAAGGGGGAAGGTATGCACCATATAGCTTTTGAAGTACCCGATATTCTGGCCGAAATGGCCCGACTAAAGGCTGAAGGATTTACTTTACTTAATGAAACCCCTAAACAAGGAGCCGATAATAAATTAGTTTGTTTTGTGCACCCCAAGGACAGCAATGGGGTACTCATTGAACTTTGCCAAAGCATTTAAATCCCCAAAGCCTCAATTGCTTTTTGAGCAGCCATTTGACTGGCATCTTTTTTAGTAAACCCTTTTTGACTTGCTATTACTTCCCCGTCTAAAACCACATCAATAGTGAATAATCTGCGTCGTCCTTCCAATTGTTCGCCGGCTAAAACAAAATCAATTTGTTTGCCTTGTTTTAAGGCCCACCCAATAATTTTATTTTTAATATTGATATCTATTTGTTCTAAGTCATCCATGAACAAATAAGGTTGTATCATTCTTTCTACAATCCACTTTTTAGTGAAATCATATTTTTTATCTAAATAAATAGCCCCTACCAAAGCTTCCAAACTGTTGCCAAAAATCTGACTGGTTCTTAAGCCACCATCCATTTTGTTAAACCTAGTCATTTTGCGAAGACCCATTTGAACAGCAATATTATTAAGCTGTGCGCGATTCACCATTTTGGATCGCATCTCTGTTAAAAAGCCTTCTCCTTTGTATGGATATTTTTTAAAAAGATAGTCAGCAACAACGGCCCCAATAACTGCATCCCCTAAAAATTCAAGTCTTTCATTATTTTCAGTAGGATTGTCCTTTACCGAACGATGATTTAAAGCTGTTTGAAACAATAAAATATTTCGGGTACGATAACCAATTAAATGTTGCAAGTCGGCACTAAAACCCGTCTTTTTAAACAAAGAGATAAATTGGTTAAAGCGACGTTTCACAATAATTAAATTAAGCCTTGTATTTTTTCACTATCACACATGCATTGTGACCACCAAAACCAAAGGTGTTACTTAAGGCTGCATTTACAACACGCTTTTGTGCCTTATTGAAAGTGAAATTTAAACGATTGTCTAGTTCAGGGTCGTCGGTGAAGTGATTAATAGTTGGAGGAATAATATCATGGATAACAGATTGGATACAAGCAATTGCTTCTATCACTCCTGCTGCTCCTAAACAGTGCCCTGTCATAGATTTGGTAGCACTGATATTTAAATTATAAGAATGTTCGCCAAATACATCTAAAATGGCTTTTGATTCAGCAATGTCACCTAAAGGAGTGGAAGTTCCGTGTGTATTAATATAATCAATATCCGAAGGTGCCATGTCTGCATCCTTTAGCGCAGCAATCATTACATTCTTTGCACCTAATCCTTCCGGATGTGGTGCTGTTAAATGGTAGGCATCGGCAGTGGCACCACCACCAACTACTTCACAATATATTTTAGCACCGCGTTTAATAGCGTGCTCTAACTCTTCTAAAACTAATACACCACTCGCTTCACCCATCACAAAACCATCACGATCCTTATCATAAGGACGGCTGGCAGTTTTAGGATCATCGTTTCTTTCACTCATTGCTTTCATGGCATTGAATCCACCCATACCTGCAATGCCAATTACCGATTCCGCACCACCTGTGATGATGATATCTGCTTTCCCTAATTTTAAATTATCAACGGCAGAAATAATTGCATTGGTACTTGAAGCACAAGCACTCACTACCGCATAGTTAGGACCTCTAAAACCATGCTTCATAGAAATTTGCCCTGCAGCAATATCTAAAATTATTTTTGGAATAAAGAAAGGATTAAATCTTGGGGTGCCGTCTCCATGTACAAAATTGGTTACCTCTTCCGTAAAAGTGGTTAACCCTCCAATACCACTTGCAAAAATAACTCCTACTCTGTCGGGATCTACATTCTCACTTGTAATACCTGCATCTAATACCGCCTGATCGCTGGCTACTAATGCAATTTGAGAAAAACGGTCCAGTTTTCTTGCTTCCTTGCGATCCATGAAATCAGTTGCATCAAACCCTTTAATCTCACAAGCAAATTTTGTTTTAAACTTTGAAGCATCAAACTGTGTTACCATGTCGGCACCCGATACTCCATTCACTAAATTTTCCCAGTATTCACTGAGGTTATTTCCCAATGGATTTAAAGTGCCAATACCTGTAACTACTATGCGCTTAGTCTGCATGACTTTTTGTTTTAAATTAATAATCCGCCTTTAAAGCAAAGGCTCAAAAAGGCGGATTAAAATATGCTGTGTTTAATTGGAAGCCGTCAAATAATTTTTACAATTATTTTGCGTGCTCATCTATATAAGCTACAGCTTGACCAACAGTAGTAATCGTTTCTGCTTGTTCGTCTGGAATAGAGATATTGAATTCTTTTTCGAATTCCATAATTAATTCAACGGTGTCTAATGAATCAGCGCCTAAATCATTTGTAAATGATGCTTCGTTGGTAACTTCTGCTTCATCAACGCCTAAT
>JALQXE010000192.1 GCA_023263235.1 Sediminibacterium sp. | reverse complement strand
GCGGAAGGTGTTGAAATTAAAATGTACTCTATTATCTATAACGCTATTGATGAAATCAAGAGCGCGATGGAAGGTATGTTGGAACCAAAAATCCAAGAAAAAATTGTGGCCAACGTGGAAGTACGCGAAGTGTATAAATTTGATAAAGCAACCGTTGCTGGATGTTTCGTGTTAGATGGTAAATTAAGCAGAAACAGTAAAATACGTATCATACGTGATGGTATCGTTGAATTCCCAAGAGGCGAAGGTCAAGCCGCTGAATTAGGTAGCTTGAAGCGTTTCAAGGACGACGTGAAAGAAGTAGTTTCTAATATGGAGTGTGGTTTAACCATTAAAAACTTTAGTGACTTGAAACCAGGCGACATCGTAGAAGCATTCGAAGAAGAAGAAGTAAAACGTACTTTATAAAATAATTAAGATTTGATAGTTGGCACAATGGTCCAGCTATCAGATCTTTACCCCATTAATTCTATTTTGATGAAAATTGTTAGTGTTGTTTTTTCGCTGGTAATATTGTCGTTTTCGGCAAAAGCACAAGTAAAAAAAGTATTGGCAGATAAAATTGTTGCCACAGTTGGAGATAAATTTATTTTAAGATCTGACATTGACAATGCCATTGCCGACTATAAAAGACAAGCGCAAGGGCAGGAAGGTGTAACCATTCCAACACTTTGTCAAATTATGGAAGGTCAACTTATTCGTAAGGCATTGGTTTTACAAGCCGAAAAAGATTCTATCATAGTTACAGAGGACGAAATTCAAAATGCGATTGACGGTCGTATACGTCAGTTTTTGCAACAATTCGGATCTAAAGAAGTATTAGAAGAAGTTGCCGGTAGAAGTATATTTCAACTTAAGGATGATTTTAAAATTTTAATTAAAGAACAAAAGTTGGCGGATGAAATGCAACAAAAAATTGTTGAGAAAGTAAAAATTACGCCAACAGAAGTACGCGCTTATTATAATAAAATTCCAACCGATAGTTTGCCATTGTATGAAAGCGAGGTTCAGGTATTGGAACTTGTTATGCATCCCAAAGCCAATCGTGATGTGGAAGAATACGTGATTAAACAATTGATGGATTATAGACGTCAAATTGAAGCAGGCATTAACAAGTTTGATCAATTGGTTAAATTATATTCAGAAGATCCAAGCTCAAAAGAAAATTTAGGCCAGTTTAATTTAAATAGAAACGAAAAAAACTTTGATCCAGCTTTTATGTCTGGTTCTTTCCGCTTAAAGGAAGGTCAAATTTCAGCTCCTATTAAATCCAAATTCGGCTACCATTTAATTCAATTAATTTCAAGAACAGGAGATGATGCTGTGGTAAAACACATTTTAAGAATACCACCTATTTCAAATGATGAGATTAATGAGACTAAAACTTTTTTAGACAGCATTAGAAAAGATATTCTTGCTAATAAGTACAGTTTTGGCGAAGCAGTGAATAAACATAGTGATGACGAAAGTAGTAAGTTCACCGGTGGTGCTGTTTCAGGAAGAGACGGTTCAACCTATGTGAACTATGATATGTTACCTGATAAAGACATGGTTGTTTTATTAAAATCAATGAAGCCAGGCGAAATTTCTGCTCCACAGGTGTATACTGATGATAGAGGTAGAAAAACGGTTCGTTTGGTTTACTTTAGAGACCTCACTACTCCACATAAGGAAAATTTAAAGGAAGATTATAACCGTATTGCTGCCCGTGCTCTGGAAGAGAAGAAAGCAAGGGTTTTAGAAGCTTGGTTTAACGAACATATTACCAATTATTACATTAATATTGACGAGCAATATCAAGCTTGTTCAGAGATTAAGGAGTGGACAAAGGTGGCAAATGCTTTAGTGAAGCAAAAAACCTACTAATTTTATTTTTTTTCGGCCTGTTGCTAGTTATCATTCAGGAACTATTGTAAATTCGTGGCTCCTTAACAACCATCATGAGCGACGAAATAAAACACGAATGTGGCCTAGCTTATATTCGACTTAGAAAACCTTTTTCGTATTACCTGCAAAAAAGAGGGTCGGTAACTTATGGTCTTAATAAGTTATATCTTCTGATGGAAAAGCAGCATAACAGAGGACAGGATGGCGCTGGTTTGGCTACTCTTAAATTAAATATTGAAGCGGGGAATCCCTTTTTATATCGTCAAAGAAGTAATGCGCCTCAGCCCATTGCCGATTTATTTTACAAAATTGGAATAGAGATACAAGAATTAGAAAAATTTCAACCTGATATTACAAAGCATCCAGGATTAATGAAAGGGCACTTGCCTTTTATGGGTGAGATTTTGCTTGGACATTTGCGCTATGGTACACAAGGAAAAAATAATGTAGAGTTTTGTCATCCTTTCTTGAAAAAAGATTTAGTGCCAGGGAAAAACATGGCCTTGGCTGGTAATTTTAACCTTGTCAATACCGATGAACTGTTTCAACATATTGGTGTGGAACCAGGTGCATTTGAAAAACAAAGTGACTTGGCTGCAATGATGGAAGTGATTCATCATTTTTTAGTAAAAGAAGAAGACTTAAATCCCAATGCACCCAATATTGTAAATGTATTAAAGCAAGCTGCACCATTATTTGATGGAGGCTTCACCATTGGCGGGTTAATAGGCAATGGTTATAGTTTTATCATGCGCGATGCTAATGGAATTAGACCGGCATACTATTATATTGATGGAGAAGTCATAGTTGCAGCAAGTGAACGTGCATCTATAAGAACCACATTCAATGTAGGGGAGAATGAAGTATTGGAATTGATGCCAGGCACGGCTTTGATTGTGGATGACAATGGCGATTATAAAATTGAACAAATCATTGAACCCAAAGAAAGAAGAGCTTGTTCTTTTGAGCGAATTTATTTTTCAAGAGGAAGTGATGAAAAAATATATAGAGAGCGTATTGCTTTAGGCAATCACTTAAGCAAAATTGTTTTAGATCGCATTGAAAAAGATTTAAAAAACACCATTTTTTCTTATATCCCAAATACAGCTGAAGTAGCTTTTTATGGTTTGATAAAAGGAATGGAACAGTACTTGAATAAGATTAAAGTAGAGCGCATTTTAAGTTGGGGTAAAGATGTAGATGTTGAGCGATTGGAAGAAATGGTGAATCGAAAAATTCGTCAGGAAAAAATTGCCATTAAGGATGTGAAACTTAGAACCTTTATTACAGAGGATGCCAATAGAAATGAAATGGTGCAACACGTTTATGATATCACCTATGGCACTGTAAAAAAAGATCAAGATACATTGGTGGTAATTGATGATAGCATAGTGAGAGGAACCACTTTAAGAGAAAGTATTATTAGAATGCTATCACGCCTTGCCCCTAAAAAAATTATTGTAGTTTCTTCGGCTCCTCAAATTAGATATCCTGATTGTTACGGAATAGATATGAGTAAAATGGGCGATTTTATTGCCTTTAAAGCCGCAATGGCATTATTGGAAGAAAGAGGCATGAGCAATGTGATTGACGAGACCTATCAAAAAATTAAGGCCTTGGAAGCGAAAGGTGAATTACATACCGAAAATGTGGTAAGACAATTGTATAAGCCGTTTACACCGGAAGAAATTTCAGATAAAATTGCACAATTAATTACCCCGAGCAATGTACATATTCCGGTGGAAGTTATTTATCAAACCATTGAGGATTTACATGAATGTTGTCCTACAAATACTGGCGATTGGTACTTTACGGGTAACTATCCAACCCCAGGTGGCAACCGAGTATGTAATAAAGCTTTTGTAAACTATATGGAAGGCAATAATGTTCGCGGTTACTAATTGTAATAAGTTATACCCTGTAGCAAATTGCATTAATATTCATGCCTGCTCCAACCGAAGCAAAAATGATAATATCTCCTTTGTTTAATTGATGTTCAGGATACTTACCGTGTTTTACCATATCATATAAAGTAGGAATGGTTGCTACCGAACTATTACCCAATTCGTGAATACTCATAGGCATAATATTTTCAGGCACTTCTCTTGTTCCATATAACTTAAACAAGGCTTTTATAAATCCTTCATCCATTTTTTCATTGGCCTGATGCAAGAAAAATTTCTTTACTTCTTTAATATCAACACCCGCTTTTTCGATACATTCCTTCATTGCTATGGGTACATTCTTAATAGCATACTCATATACTTTTCGCCCTTTCATTTTAATATACCTTGTTTCTTCTTCTCCTTCCGGGTGGTAGGATTTACCTAGGTACAAAAAGTAGGCTTCATCATTACAATGGCTTTGCACACTTGCTGCTAAAATGCCGCTATTGGTTTTATTATTTTCTTCAACAATACAAGCCCCTGCACCATCACTAAAAATCATACTATCTCGATCATGTGGGTCCACTACTCTGCTCAATGTTTCCGCGCCTATCACTAAACAACGTTTAGCTATACCCGATTTAATAAATGCGTCGGCCTGAATCACCCCCTGTATCCAACCAGGACACCCAAATAAAATATCATACGCAACACAGTTTGGATTGTGAATGCCTAATTGGTTTTTAACGCGTGAAGCAATGGCGGGAATGGTATCTGTTTGAATAGTACCTGGCAAAACGTTTCCGAAATTATGTGCTACTATTATTTGATCGATGGTCTCGGGATCAATGCCTGCATCCTGTATGGCTAATTTAGAAGCCTCCGTAGCCATTTCAGAAGTGTTCATATCTTGACCTGCGTATCTTCTTTCATATATGCCGGTTATATCTTTGAATTTTTCAACGATCTCACTATTGGGGGTAGGAATTAATTTGCCGTCTTCACCATAAAAGGTGTTTTCAATAAAATCCTTATTGGTTTTGATAATATTGGGTATGTAACTACCAGTACCAGTAATAATAGTTGCCATAGGGGGAACTTAATGGTGAAGCAATCGTTGTAGTGTAAGTTACGAATTTTACATTAATTAAATGTACTTATCACCCTTATTCCTTTTTACTTCTGCAACATATTCTTTAATAGATTGCTCTTGTTCCTTGCTGCATATTAACAAAACATCCTTTGTGTCTACAACAATAAAATCATCTAGACCTTGTACTACCACTAATTTATCTTTGGGTGCATTAATCATACACTTGGTAGCATCAATTACCACCACATTATCCGAAGCTACTGCATTGCCAAAATAATCCTTCTCCATATTGTCGTAAGCACTGTTCCATGTACCTAAGTCACTCCATCCAAATGAAGAGGGCAATACATATACATTATCGGCCTTTTCCATAATGGCAATATCTATTGAGATATTGGTACACTGAGGATATATTTTTAAGATAGATGCTCTTTCTTTTTCGGTATTAAAGTTTTCTTTTTCTTGATCGAATAACTCGTACATTTCTGGCTGCAATTTCTCAAATGCAGTTAAAATCGTACTTGCTTTCCAAGCAAAAATACCTGCGTTCCATAAAAAGTCGCCACTATCTAAAAAAGATTGCGCTATTTCTAAACTTGGTTTTTCCGTAAAGGTTTTTACTTTATAAACTCCCTTGGCTACTTCTAATCCTTCGAATTGAATATACCCATATCCTGTATTTGGATTAGTAGGTTTAATACCTAAAGTCACCAATGCTTTTATATTGGAAACAAAGTCCAATGCATTTTCAACAATTGTTTGGAATTTTTCTTCTTCTAAAATTAAATGATCACTTGGTGCTACAATAAAAGTAGCTTCAGGATCTTTTTGTGCCAATTTAAATGAAATATAAGCAATACAAGGTGCTGTATTTTTACGGCTAGGTTCTGCTAAAATATTTTCAATCGGTAAATTTGGTAACTGTTCTTTTACAATAGCAACATACTCTTCCGATGTAACTATGAAAATATTTTCGATTGGAATGAATTTGGCATAGCGTTCAAAAGTCCACTGTATTAAGGTTTTGCCTGTATTTAATACGTCTAAAAATTGCTTAGGGTAGGCAGTTCTGCTCATTGGCCAAAATCTACTTCCAATTCCACCCGCCATTATGGCTACATAATGATGTTTATTGTTCATCCCTTTCATTCGTTTAATTAAAAAATTCCCTCTCTCATTAAATCATGCATATGAATCATGCCCACATACTTTGTTCCATCTGATACAATAATTTGACTAATGTCTTTTTCTTGCATCATTGCTAAAGCATTTACCGCTAGTGCATCTGAAGCAATTGTAATTGGCGCTTTGTGATAAATATCTGTTGCTTTTAAATCCTGTATATTGGTATGTTGTTCAAGCATTCTTCTTATGTCTCCGTCTGTGATAATGCCTTCAATATTATTTTGATCATCTACTACTGCGGTAGCGCCCAATCTGTTTTTTGAAATTGTATGAATAATTTCTTTTAAATGGGTGGCACCTATTACACTAGGTTTTGCATTTGCGTTTGCTATTTGCCCCACCGTTAAAGTTAAACGCTTTCCCAAGTTCCCACCCGGATGAAATTTAGCGAAATCAATTGCTTTAAAACTATTTAGTTCCATCAAACAAACTGCAATTAAATCACCCATAACCATTTGAGCGGTAGTAGAAGAGGTAGGCGCTAAATTATTTACACATGCCTCCTGCTGAACAGTGGTATTTAATACATATTTTGAATGTTTCGCTAAATAACTCTCAGTATTGCCTACCATTCCAATTAATGTATTTCCAAATTGGTTAACCAGTTGTACCAGGTTTTTAATTTCTGGACTTTCTCCACTTTTGCTAATAATTAAAATAATGTCATTGGAAGTAATCATACCAGAGTCACCATGAATCGCTTCTGATGCGTGTAAAAAAATGGAAGGTGTGCCGGTTGAATTACAAGTGGCAACAATTTTTTGTGCAATGATGGCACTTTTGCCAATTCCACTCACAATAAATCGACCCTTAGTTTGGTGAATTGCATTAACCGCTTCTTCAAAGGAATGGTCTATAAAATTTGACAATCCATTGATGGCCTCTATTTCTATTTGTAACGTTCTATTGGCGATGGACTTTATGCTATTTGTCATATGCGTTTTAACGAGTGACAAAGTTAACGTTTCATACCCTTTGATACCCTTTTTATAAGAAAACCTTAAAAAAAAGCTTTTTAAAAAATACTAGTAGGGAATGAACATTTCTTTAGTTATTTTCGTTAAATTATTAGTCCAAATTTTCGGAATTAGTTGATTTTAAGATATTTATAAATGCCAAAAGCTAAAAAAGCCACCCCTAAAGCCATTTCTACCAACACAATGGGAGATACTTTTGAAAAAAAAGAGGTATTGCAGGCGCTTGAGCAGCATTTTGGGTTTAAGGAATTTAAGGGGACCCAGGAAAGAGCCATTATGTCTTTATTAAGTGGTAGAGACACTTTTGTGATTATGCCTACCGGTGGAGGTAAGAGTTTATGTTACCAATTGCCTGCCTTAATGTTGCCTGGTTGCGCCATTGTTGTTTCGCCTTTAATTGCCCTAATGAAAAATCAGGTAGATTTAGTGAGGGGCTATAGTGAAAAGGACGATGTTGCCCATTTTTTAAATTCCTCATTAAATAAGGGACAAATCAAAGAGGTAAAATCGGATTTGTTGTCTGGAAAAACAAAATTATTATATGTAGCGCCGGAAACTTTAACAAAGCAAGAAAATTTAGATTTTTTTAGCGATTTAAAAATCTCCTTTTTTGCAGTGGATGAGGCGCATTGTATTTCGGAATGGGGTCATGATTTTAGACCTGAATACAGAAGGTTAAAAGAAATGATGGAGGAGATAAACAATGAAGTGCCTATTGTAGCATTAACTGCAACAGCAACACCTAAAGTTCAATCTGATATTGTTAAAAACTTATCACTTCGGGAACCTGAAATCTTAATCTCTTCCTTTAATCGCGCAAATTTATACTACGAGGTTCAGCCAAAAGTAAAAAAGGAACTTACTGTAAAAAGCATTGTAAAATATATTACTGGTCATAAAGGGAAGAGTGGAATTATTTATACGTTGAACAGAAAAACTACCGAAGAATTAGCCGAATTATTAATTGCGAATAATATTAAAGCAGTGGCTTATCATGCTGGCCTTGACCAAAAATTAAGGGCCGACAGGCAGGATCAATTTTTAAATGAGGATGTGCAGGTAATTGTTGCTACCATTGCTTTTGGTATGGGCATTGACAAACCAGATATTCG
>JALQXE010000049.1 GCA_023263235.1 Sediminibacterium sp. | reverse complement strand
AATAAATGGGAAAATGATTACCAGCGTGTGGTTTTAGGGGGTATTACTTGCGATAGCCATGACTATTATGACTCAGAAGAGCATATTAATGAGGTTTTCCTTCCTAAAATAAAAGATGCCGAAAAAGGGGATAAAATAGAGGAGAATAACGAGCCTTTATATGTAGGCTTTTTCCATACAGGCGCCTACCAAGATCAAATTAGTGGCTATGGTGGAATCAAGCACTGTTTAATTCCTTCCCCTAAACATGTGATCGTAGAAAAGGACCCTAAGACGGGTAAAATGGTAGATTGGGTTTACGCTAAGGAACAATCTGCTCAAAGCATGTTAAAAATATTAGGTTACCTTCGCTAGTAACTGATAATGAATAGATTAAGGCCATAACATTGAATTATGGCCTTTTTTATGCCCTTTTGGCTTGATTTAGGGCTGTTAAATCTGTTTTTTGCGCCAAGATGACGTGAAAACAAATTTGTAGGGCATTTTGAAAATCCCTAATTTTGATTCAAATAGAAGAAGATATGTACCCCGCAGAGATAGTTTTACCAATGAAGGCCGAATTAGTGGATAATGGTTTTGAAGATTTAACCACCGCTATGCAAGTGGAAAACGCAGTGAAAAATGATGGAACAACTTTAGTAGTAATCAATTCTGTTTGTGGTTGTTCTGCTGGTGCTTGTCGCCCAGGTGTTTTAATGGCGGTTGCAAATGCAACTGTTAAACCAGATAGAATCGCTACAAGTTTTGCAGGTTTCGATATGGAAGCAGTAAATAAAGTGAGAGAGTATCATTTACCTTACCCTCCATCTTCTCCAGCCATCGCCTTGTTTAAGAATGGTGAGTTGGTAAGCATGGTTGAAAGACACCATATTGAAGGAAGTCCTGCACAAGTAATTGCACAACATTTAATTTCATTGTTTAACCAACATTGTAATTAGTAAATATATTTAATGGTTTTGTTTTTAGATGGGTTAGTAAAATACGGCCGCACTTTCTAGTGTGGCCTTTTTTTTACCATAAATGAATAATTCTAAGTAACATTGCATGACACAATTCAATCAAAAATATGTATCCTAATTTATATTATTTAGTACAAGACTTATTGGGTGTAAAGTTAAATGCCCTTAAATTGGTGAATTCCTTCGGATTCTTTGTGGCATTGGCTTTCATAGCCTCTGGGTATGTGTTATATGCTGAATTAAAACGTAAGGAAGGTTTAGGTGAATTTGTACCAATGGAAGAAACTTTTGTAGAAGGCGCACCTGCTTCCATGGGAGATCTTATTACTGCTTTTATATTTGGATTTTTATTTGGATTTAAAATTATTGGAGCCTTTGTGATTGAAAATGCAATGGAAAATCCTCAGGCATTTATTTTGTCACTTGAGGGTAGTATGGGTGCCGGTATTTTGGTAGGAGGGATCATGACATTTTTGAAGTGGAAGGAAAAAGACAAAGTGAAATTAGCACATCCTGTGACTAAGCAATATTTAGTTTGGCCTCATGATAGAGTAGGTGATATTGTATTACAAGCTGCCTTATGGGGGTTTTTAGGCGCAAAGATTTTCCATAACCTGGAGAACCTAAATGATTTTACAAAAGATCCAATTGGCTCCTTGATTTCTTTTAGTGGTTTAACTTTTTATGGAGGTTTAATTGTTGCTACTATTGCCATTATATTTTATGTGCGCAAATTTAAAATTCGTGTAATTAATTTTGCAGATGCAATGGCACCCACCATGTTATTTGCTTATGCTGCAGGAAGAATTGGATGTCATATAAGTGGAGACGGAGACTGGGGAATTGTGAATCTAAACCCCAAGCCCTTTACTTGGTTGCCTGATTGGATGTGGGCCTATCAATACCCCCACAATGTGGTCAATGAGGGGGTAGCCATCCCAGGTTGTGTAGGGAATTATTGTAATCAGCTCCCTTTGCCGGTATATCCCACCACCTTTTATGAAATCATTGCCACATTTATACTATTTGGCATTATGTGGCTGTTTAGAAAAAAAATTACCCAGCCGGGTATATTAACGGGTATGTACCTTGTCTTTGCAGGTACCGAACGCATACTTATTGAGAAAATTAGGGTCAATAATAGGATTCATTCCTTACCTTTTGAGCCTACACAAGCTGAATTAATTTCAAGTTGCTTAATTTTGTCTGGAATTGTGTTTTTGGTCTTTTCCAAAAAATGGTTCCCTAAAGTAAATTCTAACGCTTAAAACTATAAATATGCCCTCATTTGACATTGAAAGTTCTGTAGACATCCAAGCCCTAGACAATGCGGTAAATGTTGTTAAAAAAGAAATTACTAACCGATTCGATTTCAAAGGAATACACGTGGTAATTGATCTAAATAAAAAGGAATACGTCATTAAATTAGAGTCTGATTCTGAGATGAAAGTGCAACAAATTGTAGATGTACTTTTAAGCAGATCTATCAAACAAGGGATAGATGCCAATGCCTTTGATTTAAGCAAAGAACCTCAGCCAAGTGGCAAAACCTTCAAAAAGGAGGTACCTGTTAGAAATGGCTTAAAGCAGGAGGATGCTAAGAAAATTGTGAAATTCATCAAGGATAAGGGACTAAAGGTACAAACTGCCATCATGGATGATATCATTCGTGTCACGGGCAAAAAAATTGATGATTTACAAGAAGTTATAGCTGCTTGTAGAACGGAGAACTTTGGAGTTCCTTTACAGTATAATAATATGAAGTCCTAAATAGGGCATTCCTATCCTAAAAATTTGGCAAAAAGGCTATTTTAGCCTAAATTTGCGTCCTATTCAATAATTGTACGGCAAAAACCGTGCTTCCTTAAAAATTCATATTATGAAACAAGGTGTCCATCCAGAAAGCTATCGTTTTGTTGTGTTCAAAGACATGTCAAACGGTACTGCATTTTTAGGTAAATCATGCGCTCAAACTAAAGAGACCATTCAATTCGAAGACGGTAATGAATATCCAGTAATCAAATTGGAGATTTCTAACACTTCACATCCTTTTTACACTGGTAAAAATATGTTAGTGGATACAGCTGGACGTATTGATAAGTTTAACAAGCGTTACGCGAAAAAAGCATAAAATTGATCGCCATACAGCGGCTATTTTAATAAAATTTTAAAAACCCTTTCTTGCTAATTGTAAGAGAGGGTTTTGATTTTTTACCCCCTTCAATACTTACCTTTGTTATTCCAAAATATGCTTATGCAAAAATTAGATATACTGGCCTTTGGTGCGCACCCAGATGATGTGGAATTAGGTTGTGCTGGAACTATTTTAGCAGCAATAGCCGAAGGTAAAAAAGTGGGCATCATAGATTTAACTAAAGGAGAATTAGGAACAAGAGGAACTACTTCCATTAGATTAAAAGAAGCACAATTAGCAAGTCAGGTTTTAGGGGTTGATGTTAGAGATAATTTAGGTATGGCTGATGGATTTTTTAAAAATGATCAAGAACATCAATTTGCCATAATTGAATGCATAAGAAGATTCCAACCAACTATTGTTTTATGTAATGCTCCAGAAGATAGACATCCAGATCATGGACGTGCTGCCAATTTAGTGGCTGATGCATGTTTTTTATCTGGTTTATCAAAGATACAATCCACACATAATGGATTAGCACAATCTGCATGGAGACCTGCTAATGTTTTTCATTATATACAGTCAAGAAATTTGACGCCAAGTTTTGTGGTTGACATTAGTGCACATATGGAGAAGAAAATGGAATCTATTTTAGCACATGCTTCTCAATTTTATGATCCCACATCTAAAGAACCTTCTACTTTTATTTCTGGGAATTCTTTTTTAGAATTTGTAAAAGGTAGAGCAAAAGAATTGGGTCAACAAATAGGAGTAGAGTATGCAGAAGGATTTATTTCAAATAAAATAATTGGTGTCAAAAGTTTTGACGGCATCATTCAAAATAAAACTTAATCAAATGGCTATTGTTAAAGTTGGATTAATTCAAATGTCATGTACTGCTGATGTTGCAGCAAACAAACAAAAAGCAGTAGAGAAAATAAAAGAAGCT
>JALQXE010000164.1 GCA_023263235.1 Sediminibacterium sp. | reverse complement strand
AATATCCGATAAAAAACCTAATTTTGCGCCACTTGTCTGAAGAAGCCCAAAGGTTTGGAAGAAAAGTAAATTGGTCCTGTGGCCGAGTGGCTAGGCAGAGCTCTGCAAAAGCTTCTACAGCGGTTCGAATCCGCTCGGGACCTCGATACAAAGCCTCTTCACGAAAGTTAAGAGGCTTTTTTGTTACGAGCCAACGAAACAAGCGCCACGAAGTGGCAGTTAATTTAGCGAGACAGTGCTTGAAGCTTGCTTCGAAGCACAGACGAGATAAATGAACAAATGAGCGAAGCAAATGGGCTTGTAAAAGCGGGGGGATTATTAAAAAAGCACAACACAAATCACAGATTTGTGTTGAAAAGGCTTTGGGTAAGACGAGTTTGTCGAGGCGGATCAACGACGAGCGAAGCGAGGAGTTAATCCTAGTCTACCGTAGCGGATGTTAGCGAAAGAAGAGAGCTAACAATCCAAGTAAATTTTTGCTGCCCCAACACTTTTACCTATTTTAATGTTGAAATTAAATCCATGAAGTCCATCTTTTTAATTCCTTGCTTTCTAATTGCAATAAGTCAAATTGCATTCACCCAAACCATTTCCCAAACCCAATCCACCGAAGTGCTTGTGATAGGCGGCACCGCAAGTGGAATATGCGCGGGACTACAATCTGCCCGCTTAGGAATAAGTACCATTATAACAGAGTCAACACCTTGGTTAGGTGGTATGTTAACCTCAGCAGGTGTTTCCGCATTTGATGGAAACGACGCAATGCCAGCTGGCATTTTCGGCGAATTTAGAAATAGATTATACCAACATTATGGCGGACGAAAAAAAGTTTCAACCGGCTGGGTAAGTAATACTTTATTTGAACCCCATATTGGTGATAGTATTTTTAAATCTATGGCGCAAAATGAAAAGAAACTTCAAATTTATTATCACTATGAATTTGTGAAAGTTAATAGAGATGAAGACTCAATTACGGGTGTTATATTTTTTGACAAACTCAGTCAAAAAAATGTTTTAATAAAAGCCAAGCGATATATAGATGCCACTGAACTTGGCGATGTATTAGCTGCTGCCAAAATTCCTTATGATTTAGGAATGGAGTCCAATGAAATTACAAAAGAGCAGGTAAATATGCATGGTGCAAGTGACATTGTTCAAGATATTACTTATGTAGCCATTTTAAAGGATTATGGGAAACCCCAGCCACTTATTGAAAGACCTAAGAATTACGATTCCTCAGAATTTGATGCAAGCAATACTTCTTTTTATAAGGATACTACTAGGAAAAAACCAAACGTGGATGCAATGAAGATGTTGAATTATGGGAAATTGCCGGGCAATAAATACATGTTAAATTGGCCAATTTATGGGAATGATATTTATTTAAATGTAGTAGAGCAAACCCCCAAACAAAGAGATTCCTTATTAGAAGCAGCAAAGCAACAAACTTTAAGATTTGTTTATTTTATACAAAAGGATCTTGGGTTTACCAATTTTGCATTGGCAAATGATGAGTTCCCCACTAAAGACAAACTTGCTTTGTATCCATATTATAGAGAATCAAGACGGATGCATGGACTTACAAGAATGTTGGTGCATCATATTTCCAAACCTTATGAAACAGAACAGCCCTTGTATAGAACAGGCATTGCTGTGGGCGATTATCCAATTGATCATCATCATAAAAAAAATCTAAAAGCGCCACAGCATCTTGATTTTTTCCCAGTACCCTCATTTAATATTCCATTGGGTTCTTTGATCCCGAAAGAAGTTAATAATTTAATTATTGCCGAGAAATCAATCAGCGTTTCTAATATAGTGAATGGTACTACAAGGTTACAACCTTGTGTAATGCAAATTGGTCAGGCGGCAGGTTTGTTGGCCGCAAAAAGTATTGTAGAAAATGTTAGTCCTAAAAATATTTCAGTTCGAAAAATACAAGAATCACTTTTAGAAGAAAAGGGTTACATAATGCCTTATATAGACATTGATCAAAATAATCCTCATTTTAAAGCTGTTCAAAAAATTGGCGCAACGGGTTTATTACGTGGGGTAGGAGTTCCTAGTGGTTGGGCCAATGCAACTTACTTTTATCCCAATAAAATGGTCTCCATTAATGAATTTCTAAAAACCTGGGCGTTAAAATATAATTCTGAAAAACAGTATGATAGAGATGAAATGACCATAATGGATGCAGTCCTTTTTACATCAATAATGAAAGTAGAAAATTCAAGTAAAGTGCAAAAAATATTTGAGGACAAATGGGCAACATTAGGTTTAACTAATTTTGATATGGAAAGGCCCATTTCCCGAATTGAATTAGCTGTAATTTTAAATGAGTTTGATGCTTTTAATAAGTTTGATGTTGATATTTATGGGTTTATTATAAAATAGTTTACTGTATTTTTACAATATGAAGCACTCACAAACCATTGGCGTTATTCTTTGTTTAGCCTTGTTCTTTTTTAGCACACAGCCTTTAGTATTTATAGAAAGTCAACAATGGATTATTACAGGTTGGAAAACTGCAAACAGCAACTATGGACAACCTGGGAAGTTCTTTGCTTATATTGGAGGCATGTCTTTGATTTTATTTATACTTCCTTTTTTATGGGCAAAAAGATTTAATATGATAATGGGAGCACTATTAGTGGCTTGGAGTTTTAGGAACTTTTTAATTTTATCAACTTGCCAAATGGGAGAATGCCCTCAAAAGCAATGGGCTTTATATGCTTGTGTAATTGTTTCATGCGGAATTTTAATAATGACTTTTCTACCTAAGATAAAAATAAGTAAGTAATAATAAAAAAGCCTTGCAAATTGCAAGGCTTTTTTATTGTAGTCATGTGCATTAGGATAATCTTTTTAATGCTTCTCCAATAATACCTACCGCTTCTTTAATTTGCGCCTCTGTAATTATTAATGGTGGCGCAAAACGTATTTTATCACCATGTGTTGGTTTTGCAAGTAATCCTAAATCTCTTAAGTGCAAGCAAAGCTCCCATGAAACTTCTGGGTCTTTATGATTTATCACAATTGCATTTAATAATCCACGTCCACGTACCATTTGAATGAGTGGCGAGTTTAATTTTTCTATTTCGCTTCTTAATATTGCTCCCATAGCTGCTGCATTTTCCGCCATATTTTCGGATTTTAAAACTTCCAATGATTTCATGGCAACTGCACATGCCAAAGGATTTCCTCCATAAGTGGAACCATGCTCACCTGGTTTTATTTGCATCATGACTATATCATCAGCCAATACGGCTGATATAGGTAATGTTCCTCCACTTAATGCTTTTCCCAAAATTAATATATCAGGTCTTACCCCTTCATGATCACATGCAAGCATTTTACCGGTTCTGGCTAAACCGGTTTGAATTTCATCTGCAATAAATAATACATTGTACTTTTTACATAAAACGCTGACACCTTTTAAATAGCCATCATCTGGCAATACAACACCAGCTTCCCCTTGGATGGGTTCAACCATAAATGCTGCAACGTTTTGGTCTTTTAATTCATTTTCCAGAGCAGTTAAGTCATTGTAAGGAACCAATCCAAATCCAGGCATATAGGGACCAAAACCTTTGAAGCTACTTGGGTCGGTGGATGAAGAGATGGCTGCTAAAGTACGCCCCCAAAAATTACCTTCAGCAAATATTATTTTAGCTTTATTCTCTGCAATTCCTTTTACATTATAACCCCATCTGCGTGCTAATTTAATTGCAGTTTCTCCACCTTCTACTCCTGTATTCATGGGCAGTACTTTATCATAACCAAAATACTTGGTTATATAGGCTTCGTATTCTCCTAGTAGATTATTGTGAAAAGCGCGTGATGTTAATGTTAATTTGGCAGCTTGTTCTTGTAAGGTTTTTACAATGGCAGGGTGACAATGACCTTGATTCACTGCCGAATATCCACTTAAGAAATCGAAGTATCTTTTTCCATCTACATCATACAGAAAAACACCTTCGCCTTTTTCTAATACAACAGGAATTGGATGATAATTGTGGGCTCCAAATTGATCTTCTAATGCTAAATACTTTGCAGCATTTGCACTAACAGTATGGCTAGTTGACATAAGTTTTTATTTAAAAAATAAGTGAAATGTGAATTGTCGGATTTTCTATATTATATTAAACCGAGCATGAAAATGTAGTATGTAATTCAATTACCCCAAGGGATGATTGAGTAAATCTAAGTTCAAAATAAGGATATGTGCCTTTTTCATAGGTCTAAGTTATGTTTTTCTCTTTAAATTCCGATATTTTGGACTTACATTCGCAAAAACAAATTTGTTTGAAACCTTTAGTATCCATTGTTATTCTCAATTTTAACGGAGCAAAATACTTGCAGTCGTTTTTGCCTTCTGTATTGGCTACGCAATATGAAAATTTTGAGGTTGTTGTTGCAGACAATGGTTCAACGGATGATTCACTATCTATTTTGCAATCTGCTTTCCCCTCTGTTAAAATTATTTCATCTACAACAAATGAAGGTTAATTTAGGACATTAGAGGGGGAAATCCCAGGAAAACTTCAATCCACCACTCTGCTTCCCCTCCTCATGAAAGTTAAGATGTGTGGCTTGGAAACAATCTTGATCACTTTGTGTTTCAGAACACCCATTTCATGTCCACCTTAACAAAATCAAATGGGAGGGTCTTTGTGATAATGGGTAATGGGTGAGATTAAAAGATGACATAAGACTTTTGCTTGGAAAC
>JALQXE010000047.1 GCA_023263235.1 Sediminibacterium sp. | reverse complement strand
TCTAAGTCAAAGGCCCTCTGTGCTTGCACGAGGGCCTGACGCATATAAAATTCATGGGTATTTTCCACTATGTACTATAACTTTTGAATACGAATATTCCTGTAAGAAACTTGATCTCCATGATCTTGCAAGGCAATATGTCCTGAAAATACTTTTCCGAAATCAGGGGTTTCTCCTCTTGCAAATTTAGATCTTCTAATTAATTCTTTCCAGCTATCGTCGCCTAAATGTGTTTTCACAACGGTCACCTCATTCATTTTTAATTCAAGTATGCCTTTGCTTGAAATAATATCTACTTTATTCCATTCGCCAAAAGGTTTTACATGTCCTTCGTTACCAACAATTAAGTCATATAAATTTCCTGCACGGTGACTTATTATTTTTGCATCGGCATGTCCATCATTGTCCAAGACCTGCATTTCGGGTCCTGTATGAAAAGTGTAACCGTATTTTGCAGGATTGTCTTGCACAAAAAAGATAATGCCACTATTACCATTTTTAGCAATTTTCCATTCTAGTTGCAAATGAAATGACTCGAATCCCTCATTGGTTACAAGGTCTCCTCCTCCTTTCCCATTTACTTTTGCGGAAGGATCAAATACCAAAGCTCCATCTATTGCTTTCCAAGCAGTACCTGCTGTTTTTTCACCATAACTATGCCAACCATTGGTGGTTTTACCATCAAACAAGTTGATCCATTTTCCTTGTGCATTTATTTGAGTGCAAGCAAGTAAAGCGAAAAGGCCAAGTACTAAATTTTTCATAAGCAGTCGTTAATTTAAGATCCTATTTTTTTAAAAGTAAAACATATTTCACCATCGCCTCAGCATCTTCTTGTTTCAAAGCAGGGTGAGGAGTCATTGGGATTGCGCCCCAGTTGCCGCTTCCTCCTTTGATAATTTTTTCAGCTAACATTTTTACATTCTCCTCTGTGTTCTCATATTTTGCTGCAACATCCTTGTAAGCAGGTCCAATGTTTTTTTCATTTGCTTTGTGACAAGTTAAACAGTCACTTTTACCTACCAATTCTAATCCTTTTTGATAATCAGGGTTGGAAGACAATGAACTTGTAGCCGTTGCTGCTGTTTCTGTTGTCGCCTCTTTGTTGTCTTTATTTCCACCACAAGCAACCAATGCAATTCCCAAAACCAATGTAACTAAAACCTTTTTCATACTTTAATTTTTATTCGATTTATAATTTGATTATTGAATACCTAAAATTCTTTTATTAAATGTTTCATCTGATCCTGTGTTGGCAAAGTCATCAAAAGCTTTTTCTGTTACTTTAATGATATTGTTTTGAATAAACACAGCACCTTCCGCAGCACCCACTTCTGGATGCTTTAAACAACATTCCCATTCCATGACAGCCCAACCTGTATAGTTATAAGCTGCTAATTTGCTAAAGATACTTTTAAAATCTACTTGACCATCACCTAATGATCTAAATCTTCCTGCACGATCAATCCAATTTTGGTAACCACCATACACGCCTTGCTTGGCAGACGGATTAAATTCGGCATCTTTTACATGGAACATTTTTATACGCTCATGAAAAGCATCAATGTATCCTAAATAATCCATGCATTGCAAAACAAAGTGCGAGGGATCGTATAATAAACATGCGCGCGGATGTTGATTTACTTTTTCTAAAAACATTTCATAGGATACACCATCATGTAAGTCCTCGCCCGGATGAATTTCATAACAAAGGTCAACCCCTACTTTGTCGTATTCATTTAAGATAGGTGTCCATCTTTTTGCTAATTCAGAGAAACCAGTTTCTACTAATCCTGCAGGGCGTTGTGGCCAAGGGTAAACTGTATGCCATAGCAAAGCGCCACTAAAAGTGGCAGATGCATGTAATCCTAAATTTTGCGAAGCTTTCGCTGCATATATTAATTGTTGCACGGCCCATTCGGTTCTTGCTTTTGCATTGCCTCGAACTTCTGTTGGAGCGAATCCATCGAATTGTGCATCATAAGCAGGATGCACGGCAACCAATTGACCTTGTAAATGTGTAGAGAGTTCTGTGATTTCTAAACCTGCCGCATTTACAATGCCTTTAATTTCTTGAGCATAGGTTTTACTTTCCGCTGCTTTTTGTAAATCAATACAGCGCGCATCCCAACTTGGAATTTGTACTCCTTTGAAACCTAGGCCTGCAGCCCATTTACAAATACCTTCTAAAGTATTAAAGGGGGCAGTGTCGCCCATAAATTGTGCTAAAAATATTCCAGGTCCTTTTACTGTTGTCATGGTAGTTAATTTTATAAAACGTAAGGTGTCCACTTTTTATCAGATTGCGCTGAAGCAACTACATTATCAATAAATGCCATACCTCTTATTCCATCTTCAACACCAGGGAAATCTAACATTTCCGCAGTTGGGGTAGTTCCATCAATCTTACATCCTAGGGTTAATGCAAAATTGCGATAGATATTTGCAAATGCTTCTAAGTAACCTTCTGGGTGGCCAGCTGGAGTGCGACAATTATGACTTGCCGCCTTGTATAAATGTGCGCTACCTGCTCTTAATATTTGTGAAGGAGCATCCAACCATTTTACAATTAAAGAATTGGGTTCATGTTGGAACCATTCAATGCCACCTAATTCACCATAAACTCTGATCTTTAAAGCATTTTCTTCTCCTGCTGCAACTTGAGATGCCATTAAAACACCTTTTGCGCCATTGTCAAATTTTAACATCACTGCACCGTCATCATCCATCACACGTCCTTCTACCATTGTATTTAGTTCGGCACAGATATCAGTAATTTTTGCACCCGTAATATATTCAGATAAATGCGCTGCATGGGTTCCTATGTCACCCATCACCGAGCTCTTGCCCGATTTTTTTGGATCGGTTCTCCAAGCTGCTTGCGCATTGCCCTCTCTCTCAGAAAGCTTGCTTAACCATCCTTGCGGATACTCTACCCATACTTTACGAATCTTACCCAATTTGCCGTCGGCAATCATTGCTTTAGCTTGTTTTACCATTGGATAACCTGAATAAGTATGTGTTAGGCAAAGGGTTAATCCAGTTTCGTCTAATTTCTTTTTTAGTTGTTTGGCTTCATCTAATGAAAAAGTAATTGGTTTTTCAATCACCACATTAAAGCCATGCTCCAAAGCCATCATAGCAGGAGCGAAGTGTGCGAAGTTGGGTGTTACGATGGTTACAAAATCCATACGCTCGTTAGCAGGGAGCGCGGCTTCTGCTTTTATCATTTCTTCGTAGGTAAGGTAGGTTCTAGATGCAGGTAAGAACAATGCTTTTCCTGAAGCTACTGCAATTTCGGGGTTAATACTTAATGCACCACAAGCCAATTCAACCAATCCATCCATATTGGCTGCTAATCGGTGAATGGCGCCAATAAAGGCATCCTGGCCTCCACCAACCATCCCCATACGCAATTTTCTATTCATCTTTTTTAAGTTTTAAAACTAACAATTGGTTTTTATTGTGTCATTATAACACTTTCAAAATAACACAATAGCAATTTCCCTCTATTTTCTCAAAAAACCCCGTTTTTTCACTAAAAATATTTTAAAAGATTGCAAATAAAATTTAAATTTATCAAATCATTGCTGCTCACTAAACCAACTATTTATTGCCATGGCTTCAAATGTGAATAGAAGAAACTTAATAAAACAAGTTTTATCAGGATCCGCTGCTTTAGCTGCTGGGGTAGCCCTACCAAAATCGGTATTGGCTTCTGTTGATAATTCCGAAAATTTTACTTTGCAAAAATTAAAAGGCAATATCAATCATTCCGTTTGTAGATGGTGTTATAGCGATATGAAATTGGAAGATTTATGTAAAGTGGTTACAAAAATTGGTTTTGGCGCTATTGATTTATTAAAACCAAATGAGTGGCCAATTGCCAAACAATATGGCTTGGATTGTTCTATGTGTTATACTGCTGGTGAAACTAGTTTAACCAAAGGATGGAATGATTTAAAAAATCACGCTTGGTTAATCAAAGATTATTTAGAAGGCATTCAATTAGTAGCAGCAGCAGGCTATAAAAATTTAATTTGTTTTGCCGGTAACAGAAATGGGATGGATGATGAAATTGGTTTGCAAAATTGTGTTACAGGATTAAAGCAAATTTTGCCACTCGCTGAAAAGTTAGGTGTTACCATACAAATTGAATTATTCAATTCAAGAATTGATCATAAGGATTACATGGGAGATAAATCTGCTTGGGGCATTGAATTATGTAAGCGCTTGGGTTCTCCTAATTTTAAAATTTTATTTGACATTTATCATATGCAAATAGATGAAGGAGACATTATTCGTTCTATTCAAAACAACCATCAATATTTTGGGCACTATCATACTGCCGGGGTTCCGGGCAGACACGAAATTGATGAACGTCAAGAATTAAATTATCCAGCTATTATGCGTGCTATTGTGGCAACTGGCTATACAGGATATGTGGCTCAGGAATTTATGCCTGCTGATACCGATAAAATAGCATCCTTAAAAGCAGCCATTAAAATTTGTGATGTTTAAATTCAAAATAATAAAATCTCTTTTTTTTAAATACAATTTCTATAATAAATAAAATTCAACAAAATGGCGGGACAACAGTATGATGCAATCGTGGTGGGTTCGGGAATTAGCGGCGGATGGGCAGCTAAAGAACTTACTCAAAAAGGATTAAAAGTTTTAATGCTTGAACGCGGAAGAAATATCGAACACATTAAAGATTATGTAAACGCTAATAAAGAATCTTGGGAATTCCCTCATCGTGGCGGTAGAACGCAACAAATGATTCAGGATTATCCAGTATTGAAAAGAGATTACCCTTTAAATGAAACCAATTTAGATTATTGGTGCGTTGACAAGGACCATCCTTATGTTGAAACGAAGCGTTTTGATTGGTTCAGAGGATATCATGTGGGAGGCCGTTCATTAATGTGGGGTCGTCAAAGTTACCGTTGGTCTGATTTAGATTTTGAAGCAAATGCTAAAGACGGTCATGGTGTAGATTGGCCTGTACGTTATAAAGAAATTGCGCCATGGTATGATTATGTAGAAAAGTTTGCTGGTATTTCTGGTAACCGTGATGGTATTGATGTGTTGCCTGATGGTCAATTTTTACCTCCAATGGATTTAACCTGTGTAGAGAAAGATGTTGCAGCAAGACTTAAAAAAATATACAATGGTACTCGTCATTTAATTATTGGTCGTACTGCTAATATTACTGTTCCTCATGAGGGCCGTCCAGGTTGCCAGTTTAGAAATAAATGTTGGCTAGGTTGTCCATTTGGCGGATACTTTAGTACACAGTCTTCTACTTTACCTGCGGCAATGGCTACTGGTAAATTAACCTTAAGACCATTTAGTATTGTAACTAAGGTTTTATATGACAAAGATAAAAAACGTGCAACTGGTGTTGAGGTTTTAGATGCCGAAACAAATAAGACTATTGAGTACAGTGCAAAAATTATTTTCTTAAATGCATCTACTTTAAATAGTACTTGGATTTTAATGAACTCTGCAACTGATGTATGGGAAGGCGGCTTAGGAAGTAGCTCCGATGCATTGGGTAAAAACTTAATGGACCACCATTTAGGTATTGGTGCAGGTGGTGTGGTAGAAGGATATGAGGATCAATATACTTTTGGACGTCGTGCCAATGGATTTTATATTCCAAGATATAGAAACGTAGGGGATGATAAACGTGATTATTTACGTGGATTTGGTTACCAAGGTGGTGGCTCTAGACAAGGTTGGCAACATGAGGTAGCTGAATTTAGCATTGGTGGACAATTTAAAGATGCATTAACGGAGCCAGGTGTTTGGACTATTGGTATGGGTGGCTTTGGTGAGATGTTACCAGATCCAACCAATAAAGTAACCCTAGATAAAAATGTAAAAGACAAGTGGGGCTTAAATGTATTGAACATTGACTGTGAGTTAAAAGATAACGAACTTAAAATGCGTAAAGACATTATTGCTGATGCACAAGAAATGTTAGAAAAAGCGGGTGTTAAATATGTTTCTGCACGTGATGGTGATGGTACTCCAGGAAGAGGTATTCATGAAATGGGTACAGCACGTATGGGTAGAGATCCAAAAACTTCGGTGTTAAACGGTAACAACCAAGTTTGGGATGCACCAAACGTATTTGTAACTGATGGCGCTTTCATGACAAGTGCGTCTTGTGTAAACCCTTCATTAACTTATATGGCATTCACGGCGCGCGCTGCCGAATTTGCTGTAAGTGAATTGAAAAAAGGAAACTTATAATTTTAAATCATTTTTTAAATAATATTTTATGATGAACAGAAGAGAAGCTTTATCAAGAGTTGCAATCATAATGGGTGGCACTATTTTAGGTGCCGATGCTTTTGCAGCGGGTTTAAAAACAAGCACTACAAGCATTACTTTAACTAAAGCAGATATTGCATTTTTAAATGAAGTAGGTGAAACCATTTTACCAAAAACTAAAACACCTGGTGCTAAAGAAGCAAATGTGGGTGCTTTTATGCAAATTATGGTGAATGATTGTTACGAAACAAAGGATCAAGCCATTTTTATGGAGGGTATAAAAAAATTAGACGAAGCATGTAAACAAGCGAATGGTAAAACATTCATGTTATCAACGCCTGCTCAACGAACAAGTTTATTGATTGCATTAGATAAAGAAGCTAAAGAGTATCAAAAAACTAAAAAGGGAACTGACCCTAAACATTATTTCACCATGATGAAAGAATTAACACTTACAGGCTTCTTCACTTCAGAAGTAGGTGCTACAAAAGCTTTACGACATATTGCCGTACCAGGTAAATTTGTTGGATCATATCCTTATAAGAAAGGAGATAAGGCTTGGGCAACTAGCTAGTCATCAACATATCAAAAAAGGCGAGCGCTTAATTAAGTTACTCGCCTTTTTTATTATAAAAACGTATTTGATAAAATTTAAATTATGAATCAATCAAGAAGAAATTTTCTACGTAATTCTGCGCTGGCAGGATTAGCAGTTTCCATGCCATTTAGAAATGAGTTAATGGCCATGACGGCAGCTAAAAACTCGTTTGGTATTCAGTTGTGGTCGGTTAAGGAAGCATTGGCCAAGGATACTTTAGGGGTGCTTAAGCATTTATCAAAAAGTGGGTACAAAAAAATTGAAAGCTTTGAAGGCGATAAAGGTATTTTTTGGGGTATGAAAAATACGGAATTTAAAAAAGTGATGGATGATTTAGGCATGCAATTAGTTTCATCACATTGTGATAACACAAAGGACTTTGAAAGAAAAGCAGCTGAGGCAGGAGAGATTGGCATGAAGTATTTAATTTGCCCACATAAAGGAGCGCAACCAAGTATTGATAATTACAAGAAATTTGCAGACGAGTTTAATGCCTGCGGTGAGATTGCTAAAAAAAATGGCATCCGATTTGCCTATCATAATCATGATTATTCTTTTGTACCAATGAATGGTATTGTGCCACAGGATGTAATGATGAATAACACCAATAAGGATACAGTTGATTTTGAAATGGATTTGTATTGGACAAATGTAGCGGGCATTGATTCCCTTGCCTATATGGATAAGCATCCAGGACGTTTTAAATTAGTACACGTAAAAGATTTAATTAAAACAAACAGTTCCGAAGGCCATGAGTCATGTGTGATAGGTAAGGGAACCATTGATTATAAATCTATGTTACCAAAAATCGCGCAAAATGGGGTTGAACATATGATTGTGGAGCAAGAGGCTTACACCGGCACAAATGAATTAGATGCTGCTAAAGATGACGCTGCTTATATGAAAACATTAAAGTGGTAATTAAGCTACTTCAATCAAGTTAGTAGTTTTTATAATATCGGTTAATGCATTATATAGTGCCTCTACATCCTGCACACTGTTAAATGCATTTATCGAATAGCGCATATATACATCTTCCTCTTGTCGCATGATGGGGATTTCAATATGGTACTCCTTAAATAACTTTCTTTGTAAAAGTTCAGGCTCTTTGGTTTTAATTGGAATGCTTATCATTTGACCAATCCATTCTCTATTTAAAGGGCTAATGGCTTGTGTTCCCAACAACGCATAAAACATAGCAGCATGGGAAAGTACCATTTCGTGACATTCTTTGGATACTGCTTTCCAGTTATGCTCCTGCATGAATTCAATACATTTGGGTACGGTTAAGAATGCAGAAAAATCACGCGTACCAATCATTTGATGGTAATCTAAAAACAAAGATGCCGAAGGTTTTGCTGCTTTATATCCCCAACTTACTACTAAGGGTTCACATAAATGTTGAACCGATTTATGTGCGTATAAAAAACTAGCTCCTTTTGGTGCCATCATCCATTTATGACAAGCACCAACATAAAAGTCGACTGCTAATTCATTTACTTTTAAGTCAATTTGAGCAGGCGCATGTGCGCCATCCACAATAGTGATTAATCCTTTTAATTTTGCAATCTCACAAATTTCTTTCACCGGAAATATTAATGCAGTGGCACTGGTGATATGGCTTATAAAAACAGCTTTTGTTTTGGGGGTAAGCCCTGCAAAAAAGTCTTCTATAAATTGTTCCTTTGTGGTAATAGGTAAATTTATTTTCTGTCTCTTATAAATAGCTTTCTTTTGGTTACAGTAATAATCCCAGGTTCTATCACATGCTCCGTATTCTATATTGGTGGCTAATATTTCATCTCCTTCGTTAAGTGGAAAGCTTTTCGCAATAATGTTCACAGCAAAACTTGGGTTGGTGATATACACTAAATCATCTTTATCATCTACATGAATAAATTTAGCCAAGGCTGCTCTTGAGGAAGACAAATATTCAACACCATCGAATGCAATAAATTGAACCGGTTCAGCTTCTAAGACTTTTTGCCAATCTTGGTAATGATCAAATACGGGTTGAGGAGTTGCACCAAAAGATCCAAAGTTTAAAAAATGAATATCTTTTCTTAATAAAAAAAGTTCTTTTAAATTACTATTCATCACATTTATTTTTTTGTTCAATTACATTAGGCACATCATAAATCAGATTCCACCTAAATGACTTTACTTTTTCGAAGTTAAGCAAAAAAAATCCCCTCGAACATCGAGAGGATTTTGAATTTGTTATTTGAGTCCAAATTATACGCCCAAACTCCAACCTGCACGATATGTTCTTTTTACGAACTGATTCGCTGGCTCGAAATTGGTAATTTTCATATTTGGACCATCCCAAGTTAGTTGTATGTTTCTTCCTGGGTAAGTAGTTAAACCTTTTTTATCGGTTCCTTTGTAATCATAACTTCTAATGGCTAGGTTACCCATTAAAACAGACTCCGTTAAAGGACCTGCAATATCAAAATGAGAACTCAAAGTTTTTGCTTCCTTGCTACCAGGACCTGCGATACAAGCTTCCACCCATGCTGCATAGTGGCCGTTGTCTCCATTTTTTACTCGTTCTACTGTTTGAGGCACTTTTGTAGTAGCCGTTCTGCTTGTAGGTAATAATTGAGGATTCACACCATATGTGCCTGCCATCATTTTCCCTTTTGTACCTTCAAATATTACACCATTACCTCCGTCTCCCATTATTTCATTTGGTCCTAATTCTTCGGGACGTTCTGGTTGAATACCACCATCCATCCAATGTAATTTTACATCTGGTTTACCATTTTGACCTTTGAAAGTTAAGATAATATGAGATGCAGCTGGTGGACTGTCTGGTGAATAAACTCTTTGCCAAGGCGCAGTATATCTTGTTGCCACACTACATTCAGCAGCAACTGGATAACCTAATCCCAATACCGCAAAAGCAGGTGCCATAATATGACAAGCCATATCACCTAATGCACCGGTTCCGTAATCCCACCATCCTCTCCAGTTAAACGGTAAAAGATCCGTGAAATAACTTTTTTCCGGAGCTGTACCTAACCAAAGATTGAAATCCAATTCTTTTGGTATTTCATTGGCTGTTGCAGGGCGAATAACGCCTTGAGGCCAAACAGGTCGGTCGGTATAACAATATATTGTATGTACATCGCCAATTAAACCTGCGTTATACCAATCTTGTAACATACGCACTCCATCACCCGATGAACCTTGGTTACCCATTTGTGTAACTACATTGTGATCATGCGCAGCTTTGGTCATCATTCTAGCCTCGTAAATATCATGTGCCATTGGTTTTTGCACATACACATGCTTTTTTAATTGCATTGCTGCCATTGCTTGCACAGCGTGCATATGATCGGGTGTTGAAACAGAACATGCATCAATAAGCTTATGTTCTTTTTCTAACATCTCTCTATAATCCTTATATACTTTTGCTTTAGGATAACGTTTACGGCTAATAGCGGTTTGACGCTCATCTACATCACACAAAAAGGCGATGTCTGCTTTCCCGCTATTGTAAAATGAAAATAAATCACTTTCACCTTTACCGCCAGCACCTATACCAGCAATTTGTAATTTATCACTTGGAGCAGTAAATCCTTTGCCTCCCAATACGGATCTTGGAACAATATAAAATCCTCCAAGGGCCATCGCTGAATTTCGGATGAAATCTCTTCTCGAATTAATTGACTTTTTTCTAGACATAGCAATCTTTAGTTGTGTGGTTTAAATCGGTTTAATCTTATAAACAATCATTCCGTTAAATTATTAAAAAATCCGGAAAAAACACAATTATTTTGACGACTGAACAAAAGCCTACCTGCTTTCGTTATTATAGCTTAAATTGCTATATCTCAATGTCCAAAACAATGAAAGAATCCATACAACAATTACGTACTTATTTTTTGTCGGGAGCTACTCAATCCTATGATTTTAGACTAAATCAGCTCAAAAGACTCAAAAAAGTAACACTTGAACATGAAAAAGAGATTTACGAAGCGCTTTATACCGACTTAAAAAAAACCAATGAGGATGCTTGGGCAACAGAATTAGGCTTTTTCTTAAGCGAACTCAATCATACTATCGAGCATTTAAAAGGTTGGATGCAGCCTGCTTCGGTGCCAACCAACTTGTTGAACCAGCCTTCTAGTTGCTTTACCATTCGTGAACCCTTAGGAGTAGTATGTATTATTGCGCCATGGAATTATCCTTTTCAGTTATTACTAACACCATTGGTAGGGGCTATTGCAGGAGGGAATTGTGCGGTGCTAAAACCAAGTGAGTTTGCTCCCGCAACTGCCAAAGTAATGCGTAAAATCATAGATGCATTATTCCCGAACAATTATATTATGTATGTTGAAGGTGATGGCGCAACCGTATTGCCACCCATGTTAACTGAAAATAGATTTGATCATATTTTTTATACAGGAAGTACACAGGTAGGAAAAATAATTTATAAATATGCTGCAGAACATTTAACACCTGTTACATTAGAATTGGGTGGCAAAAGTCCCGCTGTTATTAGCTCGGATGCCAATTTACGTGTTGCTGCTAGACGTATTGCAAGCCCTAAATATTCTAATTGCGGACAAATGTGTATCGCGCCGGATTATGTTTTAGTGCCAACAGAATTAAAAGATAAGTTTATTGAAGAACTTATCACCGCCACTCAACAATTTTATGGAGCAAACGCAAGTGAATCCGAGCATTATGGTAAAATCATTAATGACAAACAATGGCTAAGAATAACATCCTATTTATCGGAAGGTGAAATAGTATATGGAGGAAAATCCGATAGAGATAAATTATATATTGAACCAACCATCATGACAGGGATACATCCTAATGCTAAAATTATGCAGGATGAAATATTTGGACCTATTTTGCCAGTACTTACTTACCAATCTAATGAAGAAGCATTGGCAGTGATTCAACAAAATCCAAATCCGCTGGCATTTTATGTTTTCACTGAAAATAAAACCGACGAACAATATTGGTTAACCAATGTACCCTCCGGCGGGGCCTGTGTGAACAATGCAACATTACATATCACCAATCATGACCTGCCTTTTGGTGGTAGAGGGTATAGTGGAATGGGAGGATATCACGGTAAGTCAAGTTTTGATACATTCACCCACCTGAAATCGGTATTAAAAACACCAACCTGGATAGATCCTAATTTTAAATATCCACCCTATACTGGGAAAGGATGGTTATTAAAAAAGTTAATTGGATAAGCGCATAAAAAAAACAATCATGATAAAAATTGCCATCGCCTTTGGTGTTTTGGTTACTGCTACTTTAATTATGAAGAAGCCAGGGATGTCTTATCGACAATCTGTATTAAAAACATTGTATCCAGCCATCATGTGGTCGAGTAAAGCTGCGGGTAAAAAACAAATACTCACCAATACAAATAATGTGACAGCTTCCGTTTCATTTTACGCGCTAGCGGTAAAAGATATTAATGGAAATGATTTCAAGTTTTCAGACTTGAAAGGCAAAAAAGTATTAATTGTAAATACGGCAAGTAATTGTGGTTTTACAGGTCAATATGAAGCCTTAGAAAATCTTTCCAAACAATATGCAAATAAGCTTGTTGTGATAGGTATACCCTCTAATGATTTTAAAGAACAGGAATCTGCTGATAATGCCTCTATTGCTAGCTTTTGCAAAAAAAATTATGGAGTTAGTTTCCCATTAATGGGAAAATCAATGGTGATAAAAGGGCAAGCTCAAAATGAAGTGCATAAATGGTTATCTGATATGTCATTGAATGGGTGGTGCAATCAAGAACCTGCTTGGAATTTTTGTAAATACTTAGTAAATGAAAAGGGGGAGCTAACGCATTACTTTCCCATGACAGTGGATCCAATGGCAAAAGAAGTAACTGCTGCTATTGAAGCGCAGTAACGAAATAAATAATGTACAATACAATTTAGTTTATAGGGCAATGTTCATGGTAATTCTCTAAAACAATTTTACCAGATTCAATCACCATCCCTTTATATTGCTCCTTAATTTCATCTAATACTGCTTCAATTTCTAAAGGATCTGTGATGCGTACTAATTTTGCGCGATAATCCTTTATGCTTGGCAATCCTTTTAAATAATTCGCATAATGTCTTCTCATTTCATTAATGCCAGCAATAGGGCCCTTCCATTCTAATGATTTTTGTAAATGCTTTCTTGCTACTTCTACTCTTTCTTCAATGGTTGGATCGGCACGTTTTTCACCTGTTGCTATATAATGTTTAATCTCTCTAAAAATCCAAGGATACCCAATGGCTGCACGGCCAATCATTATACCATCTACACCATATTTATTTTTATACTCCACTGCTTTCTCAGGCGAATTAATATCACCGTTTCCAAAAATAGGGATGGTAATACGTGGATCGTTTTTCACTTCTCCAATTAATGTCCAATCCGCTTCGCCCTTATACATTTGCATTCTAGTTCTACCATGTATTGCCAGGGCTTTGATACCTACGTCTTGCAAACGTAAAGCCACTTCTCTAATATTTTTACTGTTTTCATCCCAGCCCAATCTTGTTTTTACAGTAACAGGTAGGTTGGTGCTTTTTACCACAGCCTCAGTTAAGCGTACCATTAAATCCAAATCTTTTAATACACCCGCTCCTGCGCCTTTCATGGCAACTTTTTTTACGGGGCAACCAAAATTTATATCAATTAAATCTGGGTTCACTGTATCTACAATTTTTGTACATAAAGCCAATGCTTCTTCATCCCCTCCAAAAATTTGAATTCCTATTGGGCGCTCATAATCGTAGATATCTAGTTTTTGTTTGCTTTTAATGGCATCTCTAATAAGTCCTTCGCTACTTATAAATTCGGTATACATTAAATCCGCTCCATTGTCCTTGCAAACGGCTCTGAATGGGGGATCACTTACATCCTCCATGGGAGCGAGTAATAAAGGGAAGTCCGGTAATTGTATATTGCCTATCGAAACCATATGATTTTCATTATCTTGCATCCTATGAATGCTTGTGCAAATGTAACAATAAATTGTGTTTAGATGAATAATGATCATAGAGGCCTTTTTCAAATGCATCCCGCCATGCGATTTGTTATCTTCTTCCTTATGACTGGCATAAGTTTGATTTTAGGCGCTATGATAAGTTTTTCGATTGTTGCCTTTAGTTTAGATATCTCTTTTTCGGAATTACCTTCTGCGATGTTAGCACCTCAAAATGCTAAATTAGCTTTAGTCACAAATGCCATTGCCTCAATTATTTCTTTTTTCATTCCAAGTTGGGCTGTTGCTTATTTTTCCGAAGGCGGTATTTCAAAAAATATGGGTTTTAAAAAAATTAACGGCATACACAAAGTCTTAATTGTAATGCTATTGGCTTTTTCGGGTTTAGCATTAAGTGGTGCATTGGCAACCGCAACGGAACTCATCCCCATTTCCAATGGAATGCATGATTGGGCCATGTCATTAGAAGATAGCTATAAAAAAGCAATGGTGGCAATAACAAAAATGAAATCGGGTAATGATTTGTTTGTGAATTTGTTATTGGTTGCATTTGTTCCTGCGGTAATGGAGGAGCTTTATTTTAGAGGGGCATTGCAAAAAACAATCAAGGACTGGTTTAAAAAACCAGTGTATGCAATAATACTTACAGCAATTATATTTAGTGCATTTCATTTTTCATTTTATGGATTTTTGTCAAGAATGGCATTAGGTGTAATGTTGGGATTCATTTATGAGTACACCAAAACTATTTGGTTGCCTATATTATTACATTTTATAAATAATGGGGTAGCTATTGTAGGTTTGTATTTGGTAAGAAATGATATCAAAAAAACAAATCAATTAATGGATGAGGGCATGCCCATTTATTGGGGCATTGTTGCATTAGCATTGGTTGTTTTTCTTTTAGCACAATTAAAAAAAGACACACCTCATGAAAGATTGGATAATGATTTACGCTAATAGTAATTTATCAACCGCAGCATTGGTGACTGGTTTATTAAATGAAAAAGAAGTACCTGCAAAATTATTAAATAGAAAAGACTCGGCGTATGTATTTTTAGGTGAAGCAGAGGTTTATGTTCCAGCTGAATTTATTAATATTGCAAAGGAAATTCTTAATACCATTGAATTAGACATATTGGACGTATAGTTGTATATTGAATAAAATTTTAAATAAGTATGGCATTTAATTTTTCAATTTTTAAGGTTAGGGCTTTATCGGCTATTGTATTCGCCATTATTATGGTAGGGGGTATTGTTTGGAATAACTGGTCATTTTTTACACTTTTTGCTGTTATTGCAATTGGTTGTTTATATGAGTATCAAAAATTACTAGCACTAATTTATCCCACATATAAAAATATTTCTCTCATACATAAGTGGGGGCTTATTTTGTTAGGAGTAAGCATCATGTTTGCATTATCAAATAAAATATTGCCAATAAACGCTACTGTATTTAGTGTGGTGAGAACAAAGTTAGTGCCGGTACTTGCAGGTGCTATTATTTTATCCGACGTATTTACTAAAAAATTTAATGTAAAAAATTTAGCCATAAGTTTTGCAGGATTAATTTATATCCCAATGAGCTTATCCTTATTTTACATTATTAAAGGTGCCAATGCTAATTATAATTATGATCAGTATTATGCAGCGTATAAATTTGTAATTCCTTTATTGATTGTGGTTGCAATTTGGGTAAATGATACTATGGCTTATTTAGTGGGTTCTTTTATTGGTAAACGACAACTATCGCCGGTTTCCCCCAATAAAACATGGGAAGGTACTATTTCGGGTATTATCATTACAGTATTGCTCGTCCCAACTGTCACCGCATATATTTTTAGAGACTTAGACACAAATTTTGTGTTTTTACTTTGTTTAGTGTCAACAATCGCTGGCACTTATGGTGACTTATTTGAAAGTAGTTTAAAAAGACAAGCAGGTGTAAAAGACAGTGGTAAAATGATGCCAGGACATGGTGGTTTTTTAGATCGTTTCGATTCTATTTTATTGGCTGTTCCCTTTGTTTGGTTCTTAATGGATATACTTTATCGCCAATAAATAAAATAGTTTTACCTTTGCGTTTTAAATTAATTGTATGACTATACACAGAGAAGGAACACCCACTATTGCTTTAACAGCATTTTTAGTAGGCCTTATTAATATTGCCAGCTTTTCATATCTTTTCCCAGTGAGTGAAATAGCGGGTTGGGCTGTGTTTATAGTTACTTTGGGATTGTTTTTATTTATTGTTTCATTCTTTAGAATGCCAAACAGAAACTGGACCATTGATTCCTCTGCTATTGTTTCTCCTGCAGATGGTAAAGTAGTTGTGATAGAGGAAGTTGCTCCAGATGAATACTACAAAGAAAAAAGAATTCAGGTTAGTGTTTTTATGAGTCCTGCAAATGTGCATGTGAATAGAACACCTATTGCAGGCAATATTATTTACAATCAATATCATCCTGGTAAGTTTTTGGTGGCTTGGCATCCAAAATCTTCTACCGATAATGAACGTTGGTCGGTGGTTATTGAAAATGAGAAGGGTAGTATTTTACTAAAACAAATTGCCGGTGCTTTGGCACGTCGTATTTGTAATTATGCAACAGTGGGTACTCAATTTGATCAAACTGCTGAATATGGATTTATTAAGTTTGGAAGTAGGGTAGACTTATTATTGCCTTTGGATGCTAAAATTAATTGTAAAATTGGAGATGTTGTAAAAGGAGGTATTACTGTTTTAGCCAAATGGTAATTGCTCATGAATTATAAAAAAATAAGCCTCGATTATCGAGGCTTATTTTTTTATAAGATGTTTTCTAATTCCTTTAAATGTGTAATGGTATAGGTTGCAGGAATAGTAGGCACAGCGTTTATGTGGTTTACAAATACGGAGTCCATGCCAATATTAATGGCACCTTGAATATCGGCGGCTTCATTATCGCCAATCATAATACTTTGTTCCAGTTTCGCACCTGCCTTTTGCAAGGCGTATTCAAATATTTCCTTATGGGGTTTTAAGCTATTGCTTCCCTCAGAAGTGATAACTTCCTTAAAGTATGGGGTTAAATTTGAGTTTTCAATTTTTTTAAATTGTACCGATTCAAAACCATTGGTGATGAGGTGCATTTGATAGCCCTTGGTTTTTAAATAGTCTAATATTTCGATGGTGTAAGGGAATAAGTTTTTCTTATTGGGTAAAATATCTAAATAGTCAAATGACATTGCTTTTGAAAGCGTTTCGTCTGCAATTTTGTATTCTAATAAACTTAAGTAAATACGTTTCCATCTTAACTCATCCTGTTTAATAAATCCTTTTGTATACCTATCCCATAATCGGTGATTGTGAATGCTGTATTGGTCGAAAAATGCATCAAAATCCTGTATACCCTTTGCAGTTAAATTATATTTATGATGTAAATCCAATAAGGTTTCTTTTGAATTCATTTCAAAATCCCAAATCGTATGGTCTAAATCAAAGAATAAGTGTTGATAGGGCATGGCTCCTTTTTGGTTTATTTATAAGTAGCGAATTTACAGGATTGCTTCCTATCTTTATTACATAATAATATCATTTTTGTATGAATATTGTAATTACAGGGGCCTCTAAAGGTATTGGATTGGCAATTGCTGAAATATTTGCTAGTTATGGCCATGATTTGCTGCTAACAAGTAAAACGCCTGTTGCATTAGACAGTGCAGTAAACAGCTTGCGTAATCAATTTCCAGCAGTGAAGATTGAATCTAAGGCTGCAGATTTATCTATCCAGCAAGAAGTATCTAATTTCGCCAATTGGTGTTTAGGTAAGTGTAAGCCTCATATTTTAATTAATAATGCAGGGTATTTTGTACCTGGTCAATTAAAGGATGAAGCAGATGGACAATTGCAGGATCAGTTGAATACTAATTTATTTTCTGCCTATCATTTAACAAGGGCATTGCTTCCAAGTATGCTATCGCAAAAAACGGGACATATATTTAATATTTGTTCCATTGCTTCATTACACGCATATGAAAATGGAGGTGCTTATAGTATAAGTAAGTTTGCCCTACTTGGGTTTTCCAAGAATTTACGTTTAGAATTGAAAGATAAAGGCATTAAGGTAACTGCAGTTTGCCCAGGTGCTGTATATACCAATAGCTGGTCGGGTTCAGGAGTGGACCCAAAAAGAATTATGGAGGCTAGTGATATTGCTAAAATGATTTATGCTGCGACACAATTAAGTCCACAAGCTGTGGTTGAGGATATTGTGATGCGTCCACAGTTGGGAGATTTATAGGGCTTGCATTTTTATAAACGCTCTTCGGCGTCATCAATGCGTGGAGTGGTATTAAAACTTTCTCTCGCTTTTTTGGTAGCTGCTAATCTTTCTACAATTACTTGTGCAATTAGTTTGCCTGCGTCTTCATTGGGGTTAGAGCTTAATATATTTTTAAGTTTTGCCTCTGACACATCAATTCGATATAGTATTTGAACCAATTTAGAAAAATCGTTCTTGATTAATTCATTAATGGCTTGCTCTAAATTAGGCGTATCTAATTTTTCGAGTGATTGTAAATTAATTTCCATAATTAAGATTTAGGCTTGCTTATAAATTCAACTTTGCTATGATTGCTTTATTTAAATAAACTTTTCAGTAACGCCTAAGCTAAATAAAGCAAAGTCATATTTTACGGGATCCCTTGGATCTAAAGTTCGACAATAATGGGTTAACTCCAATGCAGTTTGCCAATCGGTTTGGGGTCTGCTAATAATCCCTAATGTTCTGGAGACCCTTGCTACGTGAACATCAATAGGCATAATTAAGGCTGATGGCTTTACGGCTTCCCAAATACCAAAATCAACGCCTTGTTTATCTTTTCTAATCATCCATCTTAATAACATGTAAGTTCGGGTAATTAAGGTAGTTAATATTTTAAGCATATTTTATTGATAATCAATTTAATATGATTTAATCACATTAAAAACCTTAGATTATGAAAATTGGCATCTACACCCGCCTATTGAAAGACGAAAGAAATGTCCACTTCTACCAACTTAAACCAGGATTCAGGTGCATGTGGTTGCATGGTTTTGACGGTTACAAGCATTATACTGAATACCTAGAGGAAGAGTCCGAGGATGTTACGAATAGGCCGGTTATAAACCAAATGCTATATGACGCAGAGTTGGGTGATATAAGTGCGGTTTATGTTTTAGACCTCAGTGCGTTTTCATTACTATCAATAAAATCAATACAAATTCTTACAGAATTTCAGAAGCTAAACATACCAGTCTATTATGATGGTGGCTGTTTTTTACCAACTGACAAAAATGTTCAATTAAGCTTAGATCAAATTCAAGAAAAATGGAAGATGATCAAAGAACAGCTGGATCAGTTTGATTTTACTGACTTTGATATAGAAATAGATCAGCCATAAAAGATATGGT
>JALQXE010000002.1 GCA_023263235.1 Sediminibacterium sp. | reverse complement strand
TTTTTTGAATATCTAAAGCCGAAAATAATGCCGAAATTTTATAAACGCTTTCAGGATTAAATTGATTGATTTCTCTTTCTCTTTCTGCAATTAATCTTACTGCTACACTTTGTACTCTTCCTGCACTCAAACTTCTTTGCATTCCAATTTTACGCCATAAAACTGGGCTTAACTCAAAACCTACTATACGATCTAAAATACGACGTGCTTGTTGTGCGTCTACTAAATCCATATTTATAAATCGAGGATTATCTACTGCTTTTTTAATGGCAGGAGCAGTGATTTCATGAAAAACAATTCTTTTTGTTTTCTTAGGATCTAAACCTAATACTTCTGATAAATGCCAACTGATACTTTCTCCTTCTCGATCCTCATCCGATGCTAACCAAACTTCCTTTGCTTTTTTAGCCATGGATTTTAATTCTTTCACCACTTTTTCCTTCTCACTTGGAACCATATATCTAGGTTGAAACTTGTTTTTCAAGTCAATACCCATATCGTTTTTCTCCAAATCACGAATGTGACCATAACAACTTCTCACTTCAAACTCTTCACCCAAGATTTTCTCAATGGTCTTAGCCTTTGCAGGCGACTCAACGATTAGTAAGTTTTTTGACATAGTAGTCAACCGCTCCTTCGGGATTTTATATATTGAAAATCAACTATTTATGAAAAACAAATAAGTTGCAATTTATGCACTCGCACTGGTTTCTCGTGATGCAATATTATAGTATTAGACTTAAAAAATAAAAATCATCTATGTTTAGACAGTTAAAAAAGACACAATTTGATCGACAATTTCGGGCATTTTATATACTTTATTATGTCCTAAACCATTGGTAATCAAAAACTTAATATGATCCGGTGCATTTTCTTTAAATTTTTCTAAATCTTTTATTGGACAAACACGATCATCTTGGTCATGTACCCATAGTACTTGTCCCTTGTAATTTTCTAAGGCTCTATCTGCCTCGAAATAAGTAATTGGCAAAGGAGTGAGCTTACTAAGGGTATCATAAAAACTGGCTTTAACTGCTTCGGATAAGTGCATCATTTTAAAATAACTATCTAGGGTGGTGGTAGTTTTAGTAGCTGGGGCTATTAACACAAACTTATGGTCTTCTTGATTAGGCATATTTTCGGCAATCAAGGATAGGGTGAGTCCGCCTAATGAATGACCTATAAAATGGTCAATGGGGCCACATATTTTAATGATGTGTTCAACTGCTTCTTTATATATGGCAGCATTAATATATTTTCCATCACTTTGGCCATGACCTGGGGCATCAAACCCTAAAACCCTAAATCCATTTTTTAATAGGGGTTGAATATATTGTTCAAACTTGTAAAAATAACTAGCATAGCCATGACATATTAAAACTGTCTTGCCATTGGGTTTATTTGATTGCCATTCATATCCTTTAATGGCAAGGCCTTCCGATATTTGAACCTTAATTTTCTTTGCATGATTAAAAACGGCGGGTGCCTTGACTTTTTTGTATTTAGGATAGGGCGTACAAAATAAATCAAATGCCAGTTTGCCAGCAACAGAAGGCGAAAGCTTACCAATGGTCTTAAATTTGGTTCTTAAGAATTGGAGATACATTCTTTCTGATATGCTTGGTTTGGCCATAGATTCTATTTGGCTGCAAAGATAAGAGGCAATAAACAGCGCTCAATATTTTTTTTGTATTTCGACAACAAAAAGCCTTGTATCAAGGACGTTTAAAGCTATTTTTGCAAAAACACATTCGCTATCAATATGTACGCACTTAAAATTAATTTTGAAGAAAAGGGATTAGCTCCAGTTGTATTAGAAAATGTAAAAGCTGGAGAAAGTTTATTAGAAGTAATATTAGATGCAGGCATTGAATTGCACCATAATTGTGGTGCTGTATGTGCATGCAGTACTTGTCATTTATATGTAAAACAAGGGATGGAATTTTTAGAGGAATTGTCGGATAAAGAAGAAGATTTTATTGACAGAGCGGTTAGCCCGAGAATTGAATCCAGATTAGGATGTCAATGCGTAATTCAGGAAGGTTCTGGAACTATTGAAGTGACATTGCCGGATCAAACTCAGTTTTTAGGAGAATAGAAAAATAATAAATAAAAAAATAAAATAATTATCAATGACACCTTTTGAACCACCCATTTATTGGAACGATCATGAAGATATTGCCCAAAAATTATATGAAAAATTTGGGGATGACTTTACGGAGTCAAAGATTTATAGAGTTCGTTTCACCGATTTATTAGAATGGGTATTGACATTGCCACATTTTGAAGGTAAAAGAGAAGAGTCAAACGAAGGCCATTTGGAAATGATTCAAAGTGCATGGGTTTATGAATGGCGCGATAACCAAAAATAGGTGTACATTTAATGATTAAAATTTAGCACCATTGTTAGAAAATTTAAAAAATATAAGCTGTTTTATTTTTGATGTGGATGGGGTACTCACCAATGGAGAGGTAATTGTTATGCCCAAAGGGGTTTTGGTAAGAAAAATGAATATTAAAGATGGCTATGCTATTCAGTTAGCAATTAAAAAAGGTTATCAAGTGTGGGTTATATCTGGGGGTAACTCCGAGGAAGTAAAAGAGCGATTGTTGAATTTAGGGGTGAAGGAAGTGTATATGGGAGTGAGAGATAAAAGCTTGCTTGTAAAAGAATTGGTTGCAGCGCACAAAGTACCTCTTCATCATATTTTGTACATGGGCGATGATATGCCAGATTACGAAGCAATGAAATTAGTGGGTATTGCTGCTTGCCCTAATGATGCTGCCGACGACATTAAAAACATAGCATCTTATATAACGCTTGCAAAAGGGGGAGAGGGTTGTGGAAGAGAGGTGATTGAAAAAGTATTAAAGCTAAATGATCATTGGGATTTAGTAGATCATATTCCTGCTAGATAATTAAATTAAATCCAAATCCTTGAAGACACTTGTATATTTTCTGCGATTGATAAGATGGCCTAATTTGGTATTCATATTACTAGCCGAGTCTTTATTTCATTTTTGTATTTACAAGCCATTATATCCCGGATCAAATGCAGAAGTTGACCTTTCTTTTTATTTAATAGTGGTAACATGTATTTTTATAGCTGCTGCGGGCTATATTATAAATGACTATTTTGATATAAATATTGACCAAGTAAATAGACCTCAAAAAGTAGTAGCTGGTTCTCATATTAACAGAAGGTGGGTTATTTTTTGGCATTTATTTTTTAGTGTAATAGGGGTTTATATTTCTACGATTGCTTTTCCATTTAGAGCTTATTGGCATATACATTTATCCAATTTGGTTACAATTTTATTATTGTGGTTTTACTCTACAAATTTTAAGAAAGATTTTTTAGTGGGCAACGTGGTTATTGCATTATTAACTGCATGGTCCATAGGGGTAATTTATTTTTCAAAATTTACTATTCAACAAATTGTGCAACCCAACATAAATGATGTTGCTAATTTTAGATTTGTAAAACTAATGATCCTGTATTGTGCTTTTGCTTTTTTATTAACCTTAGTGAGAGAAGCTTTGAAAGATATGGAGGATATAGAAGGGGATCGAAAATTTGGATGTAGAACTTTACCTATTGTTTGGGGGCTAAAGCCAACAAAAGTATACATTGGCGTTTGGTTGGTAGTTGTAATTTCCATGTTAATTGTGATTTTGTTTTATTTGATGCCTTTTGGTTTTTGGTATGGAATTTTATATTGCATAATTTTTATAATTTATCCCTTAGTGTATGTTTTAATAAAACTAAATACATCCTATGTAAGTGAGGATTTTAAAAAACTAAGTTTATATATTAAGGTTGCTATGTTTTCAGGAATTTTGTCAATGATATTTTTTTATTTTTTATTATAAAATATGACTTCCTTTATTTTAGCATCTCAGTCGCCTAGGAGAAAGTCCATATTAGAGTGGGCGGAAATGAAATTTGAAATCCTAGTCTCTAGTGCTGATGAGTCGTATCCAAATACTATGGATCTAAGAGAAGTGCCATCATATATTGCAAAAAATAAAGCCCTTGCTGTTGCTGAAAATTTAAAATCTACAGGAAATTATAAATTACAAACTTGTATAATTGCTGCCGATACAGTAGTTGTTTTAGAAAATGAAATTATTGGTAAACCCGTTGATAGAGATGCTGCTATTACATCTATTAAAAAACTCTCAGGAAAAAAACATCAGGTAATTACTGGCGTTTGCATAATGTATGAGCAGGGTGTTGAATGTTTTTCGGAAACCACTGATGTTACATTTCATTTATTATCCAATGACCAAATTTCTTATTACGTAGATACTTATAAGCCCTATGACAAAGCGGGAGCCTATGCAATACAAGAATGGATTGGCGTAGTTGGTATTGAGCGTATTGAAGGGGACTTTTATAATGTAATGGGCCTGCCAATTAGCAAATTAATGCAAAAAATAAAGCAGCTAGGACTGTTATAATACCTAGCTGCTTTATTATATTTTAAGCATTCATTACAGCCAGTTAAAAGCGATATCTAATTCAACATCTGGATGCAAACTTCTTTCTACTGGACAGGTTCTTGCTACTCTTTCTAAAATCTCCTTTGTTTTATCATCCAAATCTAATGCTGGTATTGTTACATGCGCAACAATTTTTCCTATTCTTCTTGGATCAGAAACCATCACCTTGGTAACTTCAACTTTTGCTCCATCTAAAACTATATCCATCGTTTCTGCTTTAATGCCCATTGTTGTAATCATGCAAGCGCCCAATCCTGTTGCAATTAAATCCGTTGGAGAAAATCTTTCGCCTTTCCCTTTATTATCGGTAGGCGCATCGGTTTCAATGGCCGATCCACTTTGCAAATGTAAACAGGTAGTTCTAAGGTTAGATTCGTAGGTAACTGTTGCGGTCATAATTAAATATTTGTGAATTTATGATTTCGGTAAAATTACAATAATATTCCCCTTCAATCTTGTATTTTTGCTAAGTTAATAAAGATCTTATGCAAGAATTGCCCATTATAAATTCCGATTCCCCAGAGCGTTTAAAAAAACCAGATTGGTTAAGGGTTAAATTGCCAATTGGGGAGAGCTATAAACATGTTAGAGGGCTTGTTGATAATCATAAATTGCATACTATTTGTGAGAGTGGCAATTGTCCAAATATGGGGGAGTGTTGGGGTGAGGGGACAGCTACTTTTATGATACTTGGCAATATTTGTACTCGAAGCTGCCAGTTTTGTGCAGTGGCAACAGGACGACCTAAACCAGTTGAGTGGGATGAGCCACAAAGAGTTGCAGAGGCTGTTTATTTAATGAAAGTTAAACATGCTGTATTAACAAGTGTTGATAGAGATGAACTACCCGATGGTGGCTCCATTATTTGGGCCAATACCATTAAAGCAATTAAAGCGTTAACTCCGGAAACAACCTTGGAAACACTCATACCAGATTTTAGAGGCATTCAAGAACAGATTGATCGAATTATTGAAGCTGCTCCTGAAGTGGTGAGTCATAATATGGAAACAGTTGAACGTAATACAAGACGCGTTCGTGTACAAGCAAAATATGATCGTAGCTTGGGTGTATTAGAAGCCTTAAAAAAAGGGGGACGTAGAACAAAAACAGGTTTAATGCTTGGAATAGGTGAGGAAAAACATGAAGTAATTCAAACAATGAAAGACTTAGTGAATGTTGGATGTGATGTACTTACGCTTGGACAATATTTACAACCTACAAAAAAACATTTACCTGTTCAACGCTTTGTGCATCCCGATGAATTCGCAGAGCTACGCCAAATTGGTTACGAATTAGGGTTTGATTACGTAGAGAGTGGCCCTTTAGTACGATCTTCCTATCATAGTGAAAAACATGTGATAGCTGGATGGGGCAGAAATAAATGGTTGGTAGAACAATCAAATAAATAATCAATCTATATTAAAAAAACTGCCGCTCGTATGAGTAGCAGTTTTATTTATGGATTTACATTTATTTATGTGCAGTGGATTTGTTAATCCCACATTAATGCAGAAGCACCAAGAATGGCAGCATCTGATTCTTTTAAATGACTAAATAATATTTTTACTTTATTTTCAAATATTTCAATCACATTCGCTTCCATGTGTTCACGCGTTGGCTTTAAGATTAAATCCCCCGCTTTGGTTAAGCCGCCAAATAATATAATGGCTTCCGGACTTGAGAACATCACAAAGTTTGCTAAAGCCATTCCTAGTATTTTACCTGTATAGTCAAAAACTTCTTTCGCAACCTCATCATCTTTTTGTGCTGCTTCAAATACATCTTTAGAAGTTATCCTCCCTGCATCAATATTTCTTAATAAACTTGGGCGGTCAGAATTTCTTAAAATTTCCATAGCCGATTCTGCAACACCGGTAGCAGAGGCATAACTTTCTAAAGAACCTTTTTTGCCAGTTCCAGGGTGCAGTCTTCCATCTGGTATAATAATAGTATGTCCTAATTCACCAGCAAATCCGTCATGCCCATAAATTAATTGACCGTTGGCAACAATACCACTGCCCACGCCAGTGCCCAAAGTAATCATGATAAAATCTTTCATGCCTTTTGCGGCGCCATACATCATTTCACCAACTGCAGCAGCATTTGCATCGTTGGTTAGTTTAACGGGCAATTTAAATTTGTCTTGCAACATTTTTGCAAAAGGAATAATTCCTTTCCATGGTAAGTTTGGAGCATATTCAATTGTGCCGGTATAAATATTGCCATTGGGTGCTCCTACACCAATTCCTTTAATACGACCTACACCACCAACCTTTTCAATAAGATCTGAGAGTTTTTCATGCAGCTCATCAATGTAGGTATGTACTTGCTCATGGGTGTTGGTTGCCATTGAGCTAGAATGTAAAACATTTCCGTCTTTATCAACAATGCCATATTTAGTTCCCGTACCTCCAATGTCTACTCCAATAACGTATGAATCCATTTTACTTTATTTATTAATTTAATTAATGTCCTCCCTTTGCTTCTGCCTCTTCGTAGTTAATACCTTGCTTCTTTAATATACCTTTCACTGCAATGGCAAAGAATAGTATATATGCAAAACAAACTACTGGAACCCAGAATGAATTGTGAATACCACTTCCTTCTAAAGCGTTTTTTGAAGATTGTAAAAAATCGGATAATTTTCCTTGGATTGGAGGAATAATTCCACCACCCAAAATCATCATAATTAAAAATGCTGCACCTTGTGTGGTATATTTACCTAATCCGGCAATAGACAATGCGAATATAGAAGGCCACATAATAGAACAAGCAATACCGCCCGTTAAGAAAGCATAGATTGCTAAATTGCCTGTATTGAAAATACCAATTAACATTGCTACTATTCCAATTACGCTAAAAATTAATAATGTTTTCGCAGGCTTATCCTTACTTAAGAAGAAGGCGCCAATTTGAATAAAAATACAAACCACATACATATAAAGCGGGCTCATATCATACTGAGCAATACTGTTTACTCCAATTACAATTCCAAATGCAACTAATGGCACAATAATGGTTAATAATTTTTTCGTATTATTTTTGAATTCAAATGCCGAAATCGCACCTGTCCATCTTCCAATCATCATGCTACCCCAATACATTGAAATATATGGTGCAATTTTAGAGGAAGGGATGCTTCCAAAAGCTTTTTGTTTTAATAACTCTCCTAAATTAGAACCAATGGCAACTTCAACCCCTACATATACAAATAAGGCAAGCATACCTAAAACCAATTGAGGATATTTCATCGCACCCCAACCATTTTCGTTCTTTTGTGCAGAGAAGTTAGCAAACAATAAACCTAATACTACAGTTGCTAAAGCGCCAAACAGCCATTTTAAACGCATGGTTTCAATGGCCAACTTTTGAGCAGGGGATGTGATTGTTGCAGGATCAATTTTATAACTATTAAAAATGGGTACAAACATAATGATCAAAACACCTGTCATGATAATTAATAAATACAATGCTTTGTTAGCGGGTTCAATTTTTTCCTCACTAATTCCCGAAGGTACTTTTTTGGAAAAATGAAATAATGCAGCCGCCGCTAAAAATAAACAGCCAGCGGCGCTATATAAAATCACTACCTTGCTAAGGCTTAAACTTGCAATTTGCTCGTCTGTAATAGCTGCAGCTGTTCCAAACAAAGCAAATGCTACTACAATGGGACCAATAGTAGTACCAAATGAATTAATACCCCCTGCAAGATTTACGCGACTTGCACCGGTACTTTCGTCTCCCAAAGCAATGGCAAAAGGTTGTGCAGCTGTTTGTTGTAAGGAGAATCCAAGGGCTACTATGAATAGTCCAACTAGCATTCCTGTAAATGTATTTGCATTAACAGCAATAATCATTGCCGCAGCACCAATAGCTGAAAACAACAAGCCGTATACAATACTTTTTTTATAACCCCATTTTCCAACTAAGTCCTTGCCGCCAAAAGCACCATAGGCAAATAAGCCCAATGCACCAATGTAATAGGCTAAATAAAATGCAAAGTCAACTAGCTGGCTTTGGAATTGGTCTAAAGCAAATTTGTGTTTACAAAAAGGGATGAATACACTATTGCTTGAAGCAATAAATCCCCAGAAAAAGAATACCACAATAAGGGTACTCAAGGCACCGGTATTGGTAGGTTTTTTGGCTTGGCTCATAATAATAGTTCGTTTAATCGTTAGTTTTAGTGAAATTATAGTTCCGTAAAATACTAAAAAATACATTAAAAAGCCATTAAAGTACCTAAAAATGCCGTTGGAATTATAGTGACAATTTTGTAAATTGAAAGCTAATTGAAAACAACAATATGGTCATTGTCCATGTAAGTGCAGAATGTTATCCAATGGCGAAGGCAGGTGGACTTGGTGATGTTGTGGGTGCCTTGCCCAAATACCAAAAAAAAATGGGTGATGAAGCGTTGGTTGTTATGCCCATGTACAAAACAAAATTTCTAGAACAACATGAATGGGATGTGCATTTTAAAGGGGAAGCGAATTTGGGAGATTGGTTTTTTAATTATACAATTATAAAATTAAAGTCAGCAGATTTAGGATTTAATTTATACCTCGTGGACATTAATGGTTTATTAGATAGACCAAAAATTTATGGCTACACCGATGATAATGATCGATTTATTGGATTTCAAATTGCAGTAGTCAATTGGTTGTCAAATTGGGCACAGCAACCCAATATTGTGCATTGTCATGATCATCAAGCAGGGTTAGTGCCATTTATGATGAAGTATTGTTATGATTATCAAAAACTGCAAAATGTAAAAACAGTATTTACCATTCACAATGCTCAATACCATGGTTCAATGGGCTGGGACAAGAGTGTATTAATTCCAAGATGGGATAATTGGAAACATGGTTTATTGGAATGGAATAATTGTATAAACCCTTTAGCAACTGCTGTGAAATGCGCTGATAAAGTAACTACAGTAAGCCCCACCTATATGCATGAATTAAAACTGCATAGCAATGGGTTAGAACCTCTGTTTGAATATGAGAAAGGAAAGTGCGTTGGTATTTTAAATGGGATAGATAATGAGCTATGGGATCCGTCAACAGATCCAATGGTACCATTTCATTATGGCATTGATGACTTTGCGGATGGGAAGAGAAAAAATAAGGAACTTATTTGTTCTCGATATAATTTAAACATAGATAAGCCTTTAGTAGTTTTTATTGGAAGGCTGGTTGGTGAAAAAGCAGCTGATGTTTTGCCCGGAGCCATTCAACATGCATTGGATAAAACCAATTGTGGTGCAAATTTTTTAATCATTGGAGCAGGGGACACTTCAGTTGAGTCTGCTTTAAATTATTTGGTGCAATTGTATCCAGGGGATTATAATACATTTATTGGTTATGATGAAAAAACAGGACATGAAGCTTATGCAGCGGCCGATTTTTTATTAATGCCAAGTAGGGTAGAACCCTGTGGGTTAAATCAGATGTATTCCTTAAGATACGGAACCATTCCCATGGTTAGAGATACGGGTGGTTTACATGATACAGTAGTTGATATGGGAGAACCCAATGGCTTCGGCATTCGATTCCTGCATGCAACTGAAGATGATATTGTATATTCTATTGAACGTGCAATAAGCGTATATAAAGACAAATCACAAATGAAAAAAATGATAACGCAATGTATGCAAATTGATCATAGTTGGGATGCAGTGGTAAGGGGGTATAAAAATGTTTACGAATCAATTGTTTAAAATATAAATCAAAGGACATGGCTATTTATGCTAAGGAAACGGTTTCAATTATTTTAGGGGGGGGTGCTGGTTCAAGATTATCACCTTTAACTGCTAGACGTTCAAAGCCTGCTGTGCCTATTGCTGGAAAATATCGTTTAGTGGATATTCCAATTAGCAATTGTATTAATAGCAATCTTAATCGAATTTTTGTTTTAACACAATTCAATTCTGCTTCTTTAAATCAGCATATTAAAAATACATATCATTTTAGTGCGTTCAGTTCAGGCTTTGTAGACATTTTGGCGGCAGAGCAAACTCCTGATAATCCGGGTTGGTTTCAAGGCACTGCAGATGCGGTTCGACAATCATTAAGACACTTAGATAAACTAGATTTTGAATACGTATTAATCTTGAGTGGCGACCAATTATATCAGATGGATTTTAGTAAAATGATAACTGCGCATAAGCAAAGTGGGGCAGCACTTACAATAGCTACTATTCCTGTTGGTGATAGAGAAGCACCAGAGTTTGGTATTTTAAAATCAAATGATGAAAATGTAATCACTTCATTTATTGAAAAGCCAAATAAAGATCTTTTACCCAATTGGACCAGTGATACGGGGGCTGATATGAAAGCGCAAGGAAGGCATTATTTAGCTTCCATGGGTATTTATGTTTTTAATAAAGATATTTTATATCAATTTTTAAATGAAGATCATCCCAATGCAACCGATTTTGGAAAAGAGATCATACCCAATTCTATTGCCAACTATAAAGTATTAAGTTATCAATACGACGGTTATTGGACAGATATTGGA
>JALQXE010000173.1 GCA_023263235.1 Sediminibacterium sp. | reverse complement strand
TATCAATGCCTTTGGTGAAGAATTGATCGCAGACAATACCGACAAAGCCCTGGCTCAAACTTGTGCAAGTATGGGTATTGCTATAAATGAATATACAGCGGCACCTATTTATATGTCTGATCATCAATCAGGCGCCCACGAGTGGTTAATTGAATTTGACAAAGCACCAAACGACTTACAAGCATTCGCTATTACATTGGATAAAAATTTGCAGTCCTTGAATAGCGACTACGAAGCTAAAAGACACAAAGACATTGCACTGGGCTTACCACAAGTACACGCTGTAAAAAAAGGTTGTTTTCATGAATGGTTAAAAAGAAAAGGGAAATTAGGAGGACAACATAAAGTACCCCGGCTATCGAATGAAAGAAAATTTATTGAAGAGTTGAAATACATCCATGAACAAGGATAAAATTGTTATAAAAAATGAATTACACTATAAATAAATAAAATGATTGAAGCATTAGGATATGTGGCAACCGCAGTGGTGGTGGGCTCTTTTGCAATACAAAATTTAAAATGGTTAAGAATCGCCAACACCATGGGAAGTTTACTATGGATAGTGTATGGTTTTTTAAAACAGGATAATCCTATTATATTTGTAAATATTAGTATTGCATTAATGCATACTTATTGGTTTATTAAAAATAGAAAGAAATGAAATTATTAACAGAAAAGGTAGCCATTGTAACGGGCGCGGCAAGAGGCATTGGTGCTGCCATTGCTTTAAAATTAGCGGAACAAGGAGCAAATGTAGCATTTACCTATGTGAGTGATAGTAGTGCAGAAAAGGCGAATAGCTTGGTTGCCGAAATTGAAAAATTAGGCGTTAAAGCAAAAGCCTATAAAGCAAATGCGGGTGACTTTGCAGCTTGCGAAGCATTCGTAAATGATGTAGTAACTACTTTTGGAACTGTTGATATTTGTGTAAATAATGCGGGTATTTCCAAAGACAATTTATTATTGCGCATGACGCCAGAACAGTGGGATGAGGTAATGGAAACCAACTTGAAAAGTATTTTTAACATGACCAAACAGGTGATACGTCCAATGATGAAAGCAAGAAGTGGTAGCATTATAAACATGAGCTCCATTATTGGTATTCGAGGAAATGCTGGTCAAAGCAGTTATGCTGCAAGTAAAGCGGGTATCATAGGATTTACAAAATCCATCGCTGCAGAAATTGGAAGCAGAAACATTCGTTGTAATGCAATTGCTCCGGGTTTTATTGAAACCGATATGACGCATTATTTAAATGAAGGCGAAGCGGGTAAGGCGTTTTTGGAAAAAATTCCATTAGGTCGTTTTGGAAAGGCGGAAGAAATTGCTGACACGACCTTATTTTTAGCAAGCGACTTGAGTAGTTATATTACTGGACAAGTAATTAGCGCTTGCGGTGGATTAAATATTTAAATGATAAATAATAACGAATTGCGTTTTGCATAATAAAAAAGGATCAACAAGAGTTGATCCTTTTTTATTGAATATAATTAGTATTTAAATTCTTGCATCAATTTCTTTTTTCAAATCTGCATAAATACTTTCAACCGTGCCCTCGCCTTTTACGGAAATAACTTTATTAAACTGGCCATAATAAGTAGCTACTGCTGTTGTTTTATCATGATACTCTTGAATTCTTGCACGAATTACTGTTTCATTGGTATCATCGCTTCTACCCGAAGTGGCGCCGCGTCCTAATAATCTTTTTACCAACTCTTCTTCTCCTACTTCTAATGCCAATACTACATTAATCTCTGTTCCCTTTTGTTGCAACAAAGCATCCAATGCAATACACTGAGCGGTAGTACGCGGAAATCCGTCAAATAAAAATCCTTTGGCTTCGGGGTGTGCATTCATAAAATTATCAACCATGCCAATTACTACTTCATCTGGCACCAATTGACCAGCATCCATAAAAGTTTTAGCTTTTAGTCCTAATGGGGTTTGGTTGTTGATTTCAGATCTTAATAAATTGCCGGTTGATAAATGTTGCAATCCATTGGCTGCTATAATATTTTCACTTTGTGTTCCTTTGCCGCTTCCTGGAGGGCCAAATAAGATTAAATTAAACATAGAGAGGAGTTGGATTCAAAGATAACGAACTCGCTTAAAATTATATTGAATCCTTGTAATAAAATCTGAACAAATTAACTGAATACTTGTTAGTATTTTTATACAATAACAAAATTTATGTTTAAGCTAGTTTGTTTAATGACCCTTATCAGTTTTTCGGCTTGTGCTCAAGGCCCTACAAAACAAAAAATAGATACCACTATGGAAAAAAAGAATCCTTATTATAACCCCAACAGAAAAGAAGCTGTTGTAGTTGCAGACGATGTATGGAAGAGCATATTGAGTCCCGAGGTATATCAAATTGCAAGACAAAAAGGAACCGAAAGACCTTTTACTAGTGAATTTGAGAACAGCAAAGAGGTGGGTACATTTCATTGCGCTGCTTGTGGAAATCCCTTGTTTAAAAGCAATGCTAAGTTTGAAAGCGGTTGTGGGTGGCCTAGCTTTTTTGAACCTATTAGTAAAGAGGCTATAATTTACTTACCCGACAATTCACATGGAATGGTTCGTACCGAGGTACAATGCGGTAAATGCAAATCTCATTTAGGACACGTTTTTGAAGATGGCCCTAAACCAACTGGATTAAGGTATTGCATTAATGGCGTAGTGCTTACATTGGAAAAATAAGTTCTTACAATATATTGGCTAATTTAGTGGCCAATGAAACAAAAGAGTGTTTGTATATCCCCCTTGGATTGGGGTTTAGGTCATGCTACAAGATGCATATCGCTAATACATGCACTTGAAGCGCTTGATTACAAAGTATACATTGCTAGCGAAGGAAAACATGAAGCCATCTTACGTGAGGTGGCTCCCAACTCCGTGTTTTTACATTTAAAAGGATACAGAATTTGGTACACACATTTGCGCGCATTACTCATACCAGGGATTGTTTTACAAATACCTAAAATTATTGTTTCAGTTATTCACGAGTATTATTGGTTGAAACGCGTAGCTAAAAAATATAAGTTTGATTTAATTATTTCAGATAACCGATTTGGATTTTTTCATAAATCAATTAAGAGCGTTTTTATCACGCACCAATTGGAATTGCAAACGCCATTTGGTTGGAGTACAAGACTTAATCAAATAATCACTTACAAAATTATTAATAAGTATGCTGCTTGTTGGGTGGCAGATATGTTACCTCCAAATAATTTATCTGGTATTTTAGCAAATCCAAAACATATTCCCAATACAAGACTATGGTATATGAATTGTTTATCGCGTTTAAATGAGGAGCAAGCTTTAAATGAAAATACTACGATCAATGATAAGCCGCTTCTTTTTTTAGGCATTGTATCGGGGCCTGAACCTCAACGCACAGTTCTCGAAAATATTTTATGGGAAGAGGGAAATACTTTAAACAACAATTTTGTAGTCATTGCGGGGCTTCCCGATAATAAATCCTATCAAAAAGAAACAGAAAAAGGAATGCTATACCACCACCTAAATGGTAATGACTTAAAAAAACAAATTCAATGCGCTGAATATATTATTTGCAGAGGAGGCTATACCACATTGATGGAAATAATTCCTTTTCAAAAAAAATTAATTTTCATTCCAACACCTGGGCAAACAGAACAGGAATATTTAGGGAAATATTGGCAGTCCAAAAAATGGGCAGTTTGTATTGCACAAAGCAAGTTTAATTTAAAAACTGCCATTGAAAAAGCGCGCGGGTTTGAATACCAAGCGCCGCCGTTTATTGCTTTTAACAAAGCGGCTTTAGCAAATGAATTAAAGCAGCTATCTTTATAATATGGCTGTAAGTAAAAATAACTTTGTAGACTTCATCAATAACACAGCACATTTTATTTTGTTGGACGTGAGAAGTCCTGCCGAGTTTGAACATGCACATATACCTGGCGCTTATTCGCTTCCTCTTTTTGATAACGAACAAAGAGCCATTGTTGGAACCACTTATAAAAAACAGAGCAGAGAAGATGCTATTAAAATAGCACTTCCGTTTTTTGGGGAAAAGATGAAAACAATGGTAGAAACAGTAGAGGGTTTTTGCAATGATTATGAAAAATTACATCATCACAAACCTATTTTATTTGTACACTGTTGGAGAGGGGGCATGCGCAGTGCAGCGGTGGCGTGGTTATTAGACTTATATGGTTTTAGGGTAATACAATTAAATGGAGGTTATAAGGCTTATAGAAACTGGGTTATTGAACAATTTTCAATTTCCTATTCATTAAATATTTTAGGGGGATATACTGGTTCGGGTAAAACCGAAACGCTGCACGCATTAGCACAAAACAGAAAAACTGTAATTGATTTGGAGGGATTGGCCAATCACAAGGGTTCCTCTTTTGGTGCACTTGGACAGGATGCACAACCCAGTCAAGAAATGTTCGAAAATTTATTAGCAGAAGCTTTACATGTGCAGGCCAAAAAGAAATCAACAATTTGGCTAGAGGATGAAAGCCAAAGAATTGGCACAGTAATGATTCCTTCTGCCTTTTTTGCACAAATAAAAAAAAGTCCTTGTTATTTTGTTCGCATTCCTTTTGAAGAGCGCCTTAATTTCATTGTAGCTAATTATGGAAAGTTCGAAAAGAAATCATTAATCGCTGCAACAATAAGAATACAAAAAAGATTGGGTGGATTAGAAACAAAAAATGCGATTGGCTTTCTTGAAGAGGGTGATGTAAAAAACGCCTTTGCAATACTCTTAAAATACTACGATAAATGGTATGATAAATTTTCAAAACTTGAAAAAAACGAAGAAAATAATCTAAATAATATACAATGGTTAGATGCAAGTAATGTTGATCCCAATGCAAACATTAAATTATTAATGGATTTTTAAGAACTTAATTTTATTTTTACCCAATATATAAATATGCAACAATTACTTGCTTGGTGGTTTTTTTCAGTGAGGGGTTGGAAAATTGATGGAAACTTTCCTTTTGAATTAAAAAAATCGGTATTGGTCGTAGCGCCACATACGCATTCGTCTGATTTTTTTTTAGGACTGGCTATACGTAAAAAAATGCGACTTGAATTTGTTCACTTTTTAGGGAAAAAAGAGCTTTTCTGGGGAATTTTTGGATTTATACTAAAACAGCTGGGCGGATACCCTGTGGAAAGATCAAAAAATGCCAATCAAGTAGACCAGGTTATTAAAATTTTTAATGAGCAAGCGCTCTTTCATATTGCGCTTTCGCCAGAAGGAACCCGAAAAAAGGTGAGTAGGCTAAGAACTGGCTTTTACCATATTGCTAAAAATGCCCAGGTACCCATTGTGATGGTAGCATTGGATTTTGAGCATAAAAAAGTGATTTTTGCCCACCCTTTCATGACCAGCGAGAATGAAAAGGCCGATAAACAAAAAATTGTAGGCTTTTTTAAGGGCATTTTGGGCTATGTACCCGCCAATAGTATCACAGAGGACATTGAAGGCTAGCTGTTATTTTTTGAATATTTGTTTTGTTGCTCAATTCCTTATTAGTATTTTTGTTAAGGCCTTAGCCATTTTATTCATTTAAATAAAAAATAGTATGAAAAGTAGAATTTTTTTAGCGCTTGCGATAGTTAGCATGGGTGCTTATTCTTGCGTTAGTCCTAAAAAATTACAAGAAAAGGATGACAAGCTTGCTCAATTGAATGGAGCATATACTGAATTACAAGGTAAATTACGCAGTGCAGAAGATGCATTGAATAAAAGTAAAACTGATGCAGAGAAGGCAGCAGATAGAGCTAGGTCTTTACAATCAAGTGTTGATGATTTAAATAAACAAGTAGACTTCTTAAAAAATAACAACAACGTTGTATTGAGTCAATTAAAAGATATGTCGGTGGTGACAGGTGCTCAAGCAGAAAGTATTAAAAAATCTTTAGAGAATATTGGTGCTAAAGATTTATACATTCAAGGCTTACAAAGCACAATGGCACGTAAGGATTCTATCAATATGAATTTGGTGATGAACTTAAAAGGTGCGATTGGTGATTTAAGCGACGGCGATATTAATGTTAAAATTGATAAGGGTGTTGTATATGTAGACATCTCTGATAAATTATTATTTAAAAGCGGAAGCTTTGAAGTAACACCTAAAGCAAAAACAGTTTTAGGTAAGGTTGCTAAAGTATTGGCTGCTCAACCAGAAATTGAATTTATGGTGGAAGGCCATACCGATTCTAAGCAATTAATTGGTTCAGATAATGCTATTGAAGACAACTGGGATTTATCTGTAAAGCGTGCTACTACTGTAGTTCGTATTTTACAAGATACCTACCACTTAGATCCTAAGCGTATGACTGCTGCTGGTAAATCAGAGTATGCTCCTATCGCGGACAACGCAACTGCTGAAAACAGAGCTAAGAATAGAAGAACAAGAATTGTAATCTTACCTCAATTAGATCAATTCTTCAAGTTATTAGAAAAAAAATAGTTCCATAATATTTTTATTGAAAGCCCTTCATTTGAAGGGCTTTTTTTATGCTATCTTCGCTGCATGCAACAAGCGTATTTGAACGGATTAAACGAACGACAAAAAGAGGCGGTATTACATTTGAAGGGTCCCCTTATGATTATTGCGGGCGCGGGAAGTGGAAAAACAAAAGTATTAACCTCTAGGATTGCGCATTTAATGAACGTCGGAGTAGACGCTTTCAATATTTTAGCACTTACATTTACCAATAAGGCTGCCGCAGAAATGAAAGAGCGTGTTGAAAAAGCACTGGGGAATACAGAGGCTCGAAATTTATACATTGGTACCTTTCATAGCGTTTTTGCGCGCATTTTAAGAGCAGAAGCCTCCAAGCTTGGATATCCACAAAGCTTTACAATATATGATTCAGATGATTCAAAATCAGTTTTAAAGCAAGTAATAAATGATATGGGTTTAGATGATAAATTGTACAAACCTAATATTGTTTTAAATAGAATTTCTAGTGCGAAAAATGCGCTTGTAGGAGCAGCAGAATATGCCATGGACACTTTCTTAAAACAGGAGGATGCAAGAAGTAATCGCCCACAAATTGCAGAGATTTATGCAAGTTATGTGGCAAGATGTTTTAAAAGCGGTGCGATGGATTTTGATGATCTACTTTTTAAAATGCATGAGCTTTTGCGCGACTTCCCCGATGTACTACATAAATACCAACATAAGTTTAAATATATTTTAATTGATGAGTACCAAGATACCAATCCGGTACAATATCAAATTGCTAAATTGTTAGCAGCGGTTCATGAAAACCTATGCGTTGTGGGTGACGATGCGCAAAGTATTTATAGTTTTCGCGGTGCCACGATTGAAAATATTTTACAGTTTCAAAAAGATTACGATGATGTAAAATTGGTAAAGCTAGAGCAAAACTATAGAAGCAGTAAGTGCATTATAGAAGTTGCCAACCAGGTTATTAAAAACAACAAAGGACAAATTCCTAAAGAGTTATGGACAGACAACGACGAAGGGGATAAAATTAAGTTGGTACGCACGATGACAGACAATGAAGAAGGAAAATTTGTTGCCGATGCGATTCAAGAAAATAAATTAAGAAATCATTTTTATAATAAAGACTTTGCTATTTTATACAGGACCAATGCCCAGTCGAGGTCCTTTGAGGAAAGCTTAAGAAGAACAGGTATTGCCTATAAGATCTATGGTGGGCTTAGCTTCTATCAAAGAAAGGAAGTAAAAGATTTTATTGCTTACCTACGTGTGATTGCCAATACCAAAGACGAGGAAGGATTAAAAAGAATTATCAATTACCCGGTTAGAGGGATTGGTAAAACAACGGTAGAAAAATGTTTAGTGCTTGCGAGTGAACAAAATATCACCTTCTTTGAAGTGCTTGAAAAAGCAAAAGGATTTGGTTTTAAAGCAGGCACTTTGACGTCGATAGAAGAGTTTGTAACAATGGTGAAATATTTTCAAAACCTCTTAACC
>JALQXE010000034.1 GCA_023263235.1 Sediminibacterium sp. | reverse complement strand
TTTTTTGATGGAACACGAGAAGTATAGTTATGTGGAGGCTTGAAGATGGTTGGCGGCTAGGTATAATATAGAAATTGAGGAAACCGAAACCAGCCCTGCGCAAAAAATGGCGCAGCAGGTGGCTGATAGTATATATGCCATTAACCATTTTGCTATGGAATGGTTTACCAAACAATATTGGGAAACAGAACTTGGTGAAACCATCGCTCAAAGCTATATGCAACATCGTGGGTTTTTAAAACCTATTGTAGAAAAGTTTAAAATAGGATATAACCCTGCTGATAGAGACGGATTGGCAAAAGCCTTAATTCAAAATCAATTTAACCCAGAGTTATTTGCAAGAACAGGATTGGTGGTAGAAAGAAATGGAGAATGGCAGGACAATTATAGAGATAGAATCATTTTCCCTATTCACAATACTACAGGAAAAATTATTGGATTTGGCGCAAGACAAATTGCAAAGAACGATCGTTCCCCTAAATACATTAATACCCCTGAAAATGAAATTTATGTAAAAAGTAAAATCTTATATGGATCCTACTTTGCGCGTAATTCCATTAACAGCAATGATGAATGTTTACTGGTGGAAGGTTATACAGACGTAGTAAGTTTACATCAGGCAGGCATTGAAAACGTAGTAGCTAGTGGTGGCACTTCCCTCACCATGGATCAGCTAAGGCTTATTAAAAAATATACCCAAAACTTAACCATTATTTATGATGGTGATAGTGCTGGCGTAAAAGCTGCGTTGCGCGGATTGGACATGGCTTTGGAAGAGGGACTCAATGTTCAGTTGGTATTAATCCCCGACAATGAGGATCCGGATAGTTACGTAAATAAAGTAGGTCCCGATGCATTTAGAGCATTCGTACAAGCCAATAAAAAGGATTTTGTTCTGTTTCAATTAGAGGTGCAATTACAAGATGTAGGAAGCGACTTAAACAAGAAAAATATATTAGTAAACCAAATCGCTGAAACACTAAGTAAAATTAACAAGGCCGAGGACTTTACTAAATTACAAGAATATGTAAGAAAGTGTAGCTCCCTTTTACGCATAGACGAAACGGGTTTAACGCAATTGGTAAATAAGTTTAAGCGTGATAAAATAGTAAAGGAAGAAAAGAAAATGTCTTATGACGAAGCAGCGATACTCATGCCTAGCTTCCCAACTACAGAAAGCGATGACAACAACCTTGGACTCTTTGCCGACAATGATTTAGCCCAAGAAAAGCATTTAATAAAACTACTCATTGAAAACGGAATTGAGCAAAATGAAGAAGGTAAGTTTATAGCACAATATATATTTGATGAAATTGAGGGTTTCCCATTGGAGCAATCTGATATGATTTATTTAATGGAGGCTTATAAAAAATGGTTTTATGAAGGCAAGATGCCCAATGGAAAAACAATGCAATACCATGAGGATGAGCGCGTACAGCATTGGGTAGTAAGTTTATTTGAACCAGAGCAGGAATTAAGTTCCCGATGGAATGAAAAATTGGGCATTAAAGTTAAGGAGGTAGAAAAAGATATAATGTTAGAGATTAATAAAAGCCTACTCTATTTTAAGCTTCGAAAAATCAAAAAGATGATTCTTTTAAATCAATCTGATTTAGAAAATGCTAAAGACGCCGACCAGCTTCAGCTTTTACAAATACATAAGCATTTAAAAGATATAGAAAAGGAACTAACTGCTACACTAGGAACAGTTATTTATAAATAATCACAATAATTTAGCATATAAAAAAGCCACTACTTTCATAGTGGCTTTTGTTATACTTACTAACTAATCATATGCATATTTGAAACCAAATTGAGGTCTACTTTTCAGAAGGGTTATTCTTCCCTGCTAACAACTTTTGCAAGGTAGCTTCCAAACGCTTTTGTTTTGTTTCCTCTTTTTTAGCTCCTTGAATCCAACTTAAGTATTCTTTTTGGTTGATTACCGAAAGAGTACTAAAAAAATCTCTGGCCTCGTCATGAGCCGCTAAAATTTTATCTAACTCAATAGGTAAAGCAATGATTCTTTTTTCAAAATCATCCACTTTAATATCTGCTGCCTTAAATTCAACAAAGGTTCTATTTTTATTAGGCAATTGATCTACTTTCTTAAAACGCATTGCAGTCCATACATGATCCAATGTTACCTGGCGAATAGCTTCATATTCATTTTTTGAAAGAATTTCCCAGCTAGCGTCTCTGTTTAAATCAGATACAATTTTAGAAGCAGTTTTTGGATAAGCAATCCAAAGTTTGCTTTCAACATGTAATGCTGAAAACACTTCCTTTAAAATATTATTTAGCTGTAGTTGAT
>JALQXE010000180.1 GCA_023263235.1 Sediminibacterium sp. | reverse complement strand
TGGTAGTAGAAGGTTGTATCATGATGCGCAAATGCCATATGAATACCTGCCCTGTTGGTGTTGCCACTCAAGACCCTGAATTGCGTAAGAGATTCAAAGGGGATCCAGATCATGTAGTTCGTTTCTTTGAATTTATCACAGAAGAATTACGTGAGATCATGGCAGAATTAGGATACCGTACCATTAATGAAATGGTAGGTCAAGCAGATGTATTGACTATGCGCAATAACATCCAACATTGGAAATACAAAAAAGTAGACTTAAGTGGTGTTCTATACAAAGCACCAGCAGACGAAAATATTGGTTTATTCCAAACAGAAATTCAAGATCACGGCTTGTCTGATGTGCTTGACTGGAAATTATTAGCTGCTGCAAAACCTGCACTTGACAATCAAACAAAAGTTACTGCTAGTTTCCCAATTAAAAATACAGACAGAACAGCAGGCACCATCTTATCTAATGAGATTTCTAAACAATACCATGAAGTTGGTTTACCAGACCAAACGATTCATTTTAAATTCACAGGAACAGCTGGTCAAAGTTTTGGCGCTTTCAATACAAAAGGTGTCACACTAGAATTAGAGGGCGACGCGAACGATTATTTTGGTAAAGGATTGAGTGGTGCAGAATTAATTGTTTATCCAGATAAAACTGCCCCTTTTGTTGCAGAGCAAAATATCTTAATTGGCAACGTAGCGCTTTATGGTGCAACAAGTGGTCATGCATATATTAGAGGTAAAGCTGGAGAAAGGTTTGCAGTGCGTAATTCAGGCGCATCAGTGGTGGTAGAAGGCATTGGCGACCATGGATGTGAATACATGACTGGTGGCGTTGCAGTGATCCTTGGTGAAACTGGACGAAATTTTGCAGCAGGCATGAGTGGAGGCATAGCTTATGTCTACAATCTTGCAAATAATTTTGAAAGCTTATGCAACCATGAAATGGTGGATTTGGATCCATTAGACTCATCTGATACGAGCTTATTAAAAAATATGCTGACTGCACATTTCGAAAAAACAGGTAGTGCAGTTGCAAAATTCATTTTAGCAGATCTAGACAATCAAGTGAAACATTTTATCAAAGTGTTTCCTCGTGATTACAAAAAAGTTTTAGCAACAAAAAAAGCATCTGCACTGAATTAATCATTGAGCGCAATAAATTTATTTAGTTAACTATTGAAGATTAAATTATGGGAAAGCCAACTGGATTTAAAGAATATAAAAGAACATTACCCAATAAGTTACCCGTAGCTGAAAGGATTAAAAACTACAAGGAATTTGTGGAATTAATGCCAGCGCAACAACTGAATGAGCAATCTGCACGTTGTATGAATTGCGGTGTTCCATTTTGTCATAGCGGTTGCCCTTTAGGAAATATTATTCCTGAATTTAATGACGCAGTGTATCGCAAGGAGTGGAAGGAAGCTTATGAGATTTTAATTTCTACCAATAACTTTCCAGAATTCACAGGTCGTATTTGTCCTGCACCCTGTGAGAGTGCTTGTGTATTAGGTATTAACCAACCGCCAGTTACGATTGAAGAAATTGAAAAACACATTATTGAAATTGCGTTTGAAAAAGGATTTGTTAAGCCACGCAAACCCAATATGCGTAGTGGATTCAAAGTGGCAGTGATTGGCTCAGGTCCTTCTGGCTTAGCGGCTGCTGCTCAATTAAATTATGCAGGTCATGAAGTAACTGTATTTGAAAGAGACCCAAAACCAGGAGGCTTATTGCGATTTGGAATTCCTGACTTTAAATTAGAAAAAACAGTTGTTGAAAGAAGAATAAAAGTCTTGGAAGAGGAAGGCATTGTTTTTAAATGCAATGCCAATGTAGGGGTAAATGTGCGGGTGAATGATATTATGCGCGATTATCATGCTGTGGTTTTAGCCGGAGGATCTACCATACCAAGAGACTTGGCAATACCAGGGCGTACATTAAATGGGGTACATTTTGCTATGGATTTTTTAAAACAGCAAAACAAAAGAGTAAGCGACTTACCTATTGAAGAAGCTGAATTATTAGCAACAGGGAAAAATGTGGTGGTGATAGGTGGTGGTGACACTGGCAGTGACTGCGTAGGTACCTCCAACAGACACAATGCCAAATCGGTAACGCAATTTGAGTTGTTACCTAAACCTCCAGAAACAAGAGCAGCTTATATGCCTTGGCCAACCTACCCTATGTTGTTGAAAACAACAACTTCACATGAAGAAGGTGTTTCAAGAGTTTGGGAAGTGGCTACCAAAGCATTTATTGGAGACGAAAAAGGTAATTTAAAAGCATTGCAAATAGTTGATCTCGAATGGACCAGTTCATCAGACGGACGTCCCGCTAAATTCACAGAAAAAGAAGGAAGCATTCGTGAAATACCATGCGAGCTAGCTTTATTAGCAATGGGTTTTTTACATCCACAAGCAACTGGAATGCTAGATGAACTAGGTATTGAATTAGATGAACGTGGTAATGTAAAAGCAACTGAAATGGCTTTTCAAACCAATGTCAATAAAGTATTTACTGCAGGTGATATGCGCCGCGGTCAATCTTTGGTGGTTTGGGCTATAAGTGAAGGAAGAGAATGTGCTCGAAGAGTAGATATATTTTTAACAGGTTCTACTTTATTAGAATCAAAAGACGCAAGCCTCTTGGCCACAAGTATTCAGGAGTAAAAGCCATAATCATATATAGCAGTATTTTATATGTATTAAAATCATTGCATTATTACCTAAAAAAATAGGGATTCGATTAAGAATCCCTATTTTTTTCCACATTTTTTTAAAATTATCAATTTATAAAAAAGGATAAATTTTATTCAATTACTTGAATTTCAAATCATTGTGAAAATTTTTAATATTTATTATATTTATTTATAATATATAATATATTTTTAAATTTTATACTAATTGGCATATATTTGCTTTATAAATATTATATATAATTATTTATAATATAAAATCCTAAAACATACCACAAATGAAAAACCAAGTCGTACAAAAGTACACCCCCTTTATTCTGTTATTAGTTGTTGCCGTTGCGGCTTTGTTTATTCCTCAATTACCTAACTATGTAGGCGAGCCAAATACTTTTAGCCCTGCAGATATTGCATGGATTTTAGTGGCTACCGCTTTGGTTTTTATTATGACACCTGGTTTAGCCTTTTTCTACGGCGGTATGGTGCATCGAAAAAACATTATCTCTACCATGATCAAGAGTATCGTATCCGCAGGTATTGTTTCGGTAATATGGGTATCTTTTGGGTATAGTTTAAGTTTTGGTGAGTCAATTAATGGTTTCATTGGAAATCCTTCTACCCATTTATTTTTTAAGGGCGTTGCTAATGGTGCACCAACCTTACAAGGTGGAACAGCAATGACTATTCCTTTATTGCTATTTGCTTTATTCCAATTAATGTTTGCAATCATTACCCCTGGACTTGTAGTGGGTGCGGTTGCTGAAAGAATTAAATTCACCTCCTATATCCTATTTATTGTTTTATTTATCACATTAGTATATGCTCCATTAGCACATTGGTCTTGGCATCCAAATGGATTTTTATTAAAAATGGGCGCTTTGGACTTTGCCGGAGGAACAGTAGTACATATCAGTGCAGGTTGTGCCGCATTAGCTGGTGCCATTGTATTAAAACAAAGACGTGCTAAACTAGAGCAACAAGAAATTCCACCCGCAAATATCCCATATGTATTAATCGGAACAGGTTTACTATGGTTTGGCTGGTTTGGATTCAATGCAGGTTCTGCATTAGGTGCAAATTCTTTAGCAGTAAATGCATTTGCAACAACCAACACAGCAGCAGCTGCCGCTGGACTTGCTTGGATGTTTTTTGATGTAATGAGAGGTAAAAAACCTTCTGTACTTGGATTTTGTATTGGTGCTGTAGTTGGCTTGGTTGCCATCACCCCAGCAGCAGGCTTTGTTGGAATTCCTCAAAGTATTTTTATTGGTGTTATTGGCGCCGTTATATCTAACGTTTTAAGCCATGCATTTAAATTATCAAGAGTAGATGACACACTCGATGTATTCCCTTGTCACGGTATTGGCGGCATGGTAGGCATGTTATTAACAGGTATATTCGCGTCAAAAGGAGTAAACCCTGCAGGAAATGACGGATTGTTTTATGGGAATGCGGCTTTTTTTCTAACACAATTAAAAGCAATGTTAATTGTAGTAACATACAGCTTTACTGTTTCTTTTATCATATTTAAATTCATTGCATTATTATTACCATTACGTGTATCTGAAGAAGAAGAAGAATTAGGTTTAGACGCTACACAACATGACGAAAAATATGGCAGAAATCCCCTTAAGGCATAATATAGATTTTGGTTCAAGTTTATAAGCAAGCAATCGTTCGGCCCGAATTTCTATTCGGGCCTTTTTTATTATATTAGTGCCTAGATGAAACCATTTTATAAACTTTTACAGCTCCTTTATTGCATTTACGCCTTAATCATATTTGCAATTCTTACTACCTTGTCTGCTATTGCATTAATTTTATTAATCCCTTTTGGTAAAGCAAAATTAAGTAAGCGTGTATATAAAGTTTGTAGATATTGGGCGAAAACATGGTACCTATTCATTGGTGTACGGCACAAAGAAATTTATGAGTCAACACATGATTTTAAAAAACCGCACATATTTGTAGCCAATCATAACTCATACATGGATATTCCTCCTATTGTACAGTTAAAACACCAACCTATAAGACCATTGGGGAAATTTGAATCTTCTAAAATTCCCATTTTTGGTTGGATATACCGGGCAGCTGTGATAATGGTTGATCGAAGTAGTCCAGATAAAAGAGCGAAGAGTTTAAGAAACCTAAAGGCAGCTTTACATAAAAAGACATCCATTTTTATATTCCCTGAGGGAACATTTAGCATGTCTGAAGAGCAACCTATGAAGGCATTTTATAATGGGGCATTTAAACTAGCCATTGAAATGCAAGTTCCCATACAACCTATTTTAATGATTGATGCAGTTGATAGAATGCACTACTCTGGTCTTTTCACTTTAACGCCTGGCAAGAATAGAGTGGTTTATTTACCCACTGTTCAAATTGAAGGATATACAATGGATGACATAGACCACTTAAAAAACAAAGTATACCAAATGATGGATGAAGGATTAAGAAGATACAGATCCTATCCTACTAAATAACCATAATGTTCGCAGAAATTATCATACCATTAGCACTACCTAAAAATTATACTTGGTCTATCCCAATTACATTACTAACTTCTTCGTAAATATCCTCCAAAATTACTTTTTTATTTTTAAATGACGCTAAT
>JALQXE010000090.1 GCA_023263235.1 Sediminibacterium sp. | reverse complement strand
TAAACCACAAGGAATTGGTAGGGTAATTTTTGGCACTAAAATTATAAGCAGTCCCTAAGGCAGAACTGCTGGGGATAAGCGTATTAAGATTTTCTAAGCGTATATAACCTTTAAGCCTTTTTATCATAAAATGCAAAAAAGCATTGCTGGTAGGGCGATTGTGCAAGGTAAATTCATTTTGAGTATAAAACTGTCCAGTAAATGGCATATATCCATCAGCCTTATAATCCGTGTGATAAATAAATTCCAACCCAGTAGACAAATTCAAATTTTTATAAAAATTACCTTCAAAAGCAATACGCTGCCTCGTTAAAACAAGAGGAACATTAACTGGTGCGTTTTGATCCAATATTTGTAATGTAATTTGATCGTACCAGTTCCAGTGTTTACTTATTTTTATTTTATGTTCTACCTGACCTCTTAAATAACTCATCAAACTGCCATATACAACTGGACGAAATCCATTTGAAAAGTAGTTGTAGTTTTGAATCATCTGATAACTAACCGAGGTCTCCCATCCATCTTTTTTATTGGCTAGGACTCCATTTAAAAGTGTAGCATTTTCTTTTGTAATTGCGTTAAAACCTTGAATAGGAAATTGAGTGTACCCTAATAAATTCATTGAGGGTGTTCTATTTACATTTTGAAAGGAAAGTTTTAGAAAAGTACCCTTCGCACTTAAAATTCTAGACAATGATGCTTGTGCATCAAAATCACCTGCATGAAACCCATTCAAAAATAATTTACCAGAAGCCAATAAATCCCATAATTGATTCTTGGTTTTATTCTTATATACTGCAAATCCGTATATATCATAATTACTCCAACCTGCTCTGCCAATATAACTTGCATTCATTTGTGTATAGCCCGATCCTAATTGCAAGAACTGATTACTATTCATTTTATCAGGATAGCTAATTACACTAAATTCATTGGTGAGCAGTTTCCAACTATCATTGTACTTTATAGTATCGCTATTCGTTATTACTGTTCCAAAATATTGTAAGTAATTGTCAATGGAAGGATGCACATCTCCAAAAGTATACTCGTTTGTTACTAATTTAAGCTCGTTTTGCAAACGAAGCCTTGGATAAAACAAATGAGTGGTGATGGTATCTTTTACGATAGAATCTTTTTGTCCAAAATCATACGCATTTCTCCAAACAATGGTGTTTTGATTATAAATATTACCTGTTGAAATTTTTGTGTTAAACGGATTTCTAAAGGAAGCACCACTTATGCCAAGCCTTGTGTCTAATTCATAGGGGTCATTCAATGCTAAACTGTCTAATAAATTTGTATTAACCAACCCCCCATTTTCGGAAGATGCTGTTTTATTAAAAAGCATTATCAAATTAGAAGCATACCTTTTTCGCTTGGATTGATAATTGGCTGTGATGCGCATATTATTCACATTCGCATTTTGATTTTTTACATTTCCCGGCGCATTGTTGAAACGATACTCAAATGAAAAATTAAACTGCTGTTGTTTATTCTGCGTATGCTTAACTTCTACCAACTGCTCTCCCTTTCCACCCAATAAATAAGCAAACTCCGTATAGGGTCTTGTGGTTTGATATATTGGAGTCTCTTCTAAAGTATATAAATAAGTATCAAAAGAATGAAAGCCTGCGTCATAACCCGCTACCTTGTTGGCATTAAATAAATATGATCTAGTAGCAGTACCCAAATTCCCTAAGTTAAAAGAAGTATAGGGAATGGGATAATGAACAAAAAAATCATTAATAGTAGTGTCTAATTTTTGAATTAGATTGTTATTATATAACTTATAATAAATTGTAATGGAGTCGGCATTTTTATCTCTTCGTTGTAAAGAATCAGGTGTTTGATTGCTTGCTCCACCTTGTCGTCCATTCATGCTTGGTCCATATCCCTGCGCATGCATTTTAACTTGTAAAAGCATCACAAAAAAAGCAACTAAAAAAATGGGCCTATAACGAAACATGCATTTAATAATTATGCGATTTCTTTTAACAACTCACTAAATATTAATGTAAGTTTTGGTTCAGCGGCATTTGCAGCTTCTAACACCTCTTCATGTGTAATTACATTGTTATCCTCACGAATACCCAAATCAGTAACTACACTCATAGCAAAAACTTTCATTCCACAATGAACGGCTGCAATATTTTCCTGCACAGTACTCATACCTACAACATCACCCCCAACTGCTTTAATTAATTTATACTCCGCTCTGGTTTCAAATGTTGGACCTGTCACCCCTACATAAACACCTTCGTGTAAATGAATATTATTGGCAGTTGCTATGGCTTTTGCTTTTTGAATAAACACATTAGCATAAGGTTCGCTCATATCAGGGAATCGAGTTCCTAATTCAGCTTCATTTTTACCTAACAACGGATTTACAGTAAACAAACTTATATGGTCTCTTAAAATCATTAAATCACCCACTGCATAATTTGCATTTACACCACCTGCAGCATTGGATAGTAATAAATTTTCAACCCCTAATAATTTTAATACTCTAACCGGATAAACTACTTGCTCGGGCGTATACCCTTCGTAAAAGTGGAATCTCCCTTCCATCACCCATACTTTTTTGCCATTTAATTTCCCTAAAACTAAACGACCCTTATGGCCTTCAACTGTACTCACAGGAAAATGTGGAATATCCTTGTAAGGAATTTCAAAATCAACCTCTATTTTGGTTGCCAAATTTCCTAATCCACTTCCTAATATAATTGCAGTGGTGGCAGTCTCACTTACTTTAGATTTAATAAAATTTCTAGTCTCGTGTAACTGTGTCATTAATTGCGTCATATGGTCCTTTAATTTGGACACAAATATAGCAACCAAAGCCCATTAAATGGGCAAAACTACCCCTTAGGTTCCTTGGTATGAACGATTGGATCATTTTTTAACACTAAATAAGCAATGATCGAACTAATAAGCATGAAAATTGCACCAGCAAAAAATGCTGCCCCCGGGAAATAAAGATGTAAGAAATTGTTTTTGGTAGAAAAACTTGTGGTTAACCAAATCATTAAAGGTGGGCCAAAAATTGCTGTTAAACTTTGTAAGCCAGTTAATGAACCTTGCAATTCACCCTGCTCATTTTTAGCAACATGTATAGAAATTAAAGACTGCAAAGCTGGTCCAGAAATACCCCCTAAACAATACGGAATCAAGAATACAAACATCATCCAACTTTCAGATGCAAACGCGAATAATATTAAGCCAAGCGCAGAAAGTAATATTCCCAAGTAAACGCTTTTCTCATTTCCTAATTTTGGATTTACATACCTAATTAATACCCCTTGAACCAACCCTACCAATAAACCCACTACCCCAAGCGAGATCCCGATGGTTCTTGGTTCCCAACCAAACTTACTCATATTGGCTAAACTCCAATTACTTTGAACTGAATGCGCTGCTATGTAAATAAAAAACATGGCAATAATTAAACCAAATACAGCTGGATACTTTTTTAAGTTTTTTAAAGCACCAATAGGATTGGCTTTCTTAATATTAAATTTTCTTCGGTGTTCCAAACTCAATGATTCTGGCAAAATAAAATAACCATACAATGCATTCACAAATGCTAAGAAAGCAGCCATGAAAAATGGGACGCGCAATCCTATATGCCCTAATAAGCCGCCAATCAATGGACCAATAATAAAGCCAATTCCAAATGCCGCACCAATCATCCCAAAATTTTTCGCTCTATTGGATTCATCACTAATATCTGCCATATATGCTGCTGCTGTAGGAATACTTGCACCCGTAATACCTGCAAACATTCTTCCTACAAACAACCATCCCACAGAGGGAGCTAATGCTAAAAAAATATAATCAATACCAAAACCCAATAAGGATAGTAGCAAAATAGGACGTCGGCCATACTGATCACTTAAACTTCCAAAAATGGGCGCAAAAATAAATTGCATTACCGCATAAATTGAAGTTAAATACAATAAGGGTTGTTCAATAGCACCTACATTTTTTCGGTCTGTGATATGATAGAAATCTTGTAATAGCTGTGGCACTACCGGAATAATGATTCCAAAACCAATCACATCAATTAAGATGGTTATGAAAATAAAACCAACTGCTGCTTCTCTATTATTTTTTACCATAGTGGCGTAAATATACAAAAAAAAGCCCCGTCTAAAATAGACAGGGCTTTTAAAATTTAGGCTTCGTTCCTGAAAACAATTAGGCCATCAAAAATATCTATCAGTACTTTTCTTGTCTTGTCAATCTCACCACTCAAAATTTTCTTGCTCAATTCATTCACTACCATCTTTTGTATTAGCCTTTTTAAAGGTCTTGCCCCAAATTGCATATCAAACCCTTGCTCGGATAAAAATTCAACCAAATAATTACTAAACTCAATTTGCATACCATTTTCAGCAACCAAATGTTTTAAATTATTCAATTGTATTTTCACAATGGCAGCCATTTGTTTTTGCAATAATGGAGAGAACATGATAATCTCATCTACTCTATTTAAAAATTCGGGACGAATAGTTTGCTTCAATAAAGTCATTACCTCCGCCTTGGATTGCTCTACTTTTGATTCCAAGTTTTTATCGGTAACCCCTTCAAAGGTTTCTTGAATAATATGGCTTCCAATATTTGAAGTCATGATAATAATGGTGTTCTTAAAATTTACTGTTCTACCTTTATTATCTGTTAAATGCCCATCATCCAAAACCTGCAATAATATGTTCCATACATCAGGATGCGCTTTTTCAATTTCGTCTAACAAAACCACGCTGTATGGTTTTCTTCGTACCGCCTCCGTTAGTTGTCCACCTTCATCATATCCAACGTATCCTGGAGGGGCGCCTACTAATCTTGAAACAGAATGCTTCTCCTGATATTCACTCATATCAATTCGCGTCATCATGGAATCATCATCAAATAAATACTCGGCTAAAGCTTTCGCCAATTCGGTTTTACCAACCCCAGTTGTTCCTAAAAATATAAAGGAGCCAATTGGCTTTTTTGGATCTTGCAACCCAGCCCTGCTTCTTCGAATGGCATCGGATACTGCTGTAATGGCCTCTTCCTGACCAACGACACGCTTATGCAATTCTTCTTCCAAATGCAATAACTTTTCTCTTTCCGATTGTATCATTTTACTTACAGGAATGCCCGTCGCCTTGGCAACATTCTCTGCAATGTCTTCGGCATCCACTTCTTCCTTCATTAAACGATTGCCATTTACGCCTAATTCATTTAACTGAATTGTAAACTGTTCCAAATTAGATTCCTGCTCTTTCACTTTGCCGTATCTGATTTCTGCTACTTTTCCATAATCTCCATTTCGCTCAGCAACTTCTGCCTCTTGTTTTAATTTTTCAATATCAGATTTTGCTTTTTGAACCTTATCTACAATTTCTTTTTCTTCGGTCCATTTTGCTTTCAATGTATCCTGCTGGACAGTTAAATTGCTAATTTCAATATTCAAAGCCTTTAATTGCTCTGGATTTTCCTCTCTTTTAATAGCTTCTCTTTCAATTTCTAATTGACGTATTTGGCGCATTAAAGTATCCAACTCCTCTGGCATTGAATTCATTTCTAGGCGTAATTTTGCGGCACTTTCATCAATTAAATCAATGGCCTTATCGGGTAAAAAACGATCGGTTATATATCTACTAGAAAGTTCAACTGCGGCAATAATGGCTTCATCCTTAATACGCACATGGTGATGCGTTTCATAACGCTCCTTGAGTCCTCTTAAAATTGAAATGGCATCTTCTTTTGTAGGCTCGTCAATCATTACTTTCTGAAAACGACGCTCCAATGCTTTGTCTTTTTCAAAAAACTTTTGATACTCCGCTAATGTGGTAGCACCTATCGCTCTCAACTCACCCCTTGCTAAAGCAGGTTTTAAAATATTAGCAGCATCCATAGCACCTTCACCACCACCGGCACCCACTAATGTATGAATCTCATCTATAAATAATATTACTTCACCATCACTGTCAGCTACTTCTTTTACCACTCCTTTTAAACGCTCTTCAAATTCTCCCTTATACTTTGCACCTGCAATTAATTGCCCCATATCCAAGGCATAAATAATTTTACTTTTTAAATTATCGGGTACATCGCCATTAACAACACGCATTGCCAATCCTTCGGCGATCGCAGTTTTACCCACACCAGGCTCACCCACTAAAATGGGATTGTTTTTGCTTCTGCGGGAAAGTATATGCAAGGTTCTTCTAATTTCTTCATCACGACCAATTACCGGGTCTAATTTTCCTTTGTTTGCCAAATCATTTAAGTTCTTCGCATATTTTGACAAGGATTGAAATTGTGTTTCCTGTGTTGCGGAGTTAACAGTGGATCCTTTTCGTAATTCTTTAATGACAGCAACTAACCCTTTTTCGGTAAGTCCTGCATCTTTTAATATTTTACCGCAAACATCATTTACTTGCAATAATGCAATCATTAAATGTTCTACTGTGACAAATTCGTCCCCAAAGGTTTTAAGTGCAGCATTTGATTTTAACAATACTGCATTTAAGTCTCTACTTAAATTAGAGGCAGGTTCCCCTGTTTGTTGCTTTGCTAAACCAGAAATGGTTTCATCGGTTTTTTGCAACACCAAAACGGGATTTACATTATTCTTTTTTAATAAAAACTCAGTGGAGCTGTCCTTATCCAGTAAAATGGCTTTTAACAAATGTGCCGTTTCAATGGACGTATTACCATTGTTATAAGCCAATTGCTGTGCTGCCTGGATTGCTTCCTGCGCTTTAATAGTATATTGATTTAAATTCATAATTATGTTGTTTATAGTAAAGTATGCTCAAATCAAGCGCCAATCTATGATATAAGTTATAATGTCATATAATTTAACTTAAAACGGAATAAAAGTCAGTCCCATCAAGGTTTTTCTGCTATTTTTACAGCGTGAATGAATACTCAAATACCGTTTTTATAAAAGAGCTAGCGGCTCAAATGAGCTTTGACTATTGTGGTATTGCCAAAGCCAAAGCGTTAACCGAGGATGCAAAGCGACTTGAGTCGTGGCTTGAAAAAGGATATCATGGTGAGATGTCTTATATGGAAAATAATTTTGATTTAAGAGTAGACCCAAGAAAACTAGTACCCGGCGCAAAATCTGTAATTACTTTTTTAAAAAACTATTACCCTTCAAATGATGCTTTAAATGCGGCTGATACACAGGATGCTAAAATTGCCAAGTATGCATACGGCGAGGATTATCATGAAGTAATAAGACAACAATTATTTGAATTTTTAGATACCATGCGATCAATGATTGGGCCCATTGAAGGGCGAGGATTTGTTGATTCTGCTCCCGTTTTAGAAAAAGCTTGGGCACAATTATCAGGAGCAGGATGGATTGGTAAAAATGGAAATTTAATTCGACACAAAGCAGGGTCTTTCTTTTTTATTGCTACGCTTATTGTTGACCTAGAATTAATTTACGATGATCCCATGCCTAAGGATTATTGTGGCGAATGCACCAAATGTATTGACGCCTGTCCAACGCAAGCAATTCTTCCCAATAAAACCATTGAAGCCAATCATTGCATTAGTTACTTTACCATTGAATTAAAAAAAGAAAAAATTGAAACCAATCGACCTTATCAAGATTGGGCTTTTGGATGCGACATTTGTCAAGATGTTTGTCCTTGGAATCGTTTTAGTCAACAACATTATGAACATAAGTTCAAGCCATTAAATGGTTTATTGCAAATGAAAGCAGATGACTGGATGGAAATGGAAGAAACTACCTTTAAATCAAGATTTAAGAAATCACCCATTTTAAGATCAAAATTGAAAGGAATACAAAGGAACATTCAATTTTTGAAGGAACAGAAAGAAAAATAATTTAAAATATTTTTTGCAAATAGTTCTACTTGTTATTTACTTGAAGCAATAAATCGCGCAAATTAGCAAGTTCAGTTTCCATTTTATAACCCAATACTTTTTCATTGAGTAAGGTTTGGAATTTTTCCCAAGGATACCATTTTACATGTTGTTCAAAAGACCAATGAATAACATAAATCCCTTTTTGCAGCGGGATCCATTCAATTTTAACTGTATAAGGTCTTTGTCCAGTGGCCACCCAATTAAATGTAGCTGAATTTTCGGTGGTTGTAATTAAATGAATAGTTTGTGAACCAATCAAAACAGTGTCTCCTTTCCATTCCACTTTGTTTTGTTTGAAATCACTCATCCATGCAGCCCAATTTTTTAAATTACCCGCATTTTTTTGTATTTCATTAGCAGGAGCGTTTACTTCAATGGCCCTTGAAACAATAACAGTAGACGGAAATAATAAAGACAAAGCTGTTACCAATAAGGCAAGCACAATGAAGCTTATTACTACTAACTTAATTAATCGCATTTATTCCCATTTAAATATTTTAAATGCAGCAGCATATACTACTACAATCCAAATTAATAATACCGAAATGTCTCCCCAAGAATCCATTAAACTATTACCTTCAAAAGAAATATCACGCATTGCATTGTTAAAATGAGTTAGTGGCAATATTCTACATAAAGGCTGCATCCAAGTTGGAAAATTATCAATAGAGAAAAAAGTGCCCGCCAATAAAAACTGAGGGAGGGTAAACAAATTGGCTAAGGGGGGAATTGTACTTTCACTTTTGGCAACTCCACTTACGATAAATCCAAAACCCATAAATAATACCAAGGCTATAAAACTTAAAACCATTATGCTTAAAAAAGTACTTAATCCATGTACGAGTGTAAACTTGAAAGCAAAATGTCCAATACTAATTATGACAATTGCAGTAATTAATTGAAAAGTGACACGACTTAAGGCTTCTCCCAAAATAATGTATAATCTTCTTATAGGGGTTGCATAAAAACGTTTCAATACCAATTGCTGTCTTAAATTAAAAAACAAAAAAGCAACTCCAAAAACTCCAGCGCTTAATAACGAAAATCCCATTTGCCCCGGCAAAATAAAATCAATGGTTCTGTATATTCTTCCAGGAACTTGCTGCACTGTATTGTTTACGGTTGCAATGGTGGGTGCATTGGGGTACGTAGTATTGTTTAATTTTCCAATTACTGCATTCAATATGGATTTTACCAATTGCACATTTTGTGGATTAGCCGCTTCTGAACTTATAAGGTGAATAGTATAAGGTGCATTTGTATTTCCAGTGGGTTCAATCTTTATAAGTGCAGTAATGCGTCCTTTGGATAACTCGCTTTTAATTTTTGCACTGTCTCCTTGTATAAACTTTAATCCAGGTATTTGTCGAATACTTGCATAAATAGGATTTAATGTATCAGATGTAGGATCCATTGCCACATTAACATTAATATTCCCTCCACTACTCATGAATCCAAATACTAAAATAAAAATCAAAGGGAAAGCTACACTAAATACAACAGCGGAAGGACTTCTAAAAGTTGATCTTAAACTCGCTTTCGTAATGGAAAGCATGGCTTTTAGTTGACTATAAGAATGCATGGTATTATGGGTGGTTCACTACAAAGATAGGCAATCGTGTTTGTGGTTGACCCATCATTTGTTTTACGGATTTAAGTTGCTTCAAAGCTTCCCATTCCTGTGCTCCAATTTCCTCTTTTATGGCCTTGGTTTTTACTTTGTCTTCATAACCATTGAAAAAGTCCTCAATAAATGATTTTCTCTCAGGATATGATTTAATTGAGTAGGATTTTAACTTCGCCATTCTTGCCGCTGAAGCAATGGCGTCATCTAAATTTCCAATTCTATCCACCAAGCCCACTTTTAATGCATCGGCTCCAGTCCATACCCTTCCTTGTGCAATTGAATCTATGTATTCAATTGATTTTTTTCTTCCTGCAGCGACTCTTGATTTAAAAGTATGATAAATGCTATCCACTCCAGCTTGCATAAACTTTTGTTCAGTTGCATTTAAGGCTCTAGAAGTAGTTGGGAAATCGGCATAGGTTGAAGTTTTTACACCATCATAGGTAATACCTAATTTGTTTTTCATAAAGTTGCCGAAATTAGGCACCACCGAAAACACTCCTATGGAACCCGTAATGGTATTGGCATTGGCAAAAATAGAATCGGCATTACATGCAATATAATATCCACCTGATGCCGCATAGTTACCCATGCTTACAACAACAGGTTTCACTTTTTTGAGTAATTCAATTTCTCTCCAAATAATGTCACTTGCCAAAGCGCTACCGCCTGGCGAATTCACTCTTATAACCACAGCACTAATGGTTTTATCATTTTTAACACTTTGTAATAATGCACGATACTCATCACTTGCAATTCCATCCTTATCGGATTTACCCATATTTATATCACCATCGGCATAAATAACGGCCACTTTATCACTGCCTTTACCCCTAATGGCAATTGCCGCAGCATATTGATTAATGGTAACAAATGAAATATTTTGAGATTTTGCAACCTTTACTTTTTTTGCAATTTCATTTTTAACTTGATCATCATAATATAAAGCATCAATCAAGTGATGGGTAACAGCATCATTGGGAGTTTGAATTGTAGCTTCATTAGACCAAATTTTTAAAGTATCCCCATTTAAATTTCTTTGCGCAGCAGTTCCATCAATAAAACTTTGATACATTCCATTTAACCACTGGCTGGTTTGCAACTTATTTTCCTCTGACATCTGGGTATATCTAAAAGGCTCTGTGGCACTTTTAAATTTTCCCGCATAAAAAACCTGCGGCTGAATCTCTAATTTATCGAGTAATCCTTTTAAATACATGGTTTCGTATGAAAGTCCTGTCCATTCTAAACCCCCTTGAGGATGTGCGTAAATTTGATCCGCCGTATTAGCAATCCAATATCCTTTTTGAGAAATGGTTTCCCCAAAGGCAATAATGAATTTTTTAGATTTTTTAAAATCCATCAGGGCAGTTCTTATTTCTTCCGACGCTGCAAATCCATTAGGATTTTCTTGACATTTTAAATAAATGCCTTTTATAGACGAATCGGTTTTTGCGTAATGAATTAATGATACTAAATCAGATAAACTTGGCGTTTTACCTTTTTTCTTATTTAACAATTCTGAATAAACATCTTCTTTTACTTGTTCTGGAAAATTTTCCGACAAATCAATCACTAAAACTGAATTTGCTGGGACTACCACTTCTTCTTCAGAAGATAATGCACCCACAATCACTAGCAAAAGCATGAAGCCTAAAAAAATAAAAACGAAAAATGCCAGTAAACTAGCAAAAAAAGATTTGAAAAATTGACTCATACGTGGTAATTATAGAAAATGATTTGCAATAAACAAAGGCACAATAAATAGTGTACTTGACTGTAAAAATATGAATAATTAAGCTACTTTTACCATCCTTATATGAACAAAGTATACCTATTGATAGGTGGCAATATGGGCGATCGAATGGCGAATTTAGAGAATGCGCTAAATTTGATAGGAACAAATCTTGGTAAAATAATCCAAATTTCTTCTCTATATGAAACTGCTGCCTGGGGTTTAACAGAGCAACCCGATTTTTTAAATCAAGCTGTATTCATACATACCAATTTGTGTGCGAATGAGTTAATGGATGCGATTTTACAAATTGAAAGAAACATGGGAAGAGAAAGAAATATTCCTTTGGGCCCAAGAATAATTGACATTGATATTATTTATTTTAATGAAGAAATTGTGAACAATGAAAGGGTGACTATTCCACATCCAAAAATTGCCGAGCGTCGTTTTGTTTTATTGCCTTTGACTGAAATCGCTCCAAATTATTTACATCCAATTTTAGACAAAAGCAACACGTTATTGTTGAAAGAATGTGGAGATTCTTTAACTGTGCATAAAAAAACAACATAAAAAAGCATTGGAGATGCTATATTTGACGCAAGCAGCATCTAAAAAATATGAATCATCGTTTTATAGCCATTGAGGGGAATATTGGAGCAGGAAAAACAACACTATCTCATTTGTTATCTCAACATTATAATGCCAAATTAGTATTAGAAGAATTTGCGGAAAATCCTTTCTTGACTAAATTTTATGAGAACCCAAAACAGTATGCTTTCCCTTTAGAATTGTTTTTTTTGGCTGAACGTTTTAAACAACAACAGGAATTCGTTAAAAGCAAAGACCTTTTCCAAGAGGTAATGGTTTCGGATTATATTTTTACTAAATGTTTACTGTTTGCGAAAGTAAATTTACCTGAGGAAGAATTTAGATTATACCAAAAAATGTTTGATGTATTTTCTCAACAATTAACTCCGCCCGATATTTTAATTTATTTACACGCTCCCGTTAATAAATTACAAGGAAATATTAAAAAGAGAAATAGAAAATAAGCTCAGACTTAGCCTATTTATTATAATTTTATCATACCCCCTGCCTTAATTACACCCTAAAATTGATTGTTTCATGCCCGTTGTGAAAAATGCAAGGTTACGCGAACGTACCCTTGACCAAATTCTCAGAAACCATAACAGAAAGTATTCGATTGAAGAGTTAATCATACAGCTTGAAAATAGTTTAGGGGAACGTATTTCACGTTCCACCCTTTATTCTGATTTTGCCCACATGAAAGAGGAATATGGAGCTGAAATTGTTAGAAACAAAGACGGCAAGTATTTTTACCAGGACGAGGATTTTTCCATTGATAAAGCCCCTTTAGACCCAGAAGACAAGAAACTATTGGAAATGGCTACCAATATATTCAGAATCTTCTCCTCCTCGCCTATCTATTCGAAATTTGAGAGCACCATTGACAAAATTGTAACGGGTTCCAAGATTTCAAAGAGAGATAGAAAAAAGATAAATTGTATCCAACCCGAAAAAGCCAATAGCGCTATTGGAGCGGTATACATAGAGCCCATTTTAAACGCCATTTTGGACACCAATAGCATAGAGATAGCATATCAAAAAGAAGGCAAAGCACCAGAAAAGAAAATCCTTAGCCCCTATTTATTAAAACAGGTAGACCAACATTGGTACCTAATAGCTTTTGACAACCAAAATAGCAAGTTAATAAAGAACTATTCCCTGGATAAGATACTGTCGGTAAAGCTATCCGATGAGCCC
>JALQXE010000020.1 GCA_023263235.1 Sediminibacterium sp. | reverse complement strand
GTTGCTTATATTTTAAATCATCTAAAGCATTGAGCAGAGAGGCATTTAAATTGAGGTCCGTAAATTTCATAAAACAAAGTTAAAGTATTCGCTTCATTTCTACTCATGTGTTATGATATATTTATATTTGAAATAAGCATTACTTTTTCATTTAAATAACAGCAATTGAAAAATAAATACTGGAAAATATTTTTACTTAGCTTTTCTGCAATCTTAATTGTGATTGTAATTATTTATAAAAACTACCTACATACACTTGTTCCTTTTTCAAATTCAAATTATAAAATAAGGGGTATCGATATTTCACATTACAATCAAATTTATAATTGGGATTTGGTTAAATCAAAAAATTCGTTTTGTATTATGAAAGCTACAGAAGGGAATACTATTAATGATAGAAGATTTAACAATAGTTGGGATATTTCAAAGAAACTAAACATAACTCGAGGCGCTTATCATTTTTTTAAATCCAATTCATCAGCGGCAGTGCAATTTGAGAATTATAGAAATAGTGTTAAACTAGTTACCAATGACTTACCTCCTATTTTGGATGTTGAAAATGCTGATATTGATATGAAAGATGTGAATATTTGGCTTGAAATGGCAGAAAAATATTATGGAGTTAAACCTATAATTTATTCATCTTATTATTTTTTTGTAAGATATATGAAAGGGAAAGTAAACAACTATCCTGTTTGGTTATACTATAATACAAAATATAAATTAAGGCCAGCTTTCGATGCTAATGAGGTTTTGTTTTTACAATATAGTCAGCATGGAAAAGTTAATGGTATTTATGGAGATGTTGACTTAGACTTGTTTTTAGGAGATAGCGAAAAATTTAAACAACTACTCATTAAATAAAAAAAAGGTGACTTAAAGCCACCTTTTTTTTGCGTTCTACTTTTTTTCTATCGTAGGATATTGAATACCCAGCTGTTCTAAATAGGTATTGTATTTATCGGGCTGATAATAAAAAGGTTTCATTTTCTCTCTATACTTATCCATTGTTTCTTTATTTAAATAAATTGGCGCTGGATCAGAGGCTGAAATGAATGGTTTATATTTTACATCTTTAGTTTGCACATTAACAAAATAATCTTTTGCATCAGCTACAATTTTTGGATTTGTAAAAATGTCAACTAAAGTTAATGCAGTTGCTTTTGCACCCGCTAAGCATCCCTTATGTGCAATGGGCGTTGCCATAGCAATTGCATCACCCCAATGGTGTCCTTTAGTACCTTTAATATTTGCTGGATATCTTAAGACAATGGTTGGTAAATTCCAAGAAATATCAGCAATATCATCTGAACCTCCACCCCATGAAAATGGAACTGAGCCTTCAAGAGTATCAATTTTTTTATTCATACCTTTTATTGGATTCCCTTTTTGATCTTTTTCAGGAGCATCTAATAATTTTTGAACGGCAATAGCTAATTTTTCATCATCCTCTGACCATTTAGGCATACCAACAGTTTGTATATTTTTATACATTGCTTGAGCAAGTGGTTTGTTAAAATGTCCTGGCCAAGCAGTTCCTAAAATTTTACTAGTAACTTTAGTATCTGTCATCATCGCAGCTCCATTTGCAATTTTAATTCCAGCTTGGTAATTTTTCATAATATCATCATAAGTACGTTCTCTAAAAAAATACCAAACGCTTGCAACAGAAGGAACTACATTAGGTTGATCACCTCCATCTTTAATTACATAATGTGAGCGTTGTGTGGGTTTTAAATGTTCCCTTTTATAATTCCAACCCACATTCATTAATTCAACAGCGTCTAAAGCACTCTTTCCTCTCCAGGGTGCACCTGCTGCATGAGCGGCTTCTCCAGAAAAATCAAATTGAACACTTAAATTTCCATTACCACCATTATCACCATAATCAGAAGTAAAATCACTACTAACATGTGTAAAAATACAAGCATCAATATTTTTAAAATATCCATCTCTTACATACCATGCTTTACTAGCAACCAATTCTTCTGCAACACCAGGCCAAATAACAAGTGTTCCCGATAATTTATTCTCTTCCATAATTTGCTTTGCCGCTATGGCCGCATAAATTACTACAGATTGGCCCGAATTATGACCTTCCCCATGACCTGGCGCACCCTCCACAATAGGAGACTTGTATGCTACCCCTGGCATTTGTGAGGCTTTTGGAATACAATCAATATCACTACCTAGTGCAATTACGGGGCTACCATTCCCCCATTTAGCCATCCAAGCTGTTGGAATGCCTGCAATATTTCTTTCAATTGTGAAACCATTTTTTTCTAAAATGTTCGTTAAATATTTCGATGTTTCAATTTCTTGAAAACCTAATTCTCCAAAGCTAAATACCATATCAACCATCTCTTGAATATTTTTAGCTTTTGAATCTACTATCGTTAAAGCCTTTGTTTTCATTGCTTCTACTTTAGCTGTTTCGGCTTTGGATTGAGCATATGAAGTCGTAAAAAATAAACTAGCTAATATTACTAGTATGGGTTTAGCGGTTTTAATTTGGAGTGGCATATTCATGTTATTTGAAATTAAATTTAACAAATAAATGAATATGAGGGTGCAAGGATTTAGCTCACTGCGTTCGCTTAATCCTTGCACCCTTGCGGTAAAAGCATAAGATATCAGCCTCCTTCATTTCATTTCGGAGGCTTTGAGTTGTTTCTGTCGCTCGAAAACTCAAGCGAGCTTGATTTTCTCCCTCCATAAACAACTCAGCCACAACATCGTTGTGGCTGATATCTCTTTTTTGGTCGGGTGGACAGGATTTGAACCTGCGACCACACGCCCCCCAGACGTGTACGCTACCGGACTGCGCTACCACCCGATTTTACCTGATTTCTATACAAAATCACGGTTTTTGGGGTGCAAATATAGCCCCAAATCGAAAAAAACGAGGTATATTGCATCAAATATTATTGACTTAATGACAACCTTAATCAAGCAGGTCAAAATTGCAGATGTTCATTCGCCTTTTAACGGCAAAATCAAAGATATTCTCTTAGACAATCACAAAATCGTTTCTATTACCAACAACTGTACCGTAAAGGCAGACCAAACTATTGATGCTAAGGACTGCATCGTCAGCCCAGGTTTTGTAGATCCTTTTGTTCATTTTTGTGATCCTGGTATGGAAAATCGTGAAACCTTACACTCCGGTGCAGCAGCAGCTATGCAAGGTGGTTTTACAACTGTTTTTACCTTACCTAATACACAACCTGTAGTGGATACAAAATCACAGGTTACTTATGTTAAACAACATAGCCAGGATTTACCAATACATGTTTTACCCATAGGTGCTATTTCAAAAAAAATAGAAGGAAAAGATTTAGCAGAGATGATTGACATGCATACCAATGGTGCTGTTGCTTTTAGTGACGGGCTTTATCCTGTTCAATCTACTTTATTATTTCTTAAAGCTTTGCAATATGTAAAAGCTTTTGATGGTGTGGCCATTCAAATGCCAATTGATAAAAGTTTAGGGAGTTTGGGTCTTATGAATGAAGGAATAGTTTCAACAAAATTGGGATTACCTGGTATTCCAGCTATTGCCGAAGAATTAATTATTTCAAGAGATATAGAACTTTTAAGATACACAAAATCAAAATTGCATATCACAAGTGTCAGTACTGCAAAAGGTATAGAATTAATAACTGAAGCTAAGAAAGAAGGACTACAAATTACTTGTAGCGTAACACCTTATCACTTATTTTTTACCGAAGATGATTTAATCAACTATGATACTTTATTAAAAGTATTTCCTCCTCTTAGAACTAAACAAGATCAAACTGCTTTATTAAAAGCAGTTGAAAATGGAACAGTTGATTGCATAAGCGCGCATCATATACCTCAGGACTGGGATGGCAAAACAGTTGAATTTGAAAATGCAAAAGCAGGAATTGCTAGTATTGAAACAACTTTTGCTACAGTTCAACATCTATTGCCAAAATTAGCATCAGATAAAATTGCTGCATTATTCTCTACAAATGCGAGACAAATATTTAATTTACCAAAGGCTACAATTCAAGAAGAAAATGAAGCTGAATTAACCATATTCACAAGCACAAAAACCACTTGTATGAATGTGAAAGACTCAAAAAGCAAGTCGGCAAATTCCCCATTTTGGGACATTACATTGAATGCTAAAATAATTGCAACTTACTCAAAAGGAAAGGCAAATCTTATAGCTTAATTTATAATTACGCAAAAAAAAATAAATAAAAAAAATGGAAAACCAAGTAACTAGTCACATTGTAAAGGGTATTATATTAAGCGTTATCTCCATCATTTTTTCAGTAGTAGTATATGTTTTCAATTTATATGAAATGTCGGCACTTAGCTATTTAAATTATGCAATATTTTTAGGTGCATTAATTTATGGTGCTATTTTATTTTCAAACGAAAACAAAAACCAAGTTACTTTTGGAAATGTATTTGCACATGGTTTTAAAACTACAGCTGTAGTAATCGTAATTACATGTATTTTTAATTATGTAGCAATTAAATTTATCTATCCAGACATGGTTGAAAAAGTAGTGGAAATCTCCAGAAAACAAATGATGAAGAACCCTAAAATGACTGATGAGATGATTGAACAAGGAGCAAATATGACAAGAAAATACTTTATTCCATTTGCCATTGGAGGAACCATTATAGGAACTGGTTTTTTAGGTTTAATTGGTTCACTAATTGGTGCAGGCGTTGCAAAAAAGAATACCAACCCTTTTGAAAATCAATCATAACTAGCACAACAATAACCACATGCAAATTTCCGTAATCATACCATTGTATAACGAAGCAGATTCACTTCCTGAATTAATGCAATGGATTGATCGTGTAATGCAGGATCATCATTTTAGTTATGAAGTAATTATGGTAGATGATGGTAGTGATGATGACAGCTGGATGGTAATTGAAAAATTAAGAACAAATTATAATTCATTAAAAGGCATTCGTTTCCAAAGAAACTATGGAAAGTCAGCTGCCTTGAATGAAGGGTTTAAAGCAGCTCAAGGTGACGTTGTGGTAACCATGGATGCAGATTTACAAGACGCTCCCGATGAGATCCCTGAATTTTATGACATGATTGTAAACCAAGGATATCATTTAGTAAGTGGTTGGAAAAAGAAACGTTACGATAACACTTTTACAAAAAATATTCCTTCTAAAATTTACAATGCAGTTGCGAGAAGAAGTTCTGGTATTCATTTACATGATTTCAATTGTGGCATTAAAGCCTATCAGCTTAAAGTGGTAAAAAGTATCGAAGTTTTTGGTGAAATGCATCGTTATATACCCATCCTTGCAAAATGGGCAGGATTTAAAAAAATTGGCGAGAAAGTTGTTGTACATCAGGCTAGAAAATATGGTACCACTAAATTTGGATGGGAAAGATTTATAAATGGATTCTTAGATTTAATGACTATTCAATTTTTATCAAAATTTGGTAAAAAGCCAATGCAGTTTTTTGGACTTATTGGTACTTTATTTTTCCTTATTGGATTTGGATCTGTAGGATATATAACTATCTCAAAATTTTTGTACCCAGACACCAGTATTACCAATAAACCAGCATTTTATATAGCCCTTACTTCTATGATTATTGGTGTACAATTATTTTTAGCTGGATTTGTTGCAGAGTTAGTTAATAGAAACGCACCAGATAGAAATACTTATTTAATTTCCGAGAAATTAGGATGGTAAAGTCATTGGTTATAATAGGCCCCGCTTGGCCTTTAAGAGGAGGCCTTGCAGCTTTTGACCATCAATTAGCTACAACATTTAATGAAAAAGGCATAAGTACAAGGATTGAAACATTTTCGTTACAATACCCCTCCTTTTTATTTCCCGGAACCTCACAATATTCAAATGATCCTGCGCCAAAAAATTTAGTTATAAGGTCAGGAATCAACGCTATAAATCCATTCAATTGGATTAAAGTGGGTCTTCGATTAAAAAGTGAAAAACCAGATTTAATTATAGTTAGGTATTGGATACCTTTTTTAGCCCCCTGTTTAGGTTCCATATGTAGAATTATAAGATCGAATAAGCATACTAAAATTATTTCCATCGTTGACAATATGATTCCCCATGAAAAAAGGTTTGGAGATAAAATACTTACAAGTTACTTTGCTAAATCTGTGGACGGCTTTTTAACCATGAGCAATAAAGTAACAACGGATGTTAAAACATTTAGTGCTAAACCAAATGTGATGACACCCCATCCAATTTTTAATCATTTTGGTGAACCCATATCAAAACAAGCTGCCAGAAATATATTAGGTATTGGAAATGAAGAAAAAATAATTTTATTTTTTGGTTTTATTCGTCAATACAAGGGATTGGATTTATTGTTAAATGCAATGGCAATAGAAAACATAAAGCAATTAAATATTAAATTATTGATAGTGGGTGAATTTTATGAAATAGCGCAACCTTACTATGATTTAATAAATAAATTAGGTTTACAGGAGAAAGTCATAATTAACAATTCTTTTGTCCCAGACAATGAAGTTAAAAATTATGTGTGTGCAGCAGACTTTATTATACAACCTTATAAAAATGCAACCCAAAGTGGCGTAACACCCCTAGCCTATCATTTTGAAAAACCAATGTTGGTTACCAATGTGGGTGCATTAGCCGATTCAGTTCCTAATGATAAAGTAGGTGTGGTTGTTGAACCTAATATTACATCCATTGCAGAAGGCATTGAAAAGCTATATTCAAAAGGCACTGAATTTTATGCTGAGAACCTTAAAGCAGAAAAGAAGAAATATAGTTGGTCGCAAATGGCAGATCAATTTTTAGCTTTATACAAAATAATTTAAACTTATTTAATACTTTTATACCATGTCAATTCAATCCATAAAAGATATCATTAAAGCATCAATAGATGTAAAGCAAAATTTACTATCAAACGAATTGTTAGTACAACAGATACAAACCGTTACGGATATAATTACCAAGGCATTTCAAAATGGTAATGCGGTGTATTTTGCGGGAAATGGCGGAAGTGCTGCAGATGCTCAACATTTAGCAGCTGAATTTTCAGGTCGTTTTTACAAGGATCGTAAGGCATTACCTTCAGATGCACTACACTGTAATAGCTCCTATTTAACGGCAGTAGCTAACGATTATAGTTATGATGTAATATATGCACGCTTATTAGAGGGATTGGCTAAACCAGGTGATGTTTTAGTAGGCATCAGCACATCGGGCAATTCAGGCAATATTGTTAAAGCATTTGAAATGGCAAAAACAATAGGTGTTATTACCATTGGCTTTACTGGTGAAAAAGGTGGTAAAATGAAAGAATTAAGCGACTACTTAATTAATGTACCTTCAAATACTACCCCAAGAATACAAGAGTCACATATTTTAGTGGGCCATATTATTTGCGAACTCGTTGAGATAAATATTTTTGGTGAATAATTAATGTCATTTCAACTTACAAATATTAACCCTGACTGGACTTTATTTTTAGATAGAGATGGGGTAATTAATGTAGAAAAAAAGGAAGATTACATTCGCAATTGGGATGAATTCCAATTTTATGAAGAAAGCTTATTAGCACTCCCCATATTGGCAAACAAGTTTAATAGAATTGTTATTACAACCAATCAAAAAGGTATTGGTAAAGGATTAATGACACATGAAGATTTATCTGATATTCATGAAAAAATGTTAGCAGAGATTACAAGAACTGGAGGCCGAATTGATCGTATTTATTATTGTGCAGATTTAGATAATGCCTCTCCCAATAGAAAACCACAACCTGGTATGGCTTTTCAAGCTAAAACTCATTTTCCAAATATTCAATTAAGTGAATCTATTGTGGTGGGAAATAGAACTAGTGACATGTATTTTGGAAGAAATGCTGGTATGCATACAGTTTTTTTAGCAACAACACATCCTGAGACTCCTTACCCACATGAAACTATTGATTATCGTTTTGAGAATTTATTAGCATTCGCAAATGCTATATAGCCAAAAATTGAATTAATTTTAAATATGGTAAAGCAGATAATTATTATTGTCACTTTTTTATTTTCTGCGAAATCTTTAATAGCCCAGGTTCAAGTGGATCCAACAGGTGCTTCTATTCAAAAAATTGCCAATTCGATTCAAGAAAATGATACGCTTGAAATTAGACTAAAATTAGATAGCGTTTTAACAAATATGCTTTGGACAACATTGTCAACGCCCAATGCATTTCAATTTTCATTCGATTCATTACAATTTATAAGTAAGGTGATATCACCAGACGCAAAAATTAAATTGTTCACATGGCAAATAGCTTTAAGCAACGAACATTATTTACAAAAAGGCATATTACAATATAAAGGTGAGGATGGGAATATTCAATTGTTTCAATTGAAAGATATAAATGATGAGATTGAAAACACCCACAACATAGAAGGAACAAATTATAACTGGGTTGGCGCTGTTTATTTTGATATTTTACAAAATGAGTTTGAAGGAAACCCTTATTATACCCTATTAGGTTTTGATGCCTTTGATCATAAAATAACAAAAAAAATTATTGAAGTATTACATTTTGAAAATGGACAGCCCATTTTTGGAGGAGATTTCTTTGAATACCCTCCTGATGATACTTATCCTGAAGCGCCTGTAAAAAGATTTATTTTAACTTATAAAAAAGGAAGCAATGCCTTAGTTCGTTATGAGAATCAAGCAAAGGCCATTATCATTTCTGAACTAGCAAGTATAGAAAATAACTTAAAAGAAAAAAGTACACTTGTTCCTACTGGAGACGAAGTGTACTTTATTTGGAAAAATGGGAAATGGCGTATGCCTAAATAATCCGGCCTCCCATTCTTTGATTAGTCTAATTTTAATACTGCCAAGAAAGCTTCTTGAGGAATTTCTACATTACCAATTTGACGCATCCTTTTTTTACCTTCTTTCTGCTTCTCTAATAGTTTTCGTTTACGGCTAATATCACCTCCATAACATTTAGCAGTAACATCCTTGCGCATTGCTGAGATATTTTCACGAGCAACTACTTTAGCACCAATGGCAGCTTGAATGGCAATTTGGAACTGCTGTCTGGTTAATAACTCCTTTAATTTTTCACAAAGTTTACGACCAAATTCTGCAGATTTCCCACGGTGGATTAATGCACTCAACGCATCTACTTTTTCACCGTTCAACAATATATCCATTTTCACAATATCTGCTTCTCTAAAACCAATTTGTGTATAATCAAATGAAGCATAACCTCTTGTACCGCTTTTTAGTTTATCGTAAAAGTCAAATACAATTTCCGTTAATGGCATTTCAAAAATTAATTCAACACGGGATGGGGTTAAATAACTTTGGTTAATTAACATCCCTCGTTTGCCTAAACACAGTGTAATTATATTGCCAATATAATCTGGGGTGGTAATAATTTGTGCTCTAATAAATGGTTCTTCAATGTAATCTATCTTAACAGGATCCGGCATTTCTGTTGGATTGTTAACAATGATTTTTTCCTTCCTAGTTGTATAAGCGATAAAACTTACGTTGGGAACAGTAGTGATTACTGTTTGGTTAAACTCTCGCTCTAAACGTTCTTGTATAATTTCCATATGCAATAAGCCTAAGAATCCACAACGGAAACCAAAACCTAAAGCTTGTGATGTTTCTAATTCAAAAGTTAAAGAAGCATCATTTAATTGCAACTTATCCATACAATCTCTCAACTCTTCAAACTCGTCTGTATTTACTGGATATATACCAGCAAATACCATTGGTTTTACTTCTTCAAATCCATTAATCATTTCACCTGGATTGTTTGCAAGCGTAATGGTATCTCCAACTTTAACTTCTTTCGCATTTTTTATGCCTGTAATAATATAACCTACATCCCCTGCGCGCACTTCTGCTTTTGGGGTCATGGCTAATTTTAAAACGCCTACTTCGTCGGCAATATAATCTTTACCCGATGCTACAAATTGTATTTTATCATTTTTCTTTAAAACACCATTCATAATTCTATAGTAAACTATAATACCTCTAAAACTATTGAATACACTATCAAAAATTAAAGCTTGTAAGGGAGCTTCAGGATCACCAACAGGTGCAGGAATGCGCTCACATACTGCCTGTAATATTTCTTCAATTCCAATACCTGAACGACCACTGGCTAATAATATATCTTCTTGTTTACAACCAATTAAGTCAATAATTTGATCGGTCACCTCAGGAATTTTAGCACCATCCATGTCAATTTTATTAATTACTGGAATGATCTCTAAATTGTTATCTAATGCTAAATATAAATTTGAAATAGTTTGTGCTTGTATGCCTTGTGATGCATCAACCAATAAAAGTGCACCTTCACAAGCAGCTAAGGCACGACTCACTTCATAACTAAAGTCAACGTGACCTGGGGTGTCAATTAAGTTCAAAGTATAGGTTTCCCCTTTGTGAATATAATTAATTTGAATGGCGTGACTCTTGATGGTAATGCCTTTCTCGCGCTCCAAATCCATATCATCCAAAACCTGATTCA
>JALQXE010000010.1 GCA_023263235.1 Sediminibacterium sp. | reverse complement strand
TATCGTAGAAATTTTACAACAAATTTTACAGCCCGAACCGCATCCTGAATTATTTTATTTAATTGAAGATACCCTCAAGCAATTAGACAAAGGCGGGCCGGTGCTTGTAAGTAATTTGCCCATATATTTTTTAATTCATTTAAGTGAAACCCTTGGCTTTGGACTGCAAGGAATTTATAGTTTGGAGACTCCTTTTTTAGACGTTAAAGAAGGCCAATTTGTAAGCGACAAACCATTGCACCCTTATTTTTTGGAAGGGGTAGAAGCGCAAACGGCCTCTAGTTTTATGACCCTTCAGTTTTATAATAATTTAGAATCGATTGAGTTAAATGGCGCCCACCGAAAAAAAATTCTCGAACTTTTTCAGCTATCATTAAGTTGGCATTACAAAAAGTTTAATGAAATAAAATCTTTACCTATCTTACAAGCTGTCTTACACTAAATATTTTATGGAAGTACATCACCACGCATCTCACCACGGTCCAAAAAAGTGGAAAGAGCATATTACCGAGTTTTTAATGTTGTTTTTAGCGGTTAGCTTAGGTTTTTTAGCTGAAAATATAAGAGAAGAGCGCGTAGTAGCGCATCAGACGGAAAGTGTAATGGCGCAGTTGTATCATGAATTGCAAAAAGATACAGCTAGTTTGTGCAGAATAGATTTAACACATAACAAACAAGATACAGCTACCATTGTCTTAGAGAATTATATTTTAAACACCGATTTAGAAGCCAACAAAGTCAACTTTTTTTATTTGCATAACTATTTATGCACCCGGGAGGGAATATTTGGAACAAGTTGTATAGCGCTTGACCAATTAAAATTTGCGGGCGTTTTAAAAAATGTAAAAGACAATAAATTGCGAGATTGTATTGAAAAATATGATTTGATGCTCTTGCAAATCAAAGAACGAACGCAAAGAGAAGAAGATTTCATGAATAAGTATATGGATGATATTCGTATTGCACCTTTCGATTACTATTATAGAACAGTAAAAGCCAGCTCAGATTCATTCAATAATGTTAAGGGAACAAGTATGAATTCGGCTTTTATTACATACCGAAATACTAAGTGGCAGCTTGTGCTAAATAAAACCTTTGTACCAACGAACCTAGTGCTTAAAAGTTTTGACAAACACACTTATTTAAATAGGATGTTACAGCTCAATGGTATTCGTATGTCTACCAATAAAAACCAAACCGTTGAAATACTAAAAGCAGGTACAGAATTATTACAAAATATAGAGCGGGTGTACCCAAATATAAATGAAGCGCACTAAAATTCTTTTTCTGCCATCTCGCTAACTGGTAAACTAACCTTTCTATTTTTTTTGCGAATATTATATTGTAATGAAAATTGCAGTTGGTCTGTTTCGTATATATAATTGGTAGTTGTATAAAAGTTGCTGCCACGCGTTGTGATTCTTTGTCTATTAGAAATCTTACTCCCCATGTCTATATTTAGCCATTGTACTTGAAAAGAGAATCTTTGATCTTGCGTTGTTTTTTTGAGTGATAAATGCGGTGTTAAAAACGCGCCATCTTCACCTTGTGCGGTTACCCTATTGGATAAATAATTGACAGATAACTGTAGGGCTAATCCTTTTTGTAGTGTAAAATTTTGTGTGCTATTAATACTATACATCCAGCTAGCATTGTTCACATTTACCGATCCGTTAAAAATGCTTCCCGATATCTTATAATGATAGATATTGCCTCCAAACACAGATTGCCAAAAAGGTGTAATGGTGTTTGTCAAGTTTATTTCCAGTCCTAACTGAACTGCCTTTGTAGCATTGGTAAATACCCTATTTAAAATAGTGTCATTGAATACTTTATTTACACGCTGTATCGGATTTTTAATATCCTGGCCGTATAAGGTCACAAAAAAGCTGCCGCTTTGCAAAGTTTTTTCAAGACCCAATTCCAAAACACTTGTAAGTTCGGGAAGTAAATTAGGATCGCCTTGCTCTAAAGTTTCGGCGTGTTCTCTCTCAGGCAAAGGGTTTAATTCAAAATTATTGGTGCGTTTTACCCTTCTGGAAAAATTGGATTTAAACACCCATTTTTTGTCAGCGTCGTAACGAAATGTAAAACTTGGAAATAGGCTTGGAAGGTTTAATTTGTTTTGTTGGTTATTGTTAGAAAAAGTTAGGGTCCTAACTAAATGCTCTGCCCTCAATCCAATTTGCTTGAATAATTTATTTTCTTTTTGTGTGTATTGAACATAGCCTGCATGAATATTATTATTGACTTTTAAGCGACTCGTAAACATTGGGTCAATTACAAATTGCGGCATTCCTATATTTTTATAGGCGTATTCAAAATTGCCTTCTTGTTTGTCATTTCTAAATTGATAACCAGCTGCAATGGTTCCATTATTTATTTTATGGGTATAGTCGGCTTTAAAGCGAATAGCATCGAGTGGATTGGCGCTTGGGTTATTGGTTTGTTGCAACAGCAGCAATCTATTTTCGTTTGTGAAATTTTTATTTGTAGTGAGTCCTGTCAAATTTGCACCTTCATACAGGATTGAAAAATTGATTTTCGATTTTTTAGAAATCGTATGATCATAGTTGAGGTTCGCAAGTGAAAATACCCCTTCTTTATCCTGTGTATTTTCATTAAAATAATCGAAACTATTGGTTGCCCCAGTAGCAATAATTCGGTGCATAATGTTATATATCAAGTCTGCTACTCTGCTTTGGAATCTTTTCCCAATATAGATACCTGCTTCCCATCTGTTTCCTTTTTTAGTGTCATATCCCACAGCAATGCGTCCGCCACCATTGTATCTTTTAAAGCTTCGTTCTCCATTTGATGGAAGACTTGTAAATACACCATTAGTAGTTGTATTGACATCTCCTTCACGGTAGCCTGCAATATCATTTCTCAAATAGTTTACGCCAATATTTACATCCCATCTTTTATTGCGGTAGCTAGCAGTTATATCAACTGCGCCTCTACTTGGCTGCGCATATCTTTTATTATTAAAATTATTGAAAGGACCGGCACCATACATGACACTAGATTGCATCATCCATCCCTTTTCAATCATCGTTTTCGTTACAACGTTTATGATGCCACTTTTGCCATCTGCATCGTACATAGCACCTGGGCTTGAAATGATTTCAATATGTTGAATAGAAGCTGCCGATAATTGCGATAAAATAAAATTAGGGTCGCCAACTGTAGGCTTCCCATTAATCATAATTTGAAAACTATTTGAACCGCGCAAACTAATTTCACCTAAACCATTTACTGATACAGCTGGTAAGTTTTTAATAATGTCAACACCACTTCCATTATTTGCATTTGCAAATTGACCAGCGCTATACACTTGTTTGTCTACTTTAAATCCGATAGGCGGTTTTTTCCCTTCCACCACTACTTCGGTTAACGAGTATTGATTGGCCTCTAAAATAATTTCACCAACATCTATGGTTGATTCATTTTTTTGAATAAAAATAGTTTTAGAACCGAGTTGTATGTAAGAGGCAATAATATATGCACCATTTCCTCTTTTTTCTTGAATCGTAAAATGGCCACTAGTATCAGTTAGTACTGAATTTATTTTTATGCCAATACTATCATAGAGTTGAATGGTAGCTGCAGTTAAAACTGAACCTTTACGATCCAGCACTTTTCCAGTTATTTTTAATGTTTGAGCATTCGTAACGCTAATACAAACGATAATAAGTAAAGAGAAAACCAACCAATTTTTTTTAATAAACATAGATATTCGTTATACAAGTCGCTTCGAAAAGCTATTGCTATTTAGTGGTGTTTGATTTGTAATATTTTCAATTAAAACAAGCCCTGGCTTTTTTCCTTTTTCGATACTACCAAGCTGGTTGTCCATTTGAAGGGCACGCGCACCATTACTGGTAATCCAGGTGAGCATTTCCGCTAAGGGTATTGCAGGATTGTGGGCTTGAATCTTTTTTAATTCGTCGAGCATATTTAATGACCAGTTGCTTGCGTA
>JALQXE010000175.1 GCA_023263235.1 Sediminibacterium sp. | reverse complement strand
ACTGGTGCAAAAATAAACTAAAACAGCATTAAGGAACTGATTATGAAGCAAAATAGACTGATTTTAGCATTTACTTTAGGCATTTTTGCCCTTTTAACCTTATCTACGAATAATCTTAGTGCTCAAGGACAGGCGAAACCCCTTAAACGTATCATTATTGACCCTGGTCATGGCGGTACCGACTCGGGTGCTGCTGGTGAATTTTCAACCGAAGCGGCAGTTTCATTAGAAATATCGTTAAAACTCGCTGAGTATATTAAAAATACATTGCCCGAAATGGAGGTTATATTAACCAGAAAAACGGATATTTTTAATTCAGTGGTTGAAAAAGCCAAAATTGCAAATGCCGCAAAGGGGGATTTGTTTATTTGCATACATACCAACTCAGCCGATCCAACTCGTAAAAAAGAGGTCATTGGCTATACTACTAAAACAAAGTATGTTAAAAAGAATGGTAAAAAAAGAAAAGTAACCGTTCAGGTACCAAGATACAAAGTAACCTATACTCCAAGCCAGGCAAAAGGAACGGAAACTTTTATTTACAATGTTGACAAGTCCGATCAACGTAAGGAAATGGCTAGTGATGCCGTAGATGATGTTGTAGAAAAATTGGACTCCGTTTCGGAAAGACAAATTAAAGAAATTAATGAAACCGATCCTACAAGGTCTATGATGGCTAGTTTGGTAGCACAACAATATTTTCAACGTGCTGCAAGCTTGGCGCTAACCATTGAGGAAGAATTTAAAAATGCTGGACGATTAAGCAGAGAGGCAAAACAAAGACAAAAAGGAATTTGGGTGTTGGCAGCGGTTCAAATGCCCGCCGTATTAGTGGAAACAGGTTTTATATCTAATCCGGAAGATGAAAAATATTTAAATAGTGAGGAGGGGCAGAATCAGATATGTGAAGTCATCACCAAATCTTTAATTAGGTACAAAAACTCCCTGGAAAACCAGAAAAAGAGTAATACCAATTAGCCAATATTTTTTGGTAAATTTGCATTAGCATATAAACAGAAATAATGAAGGTATCTAACGAAACTAAAGTAGGCGCTTTAACTATTATAGCGATTACTTTAATTATACTGGGGTTTAATTTTTTAAGGGGTAAAACCATTTTCAAATCTGGTAATTTTATCTATGCCAAATATGCAGATACGAAAGGACTTATTATATCTAACCCTGTGTTTGTAAATGGTTTTCAAGTAGGAACTGTTTTTGATATCGAAAACCAATCCGCTGACCTTTCTCAAATTGTAGTATCTATCAAATTAAACGACGCCTACAAAATTCCAGCAAATTCAATTGCTACTATTCAGGATAATCCACTGGGTACAAATAGCATTGCCATTGTATTAGGAGATGCTAAATCATACTTGAATGCTGAGGATACTATAAAAACTGCTCCAGCAGCAAGTTTACTTGGTGATTTAATGAATACCCTATCACCATTAGGGGAGCAAACAAAAAAAACAATTTCAGATCTAGAGAAAGTATTGGTAAATATTAATAAAGTTTTGGATGATCAAAATAAATCAAACTTTGCTCAGATACTAGCTAATTTAAGCACTGCAACCGAGAGCTTAAACAAATCACTTGTTTCGGTAGAATCCATGCTTCAAAGTCAAACCGGTTCTATTGCCCAAACTGCAAACAATGTAAATAATTTCACGAAGAACTTAAATGATAACAATAAAAAAATAAATGATATCATTAGCAATTTAGATTCAACTAGTAAACAAGTAAAAGATGCTGACTTATCCAAAACCATAAAAGAAATTCAAGTAGTTGTAAAAGAATTGACACAAACATTGCATAATTTAAACAACGGAGACGGAACAGCAGCTAAATTACTAAATGACCCTGAAATTTATAATCAACTAAAAGGCACAATAAAAAGTATAAACACTTTAGTAGACGATGTTAAAGTGCATCCAAAACGATACGTTAATATTTCTGTTTTTGGGAAAAAGGATAAAAGCACCCCTTTGATTAAGCCTATAGCTGATACCCTACCGTAATGAATAAGATTGGCTATTTTTTACTCATTTGCCTTTTTGCATTTACAACTTTGAATGCACAATATAAATTTGGAGGCACCAATGCAGTTGGCTTAGATAGCAACGCCAAACTAATTGAATTCCTTTCAGCTGAAACCTACAATGTAAAAAAAATGGACAGCATGGATTTTTTAATTCTTGTTGGTCATGTGAATATTAAACAAGGTAAAACCTTATTGTATGGTGATAGTATTATTTTAAATACTACACTAAACACTCTTGAAGGATTTGGGAATGTACATATCAACGACGCGGACAGTGTACATACTTATGCAGACTTTTTAAAATACAACGGCAATACCAAGAAAGCTATACTAAGAAAAAAAGTAAAATTAACGGATGGTAGAGGTGTATTAACCACGGACTCATTAGACTACGATGTTTCAGTAAAAATTGGTAGTTTTTTGAAAGGTGCTAAACTCGTAAGAAATAATACAACTTTAACCAGTGTGGAAGGCTTTTATTATGGTGTAACACGTGATGTGATTTTTAGGAAAAAAGTGGATTTAAGAGACCCTGAAAATCATATTATAACAGACACATTGGAATACAACACTTACTCGCAGTTAACCAATTTTATTAGTCCTACTAAAATAGTTACTAAATCAAGAACTATTCGAACGAGTAATGGCAATTACAATTTGGGAACCAGAAAAGGATACTTGTATGATAGATCCTCAGTTGATGACAGCACTTATCGTTTTATAGCCGACGAAATGGCCATTGATGATTCTCTTGGCTTGGGTGAATTTAGAGGAAATGCTATTTACCGATCCAAAGACAGTGCCAGCTTTGATTTACTCGCTAATAATATTAAAACCAATCGCAAGAAAGATATTTTATTAGCTACTGAATTACCTACACTGCTGATAAAACAAAAAAAAGATACAATGTATGTGACTGCAGATACTTTGTATGCTGCAAGAATAGACGACCTATCTCGTAAAATGACAAAAGCAAGGGATAGTGTTGGCATACTAAAGGACACTACCTTAAATAAATATTTTGAAGCTTTTCATCATGTAAAAGTGTATTCCGATTCCTTACAAGCCAGTTGCGACAGCTTGTTTTACGCTTTAAGTGATAGTACCATAAGATTATTAAAGAAGCCCATTATTTGGTCAAACAATAATCAAATAACTGGAGATACCATTTATTTATTCTTGAACAATCGCAAGCCGGAACAGCTTCTGGTTTTTGAAAACGCTTTTGCCATCAACAGAGTAGATACCACACAATACTTTAACCAATTAAAAGGAAACAAATTATCCGCATGGTTTGAAGATGGCGCATTGGTTAAAATGAAAACAAAAGGTGCTGCCGAAAATATATACTTCGCACTTGACGAAGAAAAAAAGTTTGTGGGTATGAATCACTCTTCGGCACAATCTATTGAGGTTAATTTTGAAGATAACGAAGTTTCAAAAGTTGTATTCATCAATCAACTCAATGGCAAAATGTCCCCGTTAGGTCAAACGCAAAAAGAGTCCCAACAATTAAAAGGATTTAAATGGCTCGAAAATTTTAGACCAAAAACAAAGTTTGAGATTCTGTCTCCGAAAAACTAAATTAGGACACTAATTATTTGCATCAGCTTTCTCCAACATTAAATAGGCTTTAATAAATCCATCAATTTCTCCATCCATTACTGGTCCAACATTGCCTACTTCAAAATCGGTTCGATGATCCTTAATCATTTTGTAGGGATGAAAAACATAGGATCTGATTTGTGACCCCCACTCTATTTTCTTTTTGGTGGCATTTTTAGAGTCGATTGCCTCCTGGCGTCTACGCATTTCTTCTTCGTACAATCTGCTCTTCAACATAGCCATTGCCTTTTCTCTGTTTTCTCCTTGTGTTCTGGCTTGCTGACATTCAATAATGATTCCACTGGGTTTATGTGTAAGTCGAACAGCGGTTTCTACTTTATTTACATTTTGTCCGCCGCTACCACCACTTCTGAAAAAGGCCCATTCAACATC
>JALQXE010000161.1 GCA_023263235.1 Sediminibacterium sp. | reverse complement strand
TAAATGCACCGGTACAATTGCTTTTGTTTTTGGTGTGATCGCTTTTTTTAAACTTTCAATATCCATACAATAAGTAACCGGATCTACATCTACAAAAACAGGTGTTAAATTAAGCAATGCTACTACTTCGGTTGTTGCTATATAAGTGAATGATGGAGTGATTACTTCGTCCCCAGGTTTTAAATCCAAAGCCATCATGGCAATTTGAAGCGCATCGGTTCCATTGGCACAGGGAATAACATGCTCTACGCCTAAATAGGTACTCAAATTTTGAGCAAAATCCTTTACCGCTTTACCATTAATGTATGCAGCAGAATCCAAAACAGCATGTATAGCCGTATCCACCTGTTCCTTAATGGCTAAATACTGCGTTTTGGTATCCACCATCTGAATTTTTCTCATCCTATAAATTTTAGCAAAATTACAATAAAAAGACTGATTTTTGCCCTAAGAACCACATTCCATGCTATTGTATAAGTTATTCTTATTCTGCTATCCCAAAATAGCCAAACTACTCGGATTTATCAATCTAAAAGCCAAACAATGGTCGTTGGGGCAAGCAGAAGTATGGAATGAGATAAATGAGCAAGCCAATAAATTACAGGGGCAATCAATTATTTGGATTCATGCTGCATCTTATGGTGAATTTGAACAAGGATTGCCCATTATCGAAGCCATAAGAAATCAATTTCCCAAATATAAAATTTGGTTAACTTTTTTCTCCCCTTCAGGATATATCCATCGAAAAAATGACCCTGCGGTTGATATTGTTACCTATCTACCACTAGATAATTCTGAAAATGCAAGTGCGTTTTTAGAAAAAGTAAATCCAAAGTTAATTGTATTTATAAAATATGAATTTTGGTATTATTATTTAGCCGTAGCGAAATCCAAAAACATTCCAACAATTTTGGCCTCTGCTATCTTTAGACCCAACCAAATTTTCTTTAAATGGTATGGCGGATTTTACCGAAATATGCTGGGATTATTTACCCGCGTACTTGTTCAAAGCAAAGATGATTATAATTTAATTGCTCCCATTATTACCAATAAAAAAATATTTATTACTGGAGATACCCGATTTGATAGGGTTTTTCAAACAGCTCAAAGTGAAACGAACATTGAATGGATGCAATTATTAAGTGGTGATAAAAAAATAATTGCAGGAAGTACTTGGAAAGAAGACGATTTACTTTTAACAAAAACTACAGCACATTTTACACAACTCAATTGGATTATTGTACCACATCATGTAGATGAGAAAAATATTGAAGCCTGCAAAAACATTTTCCCTACTTCGATTACATTAAGTCAATTATTAGCCTCAGGGACACAACAAACTAAGCCTATTATTTTAATTATTGATCGCATTGGTTTATTACGCATGCTATATAAATATGCATTTGTAAGTTATGTTGGCGGCGGATTTAGCAATGATGGTGTCCATAACGTTTTAGAGCCGGCTGCTTTTGGTGCTCCGGTTATATGGGGTCCCAATGATGTAAAATTCAAAGAAGCCATTGGATTAAGAAATGCTTTAGGGGGTTACCTGGTTAAAAACGAAGCAGCATTGGTTATGCATTTAAACGAGTTATTGCAAAACACTAATTTATATGAAAAAGTAGGTGCCAATGCAGCTCAATTCATTAAATTAAACGCCGGCGCAACACAAAAAACAATGAATGAATTAGTAAAATATTTGGAGGCTTAATAGCAAGGATTGTTTACTTTTGAGCCGTTATCATAAGAATTACATTTTAATTTGAATTATGTTTATTGAACAAAATATTAGAGGAGAAAAAAGAGGTTTTATCGAAGTGATTTGCGGAAGTATGTTTAGTGGTAAAACAGAAGAGTTAATCAGAAGATTAAAACGTGCTAAAATCGCAAATTTAAATGTAGAAATTTATAAGCCCACCATTGATGTTAGATATGATCAAAATAAAGTGGTGAGTCATGATGCCAACTCAATAGCTTCTAATCCTGTCGATCATTCTAGCAAAATATTATTGCTTGCCGAGCATGCCGACGTTGTTGGAATAGATGAAGCACAATTTTTTGACGAGGATGTAATTCGTGTAGCTGAACAATTAGCAATGCAAGGTAAAAGGGTGATTGTCGCGGGATTGGATATGGATTATTTAGGTAAACCATTTGGACCAATGCCTCAATTATTATCTATTGCAGATTTTATTACAAAGCTTCATGCTATTTGTGTTCAATGTGGTCATTTAGCAAACATATCTTATCGCACCAGCGAGGAAGCAGGCACGGTTGTATTGGGAGAGAAAAATAATTACGAACCCAGATGTAGAATATGCGCAAGCAAGTAAATAATATTTTTACGCTTTTAAAAAAAGACTTACTGCTTGAGTTTCGTCAGCAGTATACTTTTTTTGGTATTCTATTGTATATCGCTTCTACTACTTTTGTTATTTATTTAACGATGGGGCAACCAGAAGATAAAGTATGGAATGGTTTATACTGGGTAATTCTTTTGTTCATATGCATAAACGCAGTTGCCAGGAGTTTTTTACAAGAAGGTCGTGGACGCATGCTATATTTTTATACCATAGCTAGTCCTATTGATTTTATTTTTTCAAAGCTCATTTACAATAGTATCCTTATGGTGCTTATGAGCGGTCTAAGTTTATTTCTTTTTACCTTATTATTAGGCAACCCATTACAACATAGTATATTATTTTTTGGCTTGAGCTGTTTAGGGGGTATTAGTTTAAGTTTAGTATTTAGTTTCTTGGCTGCCATTGCTGCTAAAGCACAACAACCTTCTGCAATAATGGCTATACTGGGTTTCCCATTAATTATTCCACAAATTCTTTTATTAATGCGCATTGCAAATATTGCATTTGCTGATATTGTGCAAAACGGACTTCCTCAATTAATTGGAATGCTAATTGGATTTGATATCATGATAATTGCACTCGCTTATATCCTTTTTCCTTTTTTGTGGAAGGACTAGCCTTTATTTTATTTTGATACAATTAAAACTGAAGGTGTCTCACAGTTTGCCCGTTATTAATTAATTGCTTTAATGACTCTACGCCTATTCTTAAATGTTGTTCAACAAATTGAGCAGTTACTTTACTATCACTTACTTCTGTTTTTACCCCTTCTGGTATCATTGGAGAATCACTCACTAATAGCAATGCCCCTGTTGGAATTTTATTGTAAAATCCAACTGTAAAAATAGTTGCCGTTTCCATGTCTATGGCATAGGCGCGAATCTTAGTTAGATATTCCTTAAAATCATCATCATGCTCCCAAACGCGACGGTTGGTTGTATATACTGTACCTGTCCAATAGTCAACATCGTTATCTCTAATAGTTGTTGAAATAGCTTTTTGTAATGCGAAAGCTGGTAATGCTGGCACTTCTGCTGGGAAATAATCATTAGATGTTCCCTCTCCTCTTATTGCTGCAATGGGTAAAATTAAATCGCCAATCGTATTTCTTTTTTTCAATCCTCCACAT
>JALQXE010000152.1 GCA_023263235.1 Sediminibacterium sp. | reverse complement strand
AGCGGGTAGCGCTTTTGGATGGATAATTTGGACTTCTCAAATGTTTTTATTGGTAATTTTAGGGGCACTTTCATTTTTACTTTTACCAGTATTGAATAAAAGCAAATAAATTATTATATTGCTCTACCTTTTATAGGCCTCAAATTAACAACAAACTCAATAAACGATGAGAAAATTATTGCTTTTTTTAATTTTTATTATTCCAGTTATTGCATTTTCACAAATTTCAAAAGACACAATTTTTTCTCAAAAATTAAAGGAAGATAGAGAGTTCAGAATTTCATTACCAGAATCGTATGCCACTAATAAAACAAAAAAATACCCAATTTTACTATTATTAGATGGCGATTATTTATTTGATCCATTTCACGGGGCATTAAGTTATGGAGGATATTGGGATGATATCCCAGAAGTAATCATTGTAGGAATTTCTCAAAATCAAAAAGACGAACGTTTCACCGATTGCGGTGTTGACCCAGAAACAGGATTTCCAGATGCAAAAGGCGAACTATTTTATGAATTTATCGGTCAGGAATTAATGCCATTTTTAGAAAAAAGCTACAGGATTGCTCCCTTTAAAATTATTGCTGGGCATGATGTTACCGCTGGATATCTAAATTTCTATTTATATAAAGATCAACCTATTTTTAACGCCTATATTTCCTTAAGTCCAAAATTTCCTGATGGAATGGAAGAAACAATTCCCGATAGATTTTCAGCGTTAAACCAACAAATATTTTATTATCATGCAACAGCTCAAGGAGATATAAATTCAATTAAAGAAAAAACAATCAAATTAGATGCTGCTGTTGCTGAATTAAAAAAATCAAATCTATATTATCATTTTGACAACTTTTCGAACGCATCTCATTATTCACTCGTGTTACATGCAATTCCAAATGCATTGTATCATATTTTTGGGATTTATCAGCCAATTTCAGTCAATGAATACAATGAAAAAATCGCTGTATTGCCCTCAGGATATGTTGATTATCTTAAAAAAAAATACGAAACGATTGAGAAATTATTAGCATTAAAAACTCGTATTCGTTTTAATGATTTCAAAGCAATTGAAGCAGCTATCATAAAGAATAAAGCATTTAATGAATTTGGAGAACTCTCAAATTTAGCCGAAAAACAATATCCAAAAAGCATGCTTGCCAATTATGAATTGGCTTTAATGTATGAATATACCGGAGATTTTCAAAAGGCTAGAAAATATTATCAAGCAGCTTATGAAAGAGAAGAAATTGGGAATCTTACTCAAGACATGATCTATGATAAAATGGAGAAAATGAAAAATGCAAAAGCTCCAGCTTCAACAGAAACTGCTCCAGTAACTCCAACTCCGGAACAAAAACCATAAATATGACCAAAGTTAAAACCTCGTTTTTTTGTCAAAGTTGTGGCTCTCAATATTCCAAATGGCAAGGGCAATGCAATGCCTGCAAAGAATGGAATACTATTGTAGAAGAAATAATTCAAAAAGAAGAAAAAGTAGCTTGGAAACCTTCATCTTCTGAAGTTAAAAAAGCTGCAAAACCGCTTAAAATTAAAGAAATAGATTCTACTCTTGAAATCAGAATGGACACTTGCGATAACGAATTAAATCGTGTTTTAGGAGGTGGAATTGTACCTGGATCTTTAATTCTTTTGGGAGGTGAACCAGGAATTGGGAAAAGTACTTTGTTATTACAAATTTCATTGAAATTACCTTATAAAACACTTTATGTTTCAGGTGAAGAAAGCCAGAAACAAATCAAAATGCGTGCGGAGAGAATTACGCCAAACGGAGACAATTGTTACATTCTTACCGAAACTAAAACACAAAATATTTTTCGTCAAATTGAGGAAATCCAACCTGAAATCGTAATCATCGATTCCATTCAAACGCTGCATACCGATTATATTGAATCAGCAGCTGGGAGTATTTCTCAAATTCGTGAAACTACCGCCGAATTGATAAAATTTGCCAAAGAAACAAATGTTCCTGTAATTTTAATTGGTCATATTACTAAAGATGGTAATATTGCAGGGCCAAAAATTTTAGAGCATATGGTAGATACCGTTCTACAATTTGAAGGAGATAGACATTATGCCTACAGAATGTTACGTACTTTAAAAAACAGATTCGGTAGTACCAGCGAATTAGGTATTTACGAAATGACAGGTGAAGGAATGAAAGTGGTAACCAACCCTTCGGCTTTTTTAATTGCACAAAGAAACGAGTCTTTAAGTGGTAGCACCATTGCAGCTTCTATGGAAGGTATGCGTCCACTGTTAATTGAAGTGCAAGCCCTAGTTACACCAAGCGTTTATGGAACACCGCAAAGAACGGTTACTGGATTTGATTTAAGAAGACTGCAATTATTATTAGCTGTGCTCGAAAAACGCGGAGGATTTGCATTTGGTATGAAAGACGTTTTTGTAAATATTGCAGGCGGTTTAAAAATAGAAGATCCTTCATTGGATTTAGCCATTATATTGTCATTATTGTCTTCTTATGAAGATATTCCTTTGCCACAAGGAATTTGTTTTGCAGGTGAAGTGGGATTGAATGGAGAAATTCGTGCAGTAAACAGAATTCAGCAAAGAATTGCAGAAGCTGAAAAATTAGGTTTTGAAAAAATTTATATTTCTGCTTTTAATAGCAAGGGCATTGAGGCCAATAAACATAGTATTCAAATTATCCCGGTAGAAAGAGTAGACGAAGCGTATCGCCTATTCTTTTAGTATGAAGCATTGGACAAAAACCATACGCTCCTATCTCCAAGCTTTTCTTCATCTTTTATACCCACATATTTGTTTGCAATGTGGCATGGATGTGCTTCGCAAGGAACAAATTATTTGTGACGATTGTGAAACCCAATTGCCATTTACACATTTTGGAGCAATGCAGGTGAATCCTGTTGAAAAAATATTTTGGGGGCGTTTTAATATTGCTCATGCCACTGCAATACTATTTTATACGAAGGAAAGTATTGTGCAGCAAATTATTATTGAACTTAAATACCGCCAAAATAAAAAAGCCGGCTACTTGCTAGGTAGGCTTATTGCCCATGAACTCATGAATAACAATAAGTATTGCCATATTGATTATTTAATTCCTATTCCCATTAGCAAAAGAAAAATGAAAAAAAGAGGGTTTAACCAAAGTATGATAATTTGTGAAGCCATCGTTGAAAGTGGATTCCAGGTACCCATTTTTATTGGTTTGCAAAAAAATAAAGAATCTGTTACACAAACACAAAAGGATCGTTTGCAAAGGGCCCAAGAAAACAATGCCCTATTTTCACTTACACAAGTACCGACATTACATAGCAAACATCTATTAATCATTGACGATGTAATAACAACCGGTGCTACCCTTGAATCAGCCTGCCATATATTATTGCAGGCGCAGCCAGCAAGTATTTGTGTAGCAACTGCTGCATATACCTACCATTCATAAATTCTCTTCCATTGAGTAAACCAATTTGAACGATTCTTGTTATATTTATTGATAAATACAATTTTATGAAATATATAGCTACCCTATTTTTTGTTGCCATCTCCTTATTAAGCAACGCCCAAAGTATACATAGCTTTAAGGTAACCGGCATTGATGGCAAACAAATTGATTTTGCTTCCTTCAAAGGCAAGAAAATTTTAGTGGTGAATACTGCAAGCAAATGCGGCTATACACCTCAATACGAGGGCCTAGAGAAAGTGTATGAGCAATACAAGGATAAATTAGTAATCATTGGATTTCCTTGTAATCAATTTGGTGGGCAGGAGCCAGGAAGCAATGAGGAAATTGCAAGTTTTTGTAAAAAGAATTACGGCGTTAATTTTCCATTGGCCGATAAAATTGATGTAAAAGGTGCTAGCATCGCTCCAATTTATCAATGGCTAACGCAAAAATCAAAAAATGGCGTTTTAGACGCAAACATATCTTGGAATTTTAATAAATTCTTATTGGATGAGAATGGCAAAATGATTGCTTATTTTCCAAGTAATGTAAAACCAGATAGCGAAGAAATTTTGTCTCGCGTTAAGTAAGTAGCATTCCTTAAAAGATGCGCATACTTTTCTCCACATCAAAAATCCCACCGCGGTTTTTGCTTATCTTCGCTTCATGTTATTAAGCGAGGTAATAGGTCAGGAAAAACTAAAGCAACAGCTTGTCGATATGGTGCAGCACCAACGATTAAGCCATGCCATTCTTTTTGTTGGCCCCGAAGGTTCTGGTGCCCTTCCCCTTGCCGTTGCTTTTGCACAGTATATTGTAAGTATCCCTAATGGTGATAACAGTGCGGGTGCCAATTTATTTGGTGCCGCCGAACCCGCTTCACCTAAAGTATATAGCCCCGATGAAATTGCTACGCTCCCTGCTTATCACAGAGCGAGCCAATTAATGCATCCGGATTTGCATTTCTCATTTCCAAGTATAATCGAAAAACCAGGCGCAAAAAATATTAGCTCTAATTTTATTGAAGAGTGGAGAGAATTTATAAACGGTTACCCTTATGGCAATGTTTTTGATTGGTTGCAATCCATAAAAGCCGAAAATAAGCAAGGTAATATTAGTGCGGACGAATGTAATGAAATCATTAAAAAACTTTCCTTTAAAAGCTTTGAAAGTGCCTACAAAGTGCTAGTGATGTGGATGCCTGAATATTTAGGCAAGGAGGGGAATAAATTATTAAAATTAATTGAAGAACCCCCAGCGAATACTATTTTTTTATTCGTTGCCAATTCAGAGGAGCAAATTTTACCAACCATTTTAAGTCGTTGCCAATTTATTAAAGTACCTAGGTTAACTACCCAGGAAATTGAAACCGCCTTAATTCAAAAAGGACATATTGAACCCGAAAAAGCAGGTCAAATAGCAGCTATTTCAGATGGGAATTATCGAGAAGCACTTCATTTATTACAACATAGCGATGGCGATTTTCTTACCCAAATTAGAGAATGGCTAAATGCCATACTCAAGGGCGGCCCCTTGGCACAAATGAAATGGGTGGAAGAAACCAGTAAAATGGGAAGAGAGCCTCAAAAACAGTTTTTAAAGTATTTTAACCACTTATTGGAACAAAGCATTCGTATAAAAGTACTGGGTAGCGATATCCCATTAGACCCGGCTTTAAAGGATTTTGCACTCAGAATCAATAAAATAGCCGGCGTGGGACAATTGGAGGCCATTGTACAGGAACTAGACAAGGCAGTTTACCATATTGAGCGTAATGCGAACCCAAAAATGCTATTTATGGCCTTGGGAATTAAGTTCTACCATATCATTCAGAACAAAACCTTAATTTTGACAGAAGCCTAGCAGGTAGATATGTGAAAATGAAGGCAAAGGCAGGTATTTTATTCATTAACAGTTAGAACTAACTATATATGGGATGTGGATCATGTGGAACTGGGAAACCGGGCGGTTGCAAAAGTAACGGCGGTTGTAGTTCAGGTGCTTGTAACAGATTAAACGTACACGATTGGTTACGCGATCTACCTATTGACGATTTGGACAGTCAATGTAAAGTAGTAGAAGTAAGCTTTAAACAAGGTAGTAGAAAAGAATTTTACAGAAATTCAACTTCACACTTATTTGAAAAAGGAGACTATGTTACTGTTGAAGGCGTAAACGGTTTCGATGTTGGCGAGGTTTCACTTACAGGTGAGCTGGTAAGATTGCAGTTAAAGAAAAGAGGGATGGATGAATTTAATCCCGATATGAAAAAAATATTAAGACCAAGTGCAGATCGTGAAATCGAAACATTTAAGATTAGCAAAAGCAGAGAGGCCGATATATTAGCACGCAGTCGTACACATGCTACACAACTTAAATTAGCAATGAAATTAAGTGAAGTAGAAGTACAAGCCGATGGTAAAAAAGCAACTTTCTTTTATACAGCCGACGACCGTATTGACTTTAGAGAACTCATCCGCATTTTTGCAGGTGAGTTTAAATTAAAAGTAGAAATGCGTCAAATTGGTATTCGCCAAGAAGCGGCGAAATTGGGTGGCATTGGAAGTTGTGGCCGTGAATTATGTTGTAGCACTTGGTTACATGATTTTAAAAGTGTGAATACTACAGCAGCACGCTATCAAAATTTATCAATTAATCAAACAAAATTAAGCGGTCAATGTGGACGTTTAAAATGTTGTTTGAATTTTGAATTAGATACTTATTTAGATGCTTTGCAAGGATTTCCCGACTATGCAGATACTTTACAAACTGCAATGGGTCAGGCTTTCTTAATAAAGAAAGATATTTTCAAGAATTTAATGTGGTACACATTACCAAATAATACAAAGCATTACCCACTAACCATTGATCGTGTTGTTGAAATTAAGAAGTTAAACCAACAAGGTGTTGTGGTAGATGAATTACAAGCAGTGGAAGTGACTAGTGGAAAACCAAAAGAAGTAGAACCATCATTTGTTGATGTGGTAGGACAAATTAGTTTAAGAAGTTTAGAGAAAAACGATCGTCGCCGCAGAGACCAACAAAGAGGACCAGGTAATTATAGCAATGAAAGAAACAACGGCCCAAGAGAAAATCGTGGTCCAAACAATGGTCCAAGAAATAATGGACCAAGGCCTTATAATGGAAACAACAATGGACCACGCAATAATAATGGTCCAAGACCTAATAACAGGCCGCAACAAGGAAACAATCCTGGACCAACTCAATCATAACAAATTTTAACAAAAAAATAAGCGTTCGAGTTCTTCGTTCGTAAAATCCATTAAGGTTTTCACATAGTTGGGAGAGAAATCAAATTTCAAGCCCGCTGTCTCATACAATTCAGGCAAGGTTTTTGTACCACCCAATGCCAATGCATTCATATAGTTTTCTAAGGCTTGTGTTGGATTTTTTTGATATTGCATCCACATACCAATGGCACCTAATTGCGCAATACCGTACTCAATATAATAAAATGGGACTTCAAATAAATGCAATTGTCTTTGCCATCCAATCGCACGATACATATCTAAACCAGTATAGTCAATACTATTGGTTGAAAATTCTTTTAAAATTGCTGTCCAATTTTGAGTTCTTTCTTCAATGGTATGATTCGGATTCTCATATACCCAATGTTGGAATTTATCAATGATTGCAATCCATGGGAAAATAGTAATGGTGCGTTCTAATTGATGTTCTTTCGCACGATTTAAATCGGCCTCATTATCAAAAAAAGACTGCCAATGATTCATCGTAAATAGTTCCATAGACATACTAGCCACTTCGGCAATCTCCATAGGATACTCTTTAAATGCACTTAATGAAAGTGGATGTGCTAAAAAAGAATGAATGGCATGGCCACCCTCGTGTACCATTGTTGTTACATCACTCATTTGACCAGCTGCATTCATAAAAATAAATGGAGCACCTGATTCTGCTAAAGGACAATTGTAACCTCCTGGTGCTTTACCTTTTCTACTTTCTAAATCAAAATGTTTTAATTCATGCATCTTGCGCAAACAGTTGGCAAAAAATGGATTCAATTGCTCAAAGCAAGCTACTGATTTTTCATATAAATCCTTGCCGTCCGTAAATGGTCGCAAAGGCTTGGTACCAGCAGGTTCCGCTTCGGTATCCCATGGCTTTAAGATATCCAATCCTAACTTTTGTTTTTTTCTGGCATAAATTTTATCAATCAAAGGGAGTACATGAAGCTTCACGGCTTTATGAAATTGAAAACAATCTTCCTTAGTATAATCAAACCTGCCTAATTCTGCAAACTTATAATCTCTATAATTTGCAAAGCCAGCATTCACTGCTACCTGATGTCTTTTTTGAATGAGGGTAGTATATAAATCATGCATGGCGTCCTTATCCTGCAAACGACGTTCCTGTATTTTTTTGTACGCTTCTTCTCTTACTGCACGATCTTCATTTTCCAAGAACTGTGAAGCTTGTTGTAAAGTATATTCTTGGCCATTCATTTCTATGGTCATTTTTCCAGCAATGGTTCCATATTGTTGTTGAAGTACACTTAATTCTGCTTGCAAAGGAATATTTTCCGTTCTATACAATTCAATGCTCTTTTTTACTGAACGCAAATAGGTAAAGTATTCCGAATTGTCTAATTCTGAAGTAAAAGGACATGCCATTAATTTTTTATTCAAAGCGTCGGCATAAGGTTGCATTTTTGGCTGAATCTCCATGCAGAAATAAGTAAAAGCATCCTCCAAACTTTTATCCGTAGTATCACAGGTCATTTTAATTTGTCTCCAACAGGCATCCTCACTTACAAAAGCCTCTAATTCGCTTAAATCCTTTAACCATTTTTCTAGCGCTGATTTGCTGTGGAGGGGTCGGTCCGAAAGCTCTTTAAAAAAGGGTTCTAAACCTGCCCAATCGGTCAAAATAAAGTCAGCAGGAAGGTAATGACGAGGCGTTTTTTGAATGTCCGCTGTTCTTAACATAAGTTGAGATTTTAAGTGGCAAATTTACTACTTTTACACACTTTTAAAGGATTTAATAGTGGCCAACAGCATACATTTATTACCAGATCATATTGCCAACCAAATTGCGGCTGGAGAGGTTATTCAAAGACCTGCTAGTGCCGTTAAAGAATTGTTGGAAAATGCGGTAGATGCAGGCGCCACTCAAATAAAATTAATCATCAATGATGCGGGGAAGGCCTTAATTCAGGTGATAGACAATGGCAAAGGAATGAACCCCATTGATGCACAAAATGCATTTGCACGTCATGCCACAAGCAAAATAAGTTCTATTGAGGACTTATTCCAAATTAGAACTATGGGGTTTAGAGGAGAAGCACTTGCTTCCATCGCAGCAGTTGCACAGGTAAGTTTAAAAACAAGACAAGCGCAAGATGAATTAGGAACAAGTGTTGAAATTGAAAATAGTCAAGTAAGTGAAACAAGTCCGGTAGCTTGTCCGGTGGGTACGAACATAAGCATGAAAAATTTATTTTTCAATGTGCCTGCGCGCCGAAATTTTTTAAAGAGTAATTCGGCTGAATTAAAACATATCATAGAAGAATTCACAAGAGTCGCATTAGCCTTCCCTGAAATTTATTTTAGCCTAACCAATAATGGCCAAGATGTTTTTCATTGGGAAGCTGGAAGTTTTAAACAAAGAGCTATTCATGTATTGGGCAATAGCTATCAAACTAAATTGGTAACGGTTGGTGAAAAAAATGATTATTTAACAATATCCGGATTTGTAGGCAAACCTGAGACTGCAAAAAAAACAAGAAGCGATCAATACTTTTTTGTAAATAGACGTTTTATTAAGAGTGCCTATTTGCATCATGCCATTGCCAATGCATTTGACGGTTTAATCCCTAAAGAAAGCTTTCCTAGTTATATTTTATACATTGATGTTGATCCTGCACAGGTAGATATAAACGTTCACCCTACAAAACAGGAAATTAAATTTGAAGACGATAAAATTATCTACGCCTTTGTTCAAGCAGCTGTAAAACATGCATTGGCACAATTCAGCATTGCACCTTCTTTGGACTTTTCACTCGATGCGGATATACAACAGTTGGATGCTATACAAAAACCCGTAAACGACGAACAAAAAAATAGTGCAGCGAGTAGCTCTTTATATGCTGGATTCACACAAAAAAATCAAGCGCACTTTATCCCAAGAGTAAGTGAAGCAGAAAAAAATGAATGGAAAAGTTTTTTTAGTGACCTACCTAGTGCACCTCAACAAGAAAGTATAGAAAACGCTAGTGAATCATTTATTGTTAAGTCCTCTTCCATGGGTTTATACAAGGACGCCGATGCAATCATGGTTAACGAGGATGCCACTCTTCTTCAAATAAATAATACTTACATACTAGCACCAGTGGGTGCTGGATTTATAATGGTACACCAACAGTTGGCTCATGAACGTGTTTTGTATGAGAAATACCAAAACGCAAGTGTACAACCGCATGCAACACAAAAAAGTTTATTTCCAGTTGTGTTAGAATTAAGTGTCCCCGATGCGATTTTATTGGAAGATATGATACAAGATTTATCCATCATTGGCTATGAAATAGAACCTTTTGGTCAAAATAGTTTTATTATTCAAGGTATTCCAGCCGATGTAATTTCCGGAAATGAAAAAAATGCAATCGAGCTTTTGTTAGAACAATTTAAACATTTCAGTGGCGATATTAAATTCAGCAAAAGAGAGAAACTCATTCGCTGCATGGCCCGACAATCGGCCATAAAAGCCGGACAGTCGCTTTCTCAAAAAGAAATGCATAGCTTAATTGAATCATTATTTAATTGCGAAACCCCAAATGTTAGTACAAGTGGGGCGCCTACTTTTATTGACTTTAAAGAAGGATACCTAGACGGATTGTTTAGCAAGTAATATTCACCCCATTATTTAGCATGAATTAAAATTCATTCATGATTGCAGTCAAATACTCCTCAACAGCATGGCGCACAGGATAAGTAGTTGGGCTTACATGATTTGCTACCAAAACGGAAAATAATAATTTGGACCCTTTATTTGTAAAAATATAACCGCTTAATGCTATTTGATTTCCAAGTGTTCCCGTTTTTGCATACAACTCACCAGGAATATTTTTATAATAACTTGAAAGTGTACCTTTCCCACCTTGAGCAAAAATGGCTTTTATTCTTTCCATTGGAAATTCAGCTTCCATTTTTTGTAAGAGTGTTATATAATTTTCTGGGGTTGTTAAATTAAAACGGCTTAAACCGCTACCATCAGCCCATTCTGGATGCTGCGGAAAATTAGCAAAATCTGTTTTTAATATTGTGTCAATAATTGCAGCGTCATCCATTTTCCCCAATAATTGTTGGCTAGTCATTAATAAAATTTGTTCTGCAAAAAAATTGTCACTTCGATTCATCATAATTTTTAACAAGCTATCTGTAGGAACAGTTTTGATAATGCTTGATGTGGGTTGATTCCATCCCTTTTGAATGACAATGGGGAAGGCTGGATGTAAAGTATCCTCAATTAATGCTTTAGCCAATGCGTAATTTGAACCCGTAATAAAAGGTATTTGTTGTTCAGGATCTTTTATAGGCTCTGATTTAGCAAAAAATTGATTGCTTAATTTTTCACGAGACCAAACAGTATATTGCTTAGGAAGATTTTGATGTTGAGTGAAGTAGTTAGGTTTGAGCTCTACGCCTCCATTTTTTTTATAAACAGTCACTACATTTCCATAAATATTTAACCTGTTTCTTTCAGGTTGATAGTCTTGGTCATAATCATCCCAAGCCCAACCTCTTCCATACATAGAAAAATTATCCGGATTGTTTGGCAAGCATAAAACAACCTGCTTTTTTGTTGTTTTAATTAAGGTTGCAATAGGCTGATAGGCAAAATCGGGATGTAAAAAACTAGGATCTCCCAATGGCATTAAAAAAATAGAGTCCTTGGTTTCCGCAAATTGCCAACCTGGAATTGAATCTTTTAAATATTTCATTCCTAAATAACAGGACTGAATTTTAGTATTACTTGCAGGGGTGTAATATGCATTACTCTTGTGTTTATCTACCCATTCATTGGTGGATTCATTGTAAACCGCAATACCTACATGGGCTCCTTTTAAGGACGCAGCAGACAATAACTTTTTTTGTGCTTTTTGAACACTACATGCAGACAATGAAAATAAAGCTGCAATTAAAATAAATTGAAAAGGAGAATTTACTCTCTTTCTAATGCTCTTAACCATCGTTCGGGAATTTCGTTATTGGAAGCTACTAAATAATCTTTGTAACTACAAGGACACCACTGCTCATTATGCAATTGCATCCACCAACGTCCCGTACTTTTACTTTGTAAAAACTTGGTATCTATATCTGTAAAAGCAATATGAAACTCCTTAAATCTTTCTAAATCAGTGAGTGGTGACTCTTTTTTACCTCTATGTACGCCATCCACAATATACCATAACATTTGCGCCATTTGGACAGCTGTTAACCCATTTTGGTCATGTTCTGCCTGATAACCATAAAGACCAATTGTACTTGTTTTCCAACTCATCCCTGCATACTGCATTAAAACACAGGCTTCCTCTCCATTAAACCCGTTGGGCGTCACCAAATTAGCAGGAGCATGCGCGTTTTGAATGGCACTAATATCAAAGCTCATTAAATGGCTGTCTCTAACAACAGGTTCCATTTCTTCAATATTTTCTCTCACTTTACCCAATCTAAAGCAATCAAACCTCAGCTTATCAATGGTTTCCAACATATGCGGGTGCATAAAATAACTTTGGAACCCTATATGCGCATAATGATTTAAATGATTGGGTAAACCGGTAAATAATTCTTCTAAAAAATGATCAGAAGGCAACCTAGCCTCTAAATCCAAGTCAATTTTGGCATCCACTACCACCGCATTCACAAGTGTTGGGATAGAGGTATACGCATGATATTGAGCAAGGGTTAAATCATGTGACCCTCCTATAATAACCACTTTTTTGTTTTGCAAAATAAGCTCTGAAATGACAGTTCTTAAAGCTGCATAACTGTCTGAAATGGTCTGACCTAACTTTACATTGCCAATGTCTGCAATCGTAACCTGTGCATGCCAATAATATAAATTATAAAAAGCTGCTCTAATCGCATCTGCTGCCTCATACGCATTTAAAGCAAATCCAGCTCCCCTGCATTCTCCCGCACCAATAATAACTATATCGGCATTTGAAATATCAGGCAAATTACCCTGGTTGACCAATATATGTTTGCCTAATTGGGTATCCCTATAACCCTCATCCTTGGAAAGAAGGTCTAAATTTACTGGTTCTACAAAATCTTGAATGGAAGACAATGACATTTGCTTAAATTAACTATCACTTTAAACGCAAAATCTGCTAAAACATTGCCTTAAAAGGTATTAATCTTGGAATTTATAGCCTACCCCACGCATTGAGATAAAATGTACAGGCTGTTTGGCGTCTTTTTCAAAATACTTCCTAAAATTGAGTATGAAATTATCAATGGTTCGGGTATTGGGAAATACGTTATACCCCCAAACCGTTTGTAGTATATGCTCTCTAGAAACAACCTTGTTTTTATTGTCAATTAACAATTTTAAGAGCATAGCTTCCTTTTTGGTCAACATTATTTTTTCTCCTAAATAATTGATCGCCTCTGAGGATTCAAAGTCAAAACAATTTCCCGAAAACGTATAATTTTCAATTGTTGGCAATTGTATCAGCTTGGTATTTTTTTGAATCAACTTTGAAACGCGCAATAAAAGCTCCTCTAAATTAAACGGCTTAGTCATATAATCATCTGCTCCAATTTTCAAACCTTGTACTTTATTAGCCGTTGTATTTTTTGCACTTAAAATAAGTATAGGCGTTTGATTGTTTTTAAGTCTTATAATTTCCGTAATTGCAAAACCGTCAATTCCTGGAAGCATTACATCAAGTATAATTAAATCAAAAGCGGCATTTTCTATTTGTTTTAATGCTTCAGGTCCATCAAAAGCAGAACTTACTTCATACCCTTCTAGGGTTAAATTCAATTTTAGTGCATCATGCAAATTCACTTCATCCTCTACAAATAATATTGTATGAGTAGCCATATTAATTGGATCTAAGTATAAATGAAAAAATGCTGCCTTGTGGCTTATTGGGTGCTACCGAAATTTTAGCATTGTGAAATATTGCAATCCGTTTGCATAAATACAAACCAAGGCCAGTGCCTTTTGTAGCGCGTGTATGTTCGGCGCCGGCTCGATAAAATTTTTCAAATATTTTTTCTTTATCGGCAACTTCCACACCCACCCCTTCATCTTTAATTCGCAATGAAACAAACCCATCTTGTTGAAACAATTCAATTTCAATAAGCCCAGCCGCTGGCGCATACTTTATGGCGTTGTCAATTAAATTATTAACTAAGAGTTGAAGCAATACCGACTCTCCTTTTATAGTAATATCAGATTGAATATTACTAGTGAATTTTCGATCCTGAAATCTATTTTGAAAAAGACGTACCGTTTTTTCAACAAGAAAAGAAAAATCAACCTCTTGTGTATTGGCTTTATACTCCCCCATGTCCAACTGAGAAGCCAATAAAATATTATTGCATAAATTATCAAGTCGTTGAGTTTCTGTAAGTGAAGCTGAAAGCATTTTTTTTTGCTGGTCCTGGTCCAAATTTCTTTTTAACAATGTTTCAATATTCAATTGAGTAATCGCGATGGGTGTTTTCAATTCATGTGTAACCGCCATCATGAAATTTTGTTGCTGATTGGAATATCTTATTTGTTTAATTAATGAACGGTACACATAAATTGCACCCCATAGGAATAAAACCAGAATAGTTAAGCCTTCTCCTAAATATTGTTTATTTTTTCTTTGTTGATAATCCTGAATAGCAAGAGATTTTTTAGCAAGATTAGGATCACTAGTTTGCATCACTCCATATTGCACATTGGCAATTTGTTCATTCTGATTAACTAGGGTAACATACCACCAAATAAAAGCCGCCACCATATAAGTTAGGAATAACCAATATACTACCCTAACCAACTGAAGTTTATTTATTTTTTTAAAGCTATTTATCATGGCTTCACTTTTTCAACACGAATTCCAGTTGATAAAATATTTTCTAGTGGATCCTCTCTCATTGTATGAGAAAGTGCAAACTTATATAGCCCTTTTTTAAACCGAATGGGTTGTGTGTTTACTGGAATACGCTGATCATAAATATCACCCATACCAGCACCTAGCCAACCTTTTGCATCATCGGCTAAAATTAAATCTACCGATTGTTTAGTAGTTGTATTATTAGGTGCTGTGGTATTTAATTGTATAAATATATTTTTATAGTGATACGCATTATGATGTCTGATAACAAAAAAAACATTGTATGCTGCAGCGGTATCTGTAATCAAGAATTCATAATTATTTACCTGCTTGGAAGCCCAACTATGATTTGGATAGATTGTATTTTGTTCATATAACTGTTTGGTTTTGCATGCAGAAATACTAGCAAGTACAATAACAAAAAGTATAGAAGTGAAATATTTGGTCCCCAACATTTTATAAAACATTTAAAATTTGTTCCTTTGCTTTTTCCAATTCGTCTTTCATAAGAATCACCGCCTTTTGTATTTCTATGTCATTGGCCTTAGATCCGGTTGTATTTATCTCCCTCCCCATTTCCTGTAAAATAAAAGACAATTTTTTCCCCTTAGACGGTTCAGTTTCTTTTAAAACATCTTTAAAATAAATGCAGTGATTGTTAAGCCTTACCTTTTCTTCGGAGATATCAATTTTCTCAATATAGTAAATAAGTTCTTGCTCTAAACGGCTGGTGTCATACTTATCTGTGCCAACATATTGTTCCAATAACTTAACAAGATTGTCTTTAATTTTAATACGTCTGTTGGGCTCATGCACTGCAATGTGAGCTTGTTGAGCTTCTATTGCAGCCACTCTTTCTAACAAATCTTTTTCAATAGACTTCCCTTCGTCTTTTCTATGTTGAATGAGTTGATCAATTGCTTGTTGTAATAAATTCAAAATTGCTTTCCATTCATCCTCGCTAATCACTTCACTGGTAGATGAAACCACATCAGGCATTTTTAACAATGTGCTCAACAAATTTTCTTTTTCAATGCCTAATTCGTTGGCTAATTCCACAATGGGTTGATAATAAGATTTTGCCAATGCAGTATTAATACTCACTGGTTTTGATACCCCATTAGATTTTACAGAAATAGAACATTCAACGCTACCTCTCAATAAGGTCTCATTTAACTTATTTCTAATCTCTACTTCGTATGGTTTTAATAAAGAAGGTATATTCAAGCGCAAGTCAAATTGCTTGCCATTTAATGATTTTACTTCAATTAATAATGTCTTATCATTAAAGTTGGTTTCAGCGCGCCCATATCCGGTCATTGAATGCAACATAGTATACCTTTTTATTAGTGAATAAAGGTATTAAATAATAGGGAAGCATGGACAGATTTTAGAAATCAATGCCAATGAAATGCTTCTTTTTTTGCTGGTATTGCTCAAAATCAAAAGTATACAATTTACCAGGCCTATGTGTTACATGTGTTTCCATCTCATTGGCATCATTTAAAAAGCCCATGGAGGCAAATTTCTTCCTAAAATTGCGTCTGTCTAACTTAACATCTAAAATTGCTTCATACACATTCTGCAACTGTCTTAATGAAAACTTTACAGGCAATAAATTAAAGGCAAGTGGCTCTTCTTGTACCTTTTTTTGAAGCCATTTTGTACAAACTTCTAATATTTGTTTATGGTCAAATGCCATTTCTGAAATCTGATTCACAACATGCCATTTTAATTCATTATCGTGAATGATTAATTCGTGATGTTTAATGTTTAGCAAAGAAGCATATACGGTGGTAATTACCCTGCCACCGGGATGTCTGTCTGGTCTGCTAAAAGTATGTACCTGCTCCAAAAAAACATTATTCATGCCTGTTCTTTCCTTTAAAACCCTATTGGCTGCAGTGTCCAAATCCTCATGAACTTGTACATTGTCCCCAAGCAAGGACAATTTGTCTTGAAATTGGGCGAGGTCACTTTTTATCAATAAAACCTTTAACGCATTCTCTTCAAAGCTAAAAATTACACAATCCACGGTTAATGGAACGGTTGGATAGGTACTAACTAAAGCTTTAGCATCTTTATTTTCTGTCATAGTCATTTAAAATAAAAGCAATCGAATGCCAAAATACGAAATAAAAGAATAAAACTATTTGTATTTTAGCAGACATTTAAAAACATGTATACAAAAGCCGAAATATCTTCCCTCCAGGCCCTTACGAAAAGGTTCATAGAAAACCCTAAGGATATTGAAATTAACGAACTCAGAAAACTCCTCAAATTTCACGAATATCAATATTATGTTTTAGCCTCACCGCTTATTAGCGACTATGAGTACGACCAACTGTATCAGGAATTATTAAAACTGGAAAACGCTAACCCCAATTTAATTGTAAAAGACTCCCCTTCACAACGTGTTGGAAATAGCTTAAATAATAGTTTTGAAACCGTGCCACATCTGGTTCCCATGTTAAGTTTAGAAAATAGCTATAACGCCGAAGACTTAAATGATTTTGATCGAAAGGCAGGTGAAGGAGCACAACTAGACAATATTACCTATTGTGTAGAACCTAAATTTGATGGCGCTAGCATTTCACTTGTTTACGAGAACGATATGTTAGTGCGCGCATGCACGCGTGGTGACGGCCTAGCAGGAGAGGAAATAACTCAAAATATAAAACAAATAAGATCTATCCCATTAAGTATTCCACTTTCTGAATATGGTATTCAACAAATGGAAATTAGAGGGGAAGTGATCATGAGTAAAAAATCTTTTGAGGATTTTAATGAAAAATTAAGAGCTAAGCAATTGGCGCCATTGGCCAATCCAAGGAATGCTGCTGCGGGTAGCTTAAGAATGAAGGATCCAAAAGAGGTGGCGGAGCGTAATTTGGATGCTTTCATTTACCATATTAGCTACTTTACTTTATTGCCTGGCGCAAATACACCCAATCAATTAAAAACACATAGTGGTTCTTTGGAGCTATTATGGAATATGGGTTTTAGGTCTCCCCAAAAAGAAAAAAAAGTAATTTCAAATATTCAAGGTGTCATAGAATTTTGTACTCAATTTGAATTGGAAAGAGACACACTCCCTTATGAAATTGATGGCTTAGTGATTAAAATAAATGACTTTGCTTTACAAGAGAAATTAGGAATGACCTCGCACCATCCAAGATGGGCAATTGCATATAAATTTAAAGCAAGGCAAGCAACCAGCATTTTGGAAAGTGTTGAATTCCAAGTAGGTCGTACTGGAGCGGTTACACCCGTTGCAAAATTAAAAGCAGTAGCTATTGGTGGCGTTACGGTTTCAAGTATTTCTATGCACAATGAAGAGTATATAAGAGAAAAAGATTTGCGTCTAGGAGATACTGTTATCATTGAAAGAGCAGGAGATGTTATTCCGCAAATTGTTCAATCTATACCCGCATTAAGAAAAGGCACCGAAAGTATAATTGAATTTCCCATCGTTTGCCCTATTTGTGCATATGCACTTGAAAAGGAAGATACAGAAGCAGTTTGGCGCTGTAACAATCCCCAATGTTCTGCACAAATTGTAGAACGAATGATACATTTTGTGAGCAAAGATGCCATGGATATAAAAAGTTTTGGTGACGCCAATATTAGAAAGTTTTACGAAATGGAATTATTAAAAAATATTCCACAGATATATAATTTGGATTTTGAAATCATTGGGAAGCTTGAAGGTTTTGGAAAGAAAAGTGTTGATAATTTAAAGGCGGCTATTGAAGCCTCTAAATCACAACCCTTATACCGCTTAATTTATGCATTAGGCATTCGTTTTGTTGGTGAAACAACGGCTAAAACCATTGCATCTCATATTCACCACATTCTAGATTTAGAAAATTTAACTGAGGAACAATTGCAATCCTTCGAGGATGTGGGTGTCAAAGTGGCCAAAAGTATACATCAATATTTTCATGATGCAAAAAACATTACGCTCATTAAATCATTAGAGGCTTTGGGTTTAAATATGATTCAAACCAATACCAGGGCAGTGGATGGTAATTTGTCGGGGCTTAACTTTTTATTTACTGGCACGCTAACACAATTAAAAAGATCCGAAGCCGAAGCAATGGTAGAAGCAGGTGGCGGACATATTGCAAGCGGCGTAAGTAGCAAATTAAATTATTTAGTAGTAGGCGAAGACGCAGGAAGCAAGTTAGAAAAAGCCAAAAAAATAGCCTCGATAAAAATAATTACCGAGGCTGAGTTTGTGGAATTAATAAAAAATTAAGAAATATATTTTATTAATTCTTTCTTTTTATGATTTTTCAAAGCCCCCCATAAACGAGGGCTTTGACTTAGTATAACTTTGTAGCATTGGAATTGATTAAATAATACGCTTTGACAACAAATACTCTGCAATTTGCACTGCGTTCGTAGCAGCACCCTTACGTAAGTTATCGCTCACAATCCACATATTTAAAGTTTTAGCCTGTGTTTCATCACGACGTAAACGACCTACAAATACTTCGTCTTTTTCATGTGCCCATAATGGCATTGGATAAAACTGAGAAGCATCGTCTTGTTGTACCACAAGGCCAGGTGCAGCAGATAATTCGGTAATCACATCTTGCAACTCAAATTCATTTTCAAATTCTACATTCACGCTCTCGCTATGACCTCCCATTACTGGAATGCGCACGGTGGTTGCTGTAACTTTAATATTATCATCTTGCATGATTTTGCAAGTTTCTTTAACCATTTTCATCTCCTCTTTGGTATATCCATTTTCCAAGAATACATCAATTTGAGGAATAGCATTTAAGTCAATTTGATATTTATAGGCCATATCCTCTGTTGCTAAACTGTTACCAGCGCGCTCTTCCATTAATTGATCTACAGCTTTTTTGCCAGTACCAGTTACACTTTGATAAGTGCTTACAATAACTCTTTTTATTATATACTTGGCATGTAAAGGTTGTAATGCAACCACCATTTGGATGGTTGAACAATTAGGATTTGCGATAATCATATCTTCGGCAGTTAATACCGAAGCATTCACTTCAGGAACCACTAATTTTTTTGACGGGTCCATTCTCCATGCCGAAGAATTATCAATTACGCGAATACCAGCAGCTGCAAATTTTGGTGCCCACTCGGTTGAAGTTCCTCCACCAGCCGAAAAAATTGCGATAGCTGGTTTTGCAGCTATACCCTCTTCCATGCCCACAACTTTATATGCCTTTCCTTTAAATATTACTTCTTTACCAGCAGAACGCGCCGAAGCAACTGGTATTAATTCTGTAACAGGAAAATTTCTTTCAGCTAGAACTTGTAACATTTTTGTGCCTACTAGCCCTGTGGCACCTACTACTGCAACACGCATGGTAATTGGTTTTTTATTTTTTAAAATTCATTTTATGCTTTACAATGAAAATAATTTCAAAGTTCAACTAAGTACTTTTTATACCCCTCTTTTCTTTTTCTAGTTTTAGGTTTGTAAAACATGGAAAGAAAAAAGCCTTCCCGGTTTAGGAAGGCTTTTGAGTATATTTATTAGCATACAAACAATTAGACCTTCCTCTTAGAGTGGTTTTTTAATTTGTTTTGTATGTTTATTATTCATCATTGTGGAACAAAATTAATTGGATGCAATCAATTCACCAAATTAAACTAATTCAATATCAAAGTTTACTAAAGAAACAAACGATTGTACGCGCTCTTTAATTTCATCCATCTTGATTTCTGTTAATCTTTGTGTTCCAAATTTTTCCACACAGAAACTTGCCATTGCACTGCCTAAAATAATCGCAGACTTCATGTTTTCAAATGAAAAATCTTTGGTCTTAGCTAAATGAGCCACAAAGCCACCTGCGAATGTATCACCTGCACCAGTTGGATCAAATACTTCTTCTAAAGGCAATGCAGGAGCAAAGAACACTTGATTTTCATGAAACAATAATGCACCATGTTCTCCTTTTTTTATAATTAAATATTTAGGACCCATGGCCATAATTTTCTTAGCAGCTTTTACCAAACTGTATTCACCACTCAATTGACGAGCTTCACTATCATTCACTAATAATACATCTACCAAACTAATGGTATGCAATAAATCGTCTAGCATAATTTCCATCCAAAAATTCATCGTATCCATCACGATTAATTTAGGACGATTTTTCATTTGCTTTATTACACTGCTTTGAACGCCTGGCACTAAGTTGCCCAACATTAAAATTTCACAATCTTGATAACTATCTGGAACAACTGGCTGAAAATTCTCCAACACATTTAGTTGGGTATCTAAAGTATCGCGGGTGTTCATATCTAAATGATATTTCCCACTCCAGAAAAATGTTTTCTCGTCTTTTTTAATTTGCACGCCCTCCAATTGAACGCCTCTATTGGTTAAGGCATCTAACTCAGATTGTGGAAAGTCACCACCCACTACCGAAATTTGTTTTACAGGTGTAAAATTGGAAGCACACCAAGCAATGTAGGTTGCAGCACCACCAATAATTTTATCACTTTTCCCAAAGGGAGTTTCAATGGCATCAAAGGCCATAGAGCCAACTACTACTAAAGACATTATAATTTGTTTTTTCTAGGCGCGAAACTACGATTTTTAACCTTAACTATTTAAGTAGCCCAATACATAAAATACCTGATCCCCTAAGTAGTTGATAATCAAAAAACTAACAAAAATGAAGTTTTTTGAAAAAATATGGCAATTTTAAAGGCATGAATGATTAAATTTGCACTAACAAGTAATAAAATTTGAATTATGGCAAGAATTAAAACAGAAAAAAATATATCTCGCAAGGATGTAATTGTAAGTAAAGCAGCCACCCTATTTAGAGAAAAAGGGTACAAGGCAGCTAGTATGCGTGACTTAGCAGATGCAGTGGGCGTTGAAGCTGCAAGCTTGTACAACCACATTAAATCAAAGAGTGAATTATTACATGAACTTGTATTTAGTGTTGCCAATAAATTTGTTTTAAAGGTAGATGAGATAGAGTCAGAATCTATTTCTTCCTTACAAAAAATGGAAAAAATTCTTCGCTTTCATATTAGTGAAATGATTCACCATTATGAAGAAGTATATGTAAGTGATAGGGAATGGAAGCATTTATCGGATCCTTACTTATCTAATTTCCAAAATCAAAGAAGAGTTTACCGTAAAAGAATTGCAGCCATAATTGAAGAGGGAATTAGAAAAAAAGAAATCAAAGCCATTGATGCCCCAACGGTAGTCTTGATATTTTTACATGCTGTAAGTGGTATTGAAAGTTGGCATAGATCTACTAAAAAAATAAATGCTGCTGAATTAGAACAAAATATGGTCGCCATATTAATTGATGGATTAAAAGCCAATAAATAAACTGACTTATTAGGCAAATATAATAATCTCGCTATTCAAGCAAGATTTGGTTAACTTTACCCATTATATTTTTAACGTGTCAGAAAGAAATAATTTTATTGATTACATCCGCATTTTTGCCCATAGCGGACATGGTGGAGCAGGTTGTAAACATTTTTTACGTAATAAATTAACTGCCAAAGGTGGACCTGACGGAGGAGATGGTGGACGAGGAGGTCATATTATTCTGAGAGGCAATGCTCAATTGTGGACCTTACTTCATTTACGCTACTATAAAAATGTAATTGCAGAAGACGGAGAGAATGGATCAAAAAATAAATGCACTGGCAGAGATGGTAAAGATATTATAATTGAAGTTCCCTTGGGAACTATTGCTAGAGATGAATTAACAGGAAAAGTAGAAGCAGAAATTTTAAAAGATGGCCAAGAGATTATCTTACTAAAAGGGGGGCGTGGTGGTTTAGGAAATGCCAATTTTGCCACTCCCACGCAACAAGTGCCTGAATATGCTCAACCAGGAGAGGAAGGTGTAGAAGGTTGGAAAAATATTGAATTAAAAGTTCTTGCCGATGTCGGACTGGTTGGTTTTCCCAATGCTGGAAAGTCTACCTTACTTTCTGTAATTACTGCTGCAAAACCTAAAATTGCGAATTACGCATTTACTACTTTAACACCTCAATTAGGCATGGTAGCCTATCGTGATAATTTATCTTTTTGTATTGCAGATTTACCTGGTATTATTGAAGGTGCAGCAGAAGGAAAAGGCCTCGGACATCGCTTTTTAAGGCATATCGAAAGAAATGCAGTATTATTATTTTTAATTCCTGCAGATAGTGATAATCATAAAAAAGAGTTTGAGATTCTAAAAAACGAATTGGAAAAATTCAATCCTGAATTATTACAAAAAGAATTTATAATTGCTATTTCAAAAGCAGATTTACTAGATCAAGAATTAACCGATGCGATTACAAAAGAACTTCCAAAAAATATTCCACACCTCTTTATATCTTCAGCCATTCAAAAGAATTTAGTAGAATTAAAAGATATTTTATGGAAGGCTTTAAACAAGCCTATTTAATAAAACTTAATTAAATTAACTTTAGTTTAATTCAATTTAATTTGCAGAAGCTTTGACAGCCTTACTTCTAGTGTTTTCATCTAAAATAGACTTACGCATTCTTACCGATTTAGGTGTTACTTCTATACACTCATCAAATTGAATGTATTCCATACACTCTTCTAAAGTAAATAAGATTTTGGGGGTTATACGAACGCTATCATCACTTCCACTAGCACGATGATTGGTTAATTTTTTCATTTCAACTGCGTTAATATTTAAATCTCCTGGTTTTATATGTTCAGCTAGAATCTGACCTGCATAAATATCTTCACCTGGCTCCACAAAGAAACGACCCCTGTCTTGCAATTTATCAATAGAATAGGCTGTTGTTAACCCTGCAGTTTTGGCAACTAACACACCATTGCTTCTACCAGGTATAGGGCCTTTCCATGGTTTATATTCATTGAATCGATGTGCCATAATAGCTTCACCAGCAGTTTGAGTTAACATTTGAGAACGAAGTCCAATTAAGCCTCTAGAGGGGATATCAAATTCTAAATGTTGCATGGAGCCTTTAGATTCCATAATGAGCATCTCCCCTTTCTTTTGAGTTACTAAATCAATTACTTTACCACTATATTCAGAAGGAACATCTACCACTAATATTTCAAATGGTTCATGTTTACGACCATCTATTTCTTTAATTAAAACTTGAGGATTTCCCACGGTTAATTCATAACCTTCTCGACGCATGGTCTCTACTAATACACCTAAGTGTAAAATTCCACGACCAAATACCATAAAGCTGTCAGCACTATCTGTTTCTTCAACACGTAATGCTAAATTCTTTTCTGTCTCTTTCATCAAACGATCTCTAATATGACGAGAAGTAACAAACTTACCTTCCTTACCAAAGAAAGGAGAGTTATTGATACTAAATGTCATACTCATAGTAGGTTCATCTACACTTATAACAGGCAATGCCTCCGGATTTTCAGGATCTGCAATCGTATCACCAATACTAAAATCTTCTAATCCTACCACAGCGCATAAATCTCCAGAATTGACTTCTGTAACTTTACGCTTTCCCATTCCTTCAAATACATATAATTCTTTTACTTTATTTTTTTTAATCGTACCATCGGCTTTCACAAGTACTACATTTTGACCTTCTTGAATAGCACCTCTTTCAACTTTACCAATTGCAATACGTCCAAGGAAAGAAGAATAATCCAATGAAGTAATTTGCATTTGTGTGTGCCCTACTTTTACATGGGGTCCTGGTACAT
>JALQXE010000115.1 GCA_023263235.1 Sediminibacterium sp. | reverse complement strand
TTAAAAGTAGTAGCCATATATAAAACTTTCTTTTTTCAAAACGCTTATTAATTCTAATTCATTTCAACCAACTTCTCTATGCATCCAACTCTCCAGCAATCAAATTCAAACTACTCATGGTAACAACTGCATCACTTAACATGCCTCCAGTAATTAACTCAGGATAAGCTTGATAATAAATGAAGCAAGGTCTGCGGAAGTGTAAACGGAAAGGGGTACGTCCACCATCACTAATTAAATAAAAACCAAGCTCTCCGTTTCCGCCTTCCACTGGACTATAAATTTGACCTTTTGGTAAATTCACTTCACCCATAATAATTTTAAAGTGCCATATTAAAGCTTCCATGTTATTATACACATCTTCTTTCTTTGGCAAATAATATGCTGGCACATCGGCATGGAAAATTTCGGCATCAGCGCCTTTAAAAGATTGTACTTTCTCGTATGCTTGTTTGATAATTGAAATACTTTGCCACATTTCTGCGTTACGCACTAGGAATCGATCATAGTTGTCGCCTGTTGATCCTATCGGTACAGTAAAATCAAAATCTTGATAGCTGCTGTAAGGATTTGCAACACGTACATCAAAGTCTACACCGGCTGCTCTTAAATTAGGTCCAGTAAATCCATAATTCATCGCGCGCGCAGCACTAATTCCACCAGTGCCTTGTGTACGTTCCATGAAAATTCTATTGCGAGTAAATAAGTTTTCGAACTCTTTTAAAACCTTTGGATATTCATTTAAGAATTTTTCCAATTTTACAAAAGCTGTATTTGAGAAGTTTCTTTCAAAACCACCTATACGACCAATATTTGTTGTAAGACGAGAGCCGCACACTTCCTCATATATTTCATAAATCAATTCACGGTATTGCATCACATATAAAAAACCAGTATAAGCGCCAGTATCTACGCCCACAATTGAGTTACAAATTAAATGATCTGAAATGCGCGCTAATTCCATAATAATTACACGCAAGTAATCAACGCGTTTGGGCAAATCAATTTTTAAAAATCGCTCACACGTAATATGCCAACCCATATTATTAATCGGACTGCTACAATAATTTAAACGATCTGTGATGGGAGTAATTTGATATAAAGGCCTACGTTCTGCTAATTTTTCAAATGCCCTATGAATATACCCAACTGTTTGTTCCGTTGAAACCACTCTCTCTCCATCCACTTCCATAATATTTTGAAACACCCCATGCGTGGCAGGATGGGTGGGACCAATATTTAAAGTGGTCGTTGTTTTTTCAATTGACCCTTTGGGTAATGTAATATGACTATTTTGTTCCATTCAATTATTATTGCGCTATACTAAATTTATTTTTACAACTACCCTCTTCCAAACATTTCATCATCCTTATCAATACGTGTTTGATCTTCTAATGGAAATTCTTTTCTTAGCGGAAAATAATCCATTTCATCCACATTTAAAATGCGTTTTAAATTAGCATGGCCAATAAAATTAACGCCGAAAAAATCATAGGTTTCTCTTTCCATCCAATTCGCACTTTCAAATAATTTACTGGCAGTAAAAACATCGGGTTTTTCAACTGGCACGGCAACTGAAAAGCGAATACGAACGTTCTCAATAAAATTGTGTAAATGATAAACAACTACTATCTCCGCTCCTTTTTGGTCGGGATAATTTACGCCACATAAATCTGTTAAGAATGTAAAACCCAATTCGTCATATAAAAATTGAATCACTTTTAAATTTATAGGTGCAGGTGATTCAAATGATAAAATACCAGAGGCAGTAGAAAAAGCAGAAACTTGATCTCCAAATTTCTCCACCAATTTTTCTTCTATTGTATTATTAGATAAAGCCATGTTGTTAAAAATAGAGGGTTAAAATTTATTGAATGCCATAGCTGTTTAATAAGGCCTTATATTGTTCACTATTACGACGACGAATACTCTCTTGTCCCACCAAATCTTGAATTTTCATAAACCCGTCAATAATCGCTTCTGGTCTTGGAGGACATCCTGGAACATAAACGTCCACAGGAATCACTTGGTCTATTCCTTGTAATACGCTATAAGTATCAAAAATTCCACCACTCGATGCACAAGCACCAACCGCTATAACCCAACGTGGCTCTGCCATTTGCAAATACACTTGTCTTAATACAGGTGCCATTTTTTTTGCAATGGTTCCCATCACCATTAATAAATCACACTGACGGGGTGAAAATCCAACACGCTCCGATCCAAAACGCGATAAGTCATAATGCGAGGCCATTGTTGCCATGAATTCAATGCCACAACATGAGGTTGCAAAAGGCAGAGGCCATAAAGAATTTTTACGCGCTAACCCAACCACCGAACTTAATTGTGTTGCAAAAAAACCTTCTCCTCCAATTCCATCTGGAGCTGGTGCCATTGAAATTGCATCTGCTATTTCGGCTTCCTTTGGATGAATGTTAAATCTTACTGGACGCATATATTATGCTTTGAATTTTTTAAATAATTAATCTTCCCACTTTAACGCACCTTTCTTAATAATGTATATGAACCCTACTAAGAAAAACGCAACAAATAATATTACTTCTCCTAAACCAGCCCAACCTAAACTTTTAAAGTTTACAGCATAGGGATAAAAGAAAATTACTTCTACATCAAACAGAACAAATAAAATAGCAATTAAAAAATACTTAATCGCCATAGGAGATCTTGCATCACCATGCGTAGGAATACCACTTGTAAATGTGGCTAATTTGTCGTCTGTTTTACGCTTAGGTCCAAGCAAGCTTGATAGTAAAATCATGAACGCAACAAAGCCTGCTGCAAATAGCAATTGTAGTGCAATGGGCAGGTAATTAGCGGCATTATTTGTTTCGTTTGCAGAGAGCATTAATTGCATCGAATTCATACAATTGTTTTTGGTGCCGCAAAAATACACAAAGGATAGCACCTAGCACGAAAAACTCCCCATAAATGGGGAGTTTTTTTATAAATATTTTACATCGCGAAACTAGTTGGTTTTAGGTGGCTTAGCTGGCTCTTTAGTAGGAGCTGATTTATCGCCAGTTGGTTTGTCGGTAGCTGGCTTATCTGCTACTTTTTTAATGCCTTTAAGAATATCAGCATTTTTTTGGAATTGCTCTCTATACTTAAGCATATTGGCATCACCTGGGGCTAATTTTAGGATTTCATCACACATTTCAACAGCTTTGTCAAACGCTTTAACTTCATTGAAATAAATCAACATTTGGCTGAAATTGTCAATTAGTTTTTGCTTGTTGTTGGCTATATCCTTCAACAAAAATGTACTATTTAGGGTTAATGCTTCCAAATACAAGTTTTTAACCGCGCCAGTGTCTAATAAAGCAGCGGCTTTAATATTGAAAACATATCCTCTTGGCTTGTCCGGAAATGCAGCCATATAGCCCTTAGCAGCAAGGTCTGCAGCTGGACCATTTTTAGCGTTTAATGCAAAGCTTGCTGTTTTAAAGTAGTAGAACTCGTCTTTTACGCCATTTAAGGTAGCATAACGCTCAAACCATTTAGAAGCATCTTCATACATATTAGCTTTTTCAAACATTTCATAGCCTAATTTGTAAAATTTAAGCGCATTTTTCTTGTTTTTAGGATCTGCAGCTATGGCTCTTTCTAAAATTGAAGCCACGGTAGCTTGCGCACCGGCAAATTTTGAAATTACTTTAACAGCCAAATCATAATCTAAGGATTGGATTTTATCAGCAGGCTGCGTATTAATATATTGCTCAATGTAAGTTCTTGCAGAAGCAGAATCTCCTTTACGGTCATAGTTGTATGCCAATAAAACAGCAATTCGAGGATAAGCTTCAATGCCAATTGAATTCTTTAACTCAATGGCCTTTGCCAAGGAAGCGTCATATTGAGCAACTTGGAATAAATAATCGGCATATAAGTAGTCGAATGAAGGATCTTTATCGGCATATTGAAGAAACAAGTCCAAATTTTTTCTTGCTTTAGCGGTATCTAAAGTAGCATAGTGGTTATATAAAGCAACATACACTGGTGCCATTGCTGGGTCAATAGAAAGGGCTTTCTCGTAATTCTCTTCAAAGCTTTCTTTATTGTTTTGGCTTTGATAAATTTTACCAATCTTATAGTAAGGGAAGGCGTTTTTAGGATCACGCTCTGCAGCCTTTTTAAAAGCAACAACTGCTTCCCCACCTGACAAATCACCACCTATTTTTAAATGGTTAATGCCCAAATAAATGTAAATATTAGGATTTAATGGTTGTTCGCCATATTCAGAAATGAGATCATTGAGCTTTTGAACTGCATATTGGTTGTTACCCTTGCCCAATGGCAATTCAGCAAATACACGACCTAATGCATTGATAATTTCAGGATTATTCTTTGACCTGTTTTTGCCACTTGATATTTTAGATGTAGTAATAGCTAATTCTAAATTATTTCTAATTAAATCGGCATCTGCACCTTCTAAATATTGGATATGGGCCATACCAATTAGCAGCCATGCATCATTTCCTTTAGCTTGTAAAGCTTGCTGATAAACAGTTTTAGCTTCTGCAATTGAAGCCGCAGTTGGAATACCATTATAGTTTTGAGCTAAAATTGCCTGACCATACCAGAAAATAGTTTCAGGATCGGTAGGATTTTTCTTTACTTCAGCAGCGAAAAAATCAAGTGCTGATTTATTTTTCTCATAATGCAATAGTTTAATTCCTTGCGCTAAAGGTGAGGGCGCAACCTGAGCTTGTAATCCAGTTACTAAAAAAGCAACTCCCATCATCAAAAAAGCCAATTTTCTCATCACTTGTTTTTTTATTGTTAAAATAACGTTCTAGGTCTCAAAAACAGAATACCTCCGACTCACTATTTGAGAATGCTAAAATTATTAATTTTTTTGCAAGAAATAGTTATAATTTTTACGAAAATTACTAAAAACCGTTAGTATTCTAGAATTCTAATTTTAGATGACTTTACGCTTGTTTAAATTCATCTTTACAGGCACCAAGGAAGCACGATTAATGATTTTTTGCCCATTCTCCGAACTAATATAATTTAATAATCCAGAGCCTAAACCAGGAGCATTTTCTTTTAATGCGTAATACATTGGAAGTGATAATGAGTACTCTCCTTTACTGATGGTTGATTGGGAAGGTTGGGCAAACAGACCTTTCTCAGCACACAGCGTACACTCTAACATTGCAGTTTTTACAAATTTTCTTTCTTCGGCTTGTTTCGGATCAAGTCCATCTCCTATCCAACTTAGGTCTAAAAACCCCATTGCTTCTGGATGCGTTTTAATGTATTCAATTACCCCCTTGCTGCCATCTGCCGAAACCACATTTTTTCCAAATGGCGCATTCTTTGCTAAACTATCTTTTAAAAACCTCACAACCCCCGTTAAATTATTGCCATCCATTACCACTGTTTGTGAATTTGTACCTACTAATCTGTCCTTTAAATCTGATAAACTAAACAATGTATCTTTTGATTCCTTATGTACCAAAATTGCGATGGCACTATATGCTAAAATGCCAAAAGTAGGTGTATACCCTAATTGATTTTTAAACGAAGCCTCCTCCCTTTTATCCAAGCCTCTTGTAATAAATATCATACGAGTACTATCAGAGGTAAAGTCTTTTAAACATTCAATCTCAGACTTATATTCAACAATGAAATTTGCCTTTGGATTTAGGGACTTAAAAACTTTAATTTCTTCTTCCAATATAGGCTTGAAGCATTCTTCAGCAGATATACGAATGCTGCCAGTAGTAAGGGTATCCTGCGGCGCATATTGTTTTTTATTACTACAAGAAATAAAAAGAATTAAAAGGCTAGATGCAAGTAAAAATTTGCGCATAAAATAATCTTAAATTAATAAATTGAATCCTTGAAAATGGAAACTTAGTAGTCTCTTTGAAAGCCTCTATACAATCTAAATCCACCATAAAGTAAACACATGCAGCCAAAAATGATACGCCATTCGTTGTCTAAATTAATTACTTGGTCAAGATGAAAATATTTTGCTGCAAACATAACAACAGCACAGCCTAAAATAAGGGCCGCCATCGTAAAGTCATAGATACTTCTAAAAATTCTATAGGTTTTTTCTGATCTTGCTCTTTTAGGATTAAAATCGGACATATTGCAATGATTTATGAGGCAAATTAATCAATTATATAGGATGAATTTAAAAATTTATCTTTACGGTCAAATTGGACAGCATGAGTAAACCATCCTTGCCACAGGGCACCCGAGATTTTAATGCCAGTACGGTACAAAAACGTCAATATATTTTTCAAACCATTCGTGGAGTATTTGAGCTATATGGGTTTCAACCCTTAGAAACGCCAAGTATGGAAAATTTGGAAACGCTCATGGGTAAATATGGCGAAGAAGGAGATAAACTCATTTTTAAGATTCTAAACAATGGATTAGACAACCCTCAAAAGCGCACTCAAATTAATGAGGGCTTTGCAAAAATACTAGAGGGAAAAAACAATACTGCCATCTCTGAACGTGCTTTACGCTATGATTTAACTATACCATTTGCAAGATATGTAGCCATGAATCATGGACAATTAACTTTTCCATTTAAGCGCTATCAAATTCAGCCGGTATGGAGAGCCGATAGACCACAAAAAGGAAGATACCGTGAATTTTATCAATGTGATGCAGATGTGGTTGGTAGTGACAGCTTAATTAATGAAGTGGATCTATTAGCGATTTATGTTACTGCTTTTGAAAAATTAAAATTACCTGTTGAAATAAAAATTAACAATCGAAAAGTTTTATTAGGGTTAGCGCAAGTTTGTGGAGGGGAGGATAAATTAATTGACCTCACCATAGCTATAGATAAATTAGATAAAATTGGTTGGGAAAAAGTGAAGGAGGAATTAAACAATAAAAATTTTACTTCAGCACAACAAGAAACTGTAGAAAAATATTTAAACATAACTGGAACGAATGAAGAAAAAATAAATGCACTTGCTTTGTTATTAGGAGATAATGAAAACGGCAAAAAAGGTATTGAAGAATTAAATTATGTTTTAGACTACCATGCTTCTACTGGAATGGACAAGCACTTGGTGGCTGATTTCACTTTAGCGAGAGGATTAAATTATTATACTGGACTTATTTTTGAAGTAAAGGCTATGGATGCGCAAATGGGCAGTATTGGTGGTGGTGGCCGCTACAATGACCTCACTAGTTTATTTGGCGTACCTAACATACCCGGTGTGGGCATTAGCTTTGGGGTGGATCGTATTTACGATGTATTAGAAGAAAAAAATCTTTTCCCTGAAAGTATTGCGCAAGGCACGCAGGTTTTATTTTTTAATTTGGGTGAAGCCGAAGCAAAAGTAGCTTACGCGCAAATGCTTGCATTAAGAGATAAAAAAATTGCTTGTGAAATGTACCCTGAAAAGAGCAAATTTGACAAGCAATTTAAATATGCTGAGAAAAAAGGAATCCCCAATATTTTAATTATTGGAACCGACGAAGTTGCAAAAAAAGAATGCACAATAAAAAATTTAGCAACAGGAAAGCAAACCACTATTTCATTTAATGATTTAGTGAATTTTGAATTCTAGCTAAAAACTAGTTTTCTAATTTTGCAGCCCAAACTTTATTTTGAAATTCTTCTTCTTTGTTTCCAGTGGTTGTAGCCGATGCTTCTTTTGTACCTACTAATTCCATTCCTTGAACATTAATAGAAAGTGTTTCTACTTCTTTAGCAGGTGTTCTTTTGAAAATCACCAACGCGTCATAGGCAGCTAAATAAAAAGTATCAACTCCTTTTTTCTCTAATGGAGTTGAACCCATTGCTGAATTAATTACTAAAGCATCTTGCTCAACTGTTAAACTCACTTCTGCCACAGGACTACCTGCCGCAAAAACGTATTTACCTACATAATCCTTCAAAGGAGCGGTTTGCGCATTCACAGCTGTCATAATTCCAAGCATTATAACAAGCATTAAACTTAATTTTTTCATATTGATTTTTTGAGACAATGAATTTAGATTGTTTTTTTGAGCCCACAAAAAGAAATAAAGGGATACAAATTGGATAAAGTATCTTTGCATTATGGAGAAGACAAGACCTAATATTAGACATGTAGAAGTAGCTGAAATTGAGCGATTTATAGCTCAAATTGGCGAAAAACCATTTAGGGTAAAGCAAATTGTAGAATGGTTGTGGCAAAAGCATGCCCATAGCTTTGACGAAATGACCAATTTGAGTAAAGACCTAAGAAAATTATTGGTAGAAAGCTTCAGCTTTCCGGCCTTACAAATAGATACTACCCAACAAAGTGAGGACGGCACCTTAAAAACAAGGTTTCGCACTTTTGACGAACACATGATTGAAGGGGTATTAATCCCAACAAGTGAGCGAAAAACGGCTTGTGTATCCTCGCAAATTGGCTGTAGTTTAAGCTGTAAATTTTGTGCAACTGGGACCATGGATCGCAAGCGAAATTTAAATTTTGATGAGATTTATGATCAGGTGGTTTATATCAACCAACAAAGTGAAGCGGCGCATGAAAAGCATTTAAGCAATATTGTATTTATGGGCATGGGTGAGCCACTTATGAACTATCATAATGTATTAAAAGCAATAGAGAAAATTACATCTCCGGACGGATTGGGTATGAGTCCTAAACGTATTACCGTTTCTACTGCTGGTTTGGTAAAACAAATACGACAACTAGGTGACGATGGTGTAAGATTTAAATTGGCTGTATCCTTACATGCGCCAAATGACAAGAAAAGAAATGAAGTAATGCCAATTAATGAAAGTAATAATATAAAATCATTGATTGAAGCCTTAAACTATTTTTATAAAAAGACAGGAACGGAAATTTCTTTTGAATATATTTTATTTAAAGACTTTAACGATTCTGAAAAAGATGCAGAAGAACTAACAAAAATATACCGTCAAGTGCCCGCGGATTTAATCAACGTCATTGAATACAATGCAGTGGATCATTTTGGGTTTGATAAACCAGATGAGGACGGCTTTGAGCGATTTGTTGAAATTTTACAAAAGAACAGAGTAAATGTAAGAGTAAGACGTAGTAGAGGAAAGGATATTGATGCTGCTTGTGGGCAATTAGCCAATAAAGGCTAGTTGAACAGATTAAACATAATTAATTAGGTGCATGAAGAATAAGAGATCAGACAACTTTGACAAATTTGCCAATAAGAAAAAAGGCAGCGCTGTTAAAGAAGAATACAGACAAGAAAAGAAAAAAGCGAAAGCCGATTCAAGAGCGGCAGGTGAAGCAGCACGTCAAAGAAAAAAAGACATAGCTAGAGGAATTGCAGTAGAACCAGTGGGCAATAATAAAAAAGGTGGCTATGCTAAAAAAGATTACGTTACAGGTCCTCCAAAATATTCTATACCATTGAGAGCAAAATCTGCTCCTAAAAAAGTATTGGATGATAAGCCGGCTAAATATGGTGAAATTAAAAGAGGCGCCGGAGTTGGCTCACCTCGTTTAGCAGCATCCAAAAGAACACCAGCTGCTATGGATAAAGCCGATGCTAAAAGAACGGCAAGTATTGGCAAGGTAAATGCAAGTGACGATATGCCATATGAGCAAATGCCATTGAATAAATACATTGCACATGCCGGCACTTGCGGAAGAAGAGAAGCTGCAGAATTGGTAAAAAGCGGACACATCACGGTAAATGGCGATACCGTATTAGAACCGGGTTATAAAGTTCAATACAAAGATGTAGTAAGATTAAAAGGGAAGGTATTGCAATTGCAAGTAACGCCTGTTTATATTTTATTAAATAAGCCAAAGGATTATATATGTACTGCAAATGATCCGGAAGGAAGAAAAACAGTATTGGATATTATTAAAAATGCAACTACCCAAAGAATGTTCCCTGTGGGAAGACTAGACCGAAACACAACTGGGGTTTTAATTTTGACCAACGATGGAGATTTAGCACAAAAATTAACACATCCATCCTACGAGATTAAAAAAATATATGAAGTTACATTAGACAAGCCTGTTACGAAAGCGGATATGGAAGCCATTGCTGCGGGAGTAACTTTGGAGGACGGATTTATTGCAGCAGATGCAGTAAGTTATGTTGGCAAGGAAAGAAATGTGATTGGTATTGAAATACACAGTGGAAGAAATAGAATTGTAAGAAGAATATTCGAACATTTAGGATATGACGTACGACATTTAGATAGAGTCATGTTTGCCAACCTTACTAAAAAAAATGTAGACAGGGGCAAATGGAGATTTTTAAGCGAAAAAGAAGTGCGTTTATTAAAGTTCTTAAATAAATCATTTACACGAAAAGCTGCTAAGTAATTTATACCTACTAACGCTAGCTAATTTGATTTCATAATTCACTAAAGGATGTTAGAAATATTATTTGAAGACGAGGATATGATTGTACTTAATAAACCAGCTGGATTATTAAGTATCCCCGATCGTTTTGGGAAAGAAGGCTCCGTTAAATCTTTATTGCAAGAAAAATTTGGATCTATTTTTACTGTTCATCGTTTGGATCAACAAACAAGTGGATTAATCATTTTTGCAAAAAATGCTGAAGCACATAAAGAATTAAGTGAAATTTTTGAAGGGAGAACGATTGTAAAAAAATATTTTGGTATCGTAAACGGACGTCCCCCACAAACAGGTGTGATAGAAGAAAACATGATGGAACACCCTATTAAAAAGGGTTACATGATGATACATGCAAAAGGAAAGGAATCCAAAACAAGTTATGAGGTTGTGAAATACTTTAAGCAATATGCCTGGGTAAGTTTTCAAATTTTTACTGGACGCACACATCAAATTAGAGTACATACAAAACATATAGGTCACCCAATTGTGTCGGATGATTTATATGGAGATGGTGAAAAATTAAAACTATCTAGTATTAAAAAGAAAAATTTTAAACTAGCAAAAGTAGAAGAGGAAGAACGACCCTTAATGGCAAGACAGGCATTGCATGCTGCAAGTGTTCAATTTGTGTATAAAGGAAAGGAGCTCCACATTGAAGCCCCTTTACCAAAAGATTTATCTGCTACTTTAAAGCAATTGGAAAAATGGAATGCCGCTTTATAAAAATGCAGGCTGCAATTTAATTTTATAATTTAGACTTATATACCACCCCGTCTTTCATTACAAAATTCACTTTACCCATTGCTTCAACATTCGTAATAGGATCACCATCTACTGCAATAATATCTGCTAATTTATTTTTTTCAATACTTCCTAAAATTGCTTGTGTACCCATCAAGTCTGCAGCATTCCAGGTAGCCGCCTGAATGGCTTCAATCATTGGCATTCCAGCTTCGGTCATGTATACAAACTCTTTCCAGTTTTTACCATGTGCGAATACACCTGCATCAGTTCCAAATGCAATTTTTACACCTGCTTTATAAGCTTTGGAAAAAGTATTTTGAATACGAGGACCAATTTCGGATGCTTTTTTAGCAACCATTGGTGGATAGTATCCAGGAATTTTTGCAGAGTCTGCAGCTGATTTTCCAGCTATAATTGTTGGCACTAAATAAGTTCCATACTGTTTCATTAAAGGAAAGATAGATTCGTCCATCAAGGTGCCGTGCTCAATTGAACTTACGCCTCCTATAATAGCTCTTCGCATGGCCTCAACTCCATGACAATGTGCTGCTACTTTAAAACCATAATCCTTTGCAGCGGCTACAATCGCTTTCACTTCTTCTTCTGTAAATTGAGGATTTTCTCCACTTGCGGCCATACTTAAAACCCCTCCACTCGCTGTAATTTTTATTACATCACTCCCATCCTTGTATCTTTGTCTCACTGCTTTATAAGCATCTTCTGGGCCATTAATGACACCCTCCTTTGGACCAGGGTCACCCATTAAATCTTTTCTATAGTTATTAGTAGGATCTGCATGGCCTCCCGTTGTGGCAATGGATTTTCCTGCTGTATAAATTCTTGGTCCGATAATTTGTCCTTTTTGTACCGCTTTACGCATTGCTATATTTACACCAGAACCGCCTAAATCTCTAACAGAAGTGAATCCACTCATTAAACTAATTTGTGCAAACTTGATACCGCCAAAAGCAACATCAGCATCATTTTGCGTAAAAACTTCCAAGTATCTGTTTGGACTTGTTTCTTGTTCAAAATGCACATGCATGTCCATTAATCCCGGCATCACCGTGCTTGATTTTAAATCAATAGTTTTATCAGTAGCTCCCGCTTTAATATATCCATCTAATATATCAACTATTTTATTGCCTTCAATGACAACTGTTTTTTGTTTCAGGACCTGCAATTGTTTTACATCAATTAATTGACCGCAATGCAAATAAGTTTTTTGGGCAAATAAGCAAATTGAACTTAGTCCCAATACCATGGTAAATAATAAACGACGCATATTTAATTTTTTAAGAAATGAAAATGTTTGAATATTAAATATACAAAAAAATCCCCCTTTACTCAGTAGCCTCGGTATACAAATCTAAGAGCCCATCTGGCAATTCTACTTGCACTATTTTTTTTGCATGATTCACTCCCTTCAAACTTTCTTCATGTAAGGGAATATAGGCTTCTTGTCCTTGGTATAGTATAGTCACCATTAACTGATGTGGTTGTTCAATCACTTCTTGTATAACACCAATATCTTTTCCTGCTTCTTGCACCATATATCCTAGTAAAGCAAGTGGAGAATTTTTCTCTACTAATTTTTGAAAATCAGCCTGTGGCAACCATACTTTTTTACTGGTTAAAAAGTTTGCAGCTTCTCT
>JALQXE010000072.1 GCA_023263235.1 Sediminibacterium sp. | reverse complement strand
GAAAGCAGCGTTACAGCGCAACGTTTACTGAAACCAGCTGAAGGTTGGACAAACCATTTCATCCACCCTCCTTACAATTTTAATATTGCCGATAGTTTAGTAACTAACTTCCATTTACCAAAAACAAGTTTATTAATTATGACTTGTGCTTTTGCAGGTTATGAATTAGCAATGGAAGCATACAAAAAAGCAATTAAAGATAAATATCGTTTCTTCTCTTACGGAGATGCATTATTATTTATCTAAACTTTACTAGTGCTACACATAAAAAGAGCCAAATGCTATATTTGGCTCTTTTTTATTGGCTATAGTGAAAATTTAATATCGTTTTTTTTAACATTTTATAATCGCAAACATTTGTGAATAGCGTTAAGAAAATGACTTAAGTTCATCGTTTAAAAATTGTGCATGTCTGAGCGCAGCGAGTTCACAATTTTAGATGAACAAAGTTATTTTTAGCGTCATTCACTGCTGAGAGCAATGGAAAATGTTAAAAAACGCTTATAAATTGAAAAGTCCTTTGTTCACCAGTTGCAATGTTTTCGTTTTAAAAGCACTTGGTAATAATAAAGAAATGTTATGAGGGCTTCCTCCGTAGCTTACCATTGTTACTGGTACTTCATTAATTGCATCAAACAAGTTCTTTAATATTGAATCTGTCTTTGCAATTTGATTACCAACAATGGAAACAATAGTTTGCTCTTTTTCTACTTCAATAGAAGCAAAGTTAGAAAGCTCGTTAATAATTTCTGTTAAGTGCTCATCGGTATCAATAGTTACGGATACGGCTACCTCCGAAGTTGTAATCATATCTATAGGTGTCTTATACTTTTCAAAAACCTCAAATATTTTTCTTAAAAAACCATAAGCAAGCAACATTCTACTACTCTTAATTTTCACTGCAATAATACCATCCTTTGCAGCAACTGCTTTTACACCAACTGTACCCGCTTCTTTTTTAATGACCGTACCAGCTGCTGAAGGCTGCATGGTGTTTAATAATTTCACTGGAACATTTTCTTGTTGTGCTGGCCAAATACAAGTTGGATGTAAAATTTTTGCACCAAAATAAGCTAACTCTGCAGCCTCATCAAAACTCAATTGTTCAATGGCAACGGTTTTGTCCACAACGCGCGGATCATTATTATGCATGCCATCTATATCAGTCCAAATTTCACAAACAGAAGCTTTTACAGCAGCAGCGATTAAGGAGGCTGTATAATCACTTCCTCCTCTTTTTAAATTATCTACTTCCCCTTTTGCATTTCTGCATATATACCCTTGCGTAATAAATAGTTTCTTAGAAGGATGCGCTGATAATACAGTTTCTAGTTTTTCTCTAATCAATACTAAATCTGGTTCTTCATTTGCATCTAAACGCATAAATTCTAATGCTGGTATTAATGCATGATCTATATTTTCTTGCTCTAAATACAATGAGAATAATTTTGTACTCATTAATTCTCCTTGCGCAAGTATATCTCTATTTAAAGCGTCACTTAATGAAATGCGTTGTGTAATTTTTAGAAATTCAAAATGCTCATCAATAATTGCATTTGCTTTTTCTCTTAACACTTCCGATTTTAATAAATCCAAAATAAAAGCTCGATAATGTTTTTCTAAAGTTTCAATTTGAACTGTGGCGCCGACTTTATCCGAATTTGCTAAAAAATCACTAATACCAACTAACGCATTTGTTGTTCCACTTAAGGCACTTAATACAACAATTGTAGGTTCTGTATCTTTTGTAATTAACTGAGATACCTGGTGCATGCGCTCTGGCTTCCCCACACTGGTTCCTCCAAACTTCATTATTTTCATAATCATTCTTAATTAGAGGTGCAAATGTAAAAAGGAAATCCGAAAACAGGCGTTAGTCTTAATTAAAATAAGGACTTCGCAAATAAATTGAAATTATAAAGCAATTGAAAACTTATTGGATAATGATAATAAATCTGACACTACATCCTTAACCAATGGAATCCCCTCTTTCATACGCACAATCTCCATATTTCTTTCCATATCTCCGGCTACATAAACTCTTTCATGACCTTCCGAAGGCTTTGCATTGCGGAATCTGTTTAACCAAATGTCCATATTAGATTTAAAATCCTGAGCAGGTCTAAATGCATCTATACGCATAGCTCCTAAAAAATGACCTAAACCTTCACCTGGCATATTATCAGGCATTGGTACATATGCAGGGAAAGGCGGTGCCCATGGACCAAAACTTGCTCCGCTCAAAACAGCACTAAATATATCTACAATGCTTCCTAAGGCATATCCTTTATGGCTTCCTAATTCTTTCTCTGATCCCAATGGCAGTAATGCTCCCCCTTTTTTTAAAATATGTGCATCATTACTTGGATTACCTTCCGCATCCTGTGCCCAACCTGTTGGAATAGGCTCGTTATTTCTTTGTGCAATTTCTAGTTTACCATTCGCCGCTGTGGTGGTTGCAAAGTCAGCTACAAATGGAAATTCATTACCAGCAGGAACTGCAACAGCTATAGGGTTGGTGCCTAACATTTTTTCGGCTGCATAAGTAGGTGCTACTAATGCACTCGCATTGGTCATTGCCATGCCAATCATATCCTGAGACAAAGCCATCATTGCATGATACCCAGCTATGCCAAAATGATTACTATTTTTTACACTCACCCATCCCGTGCCAACCTGCTTTGCTTTATCCATTGCAATTTGCATGGCTTTAGGAGCAACGACTAATCCCAAACCTTTATCCCCGTCCACCACTGCCGTAGATGGAGTTTCATGCACAATTTTAATATTGGGTGTAAGATTTATTCTACCGGCCTCCCATAAACGAACATACCCCACCAAACGAGCAATACCATGACTATCAATCCCTCTTAAATCTGCAGATAATAAAACAGTACTTGCCAAATGCGCATCCTCATTTGAACAACCCATCTTTAAAAAAACATGTAAAACAAAGGAATATAATTGTTGGTAAGTATATATGGAATCGCTCATAAATTATTTTTCGATAAATATTTCTTTGTGAGAGTTTGAAGTCAAATTCAACTATCAACAATTACTATTTTAATGATGCAAATTTACACATAAAAAAAGGTGTACCGAAGCACACCTTTATAAATTTAGTTGATTGCACTAAAATGGCAAATCATCTGCCATATTTTCATCACCAGTTGACGCAGCATTTGGTGTATAAGTTGCACCCGCACTTTGATCGGGCGCTGGACTATCTCCACCATTTCCTCTACTTCCTAATAATTGTACAGAAGCGATACGTAAAGTTAATGAAGCACCATTACGACCATCCGCAGTGGTATACGTTCTTACATCTGGTGTACCTTCAACATACACTTGTGTCCCTTTCTTTAAATAAGGCGCTACCGCAGTTCGATCTGTCCAATAAGAACAATCTACCCAGGTTGTTCTGTCTTTTTGATTGCCTTGCGCATCTTTGTACCTTTCTGTATGTGCAACATTAAAGTTGATTACAGACTTCCCATTCACATTGTTTACTTGGGCATCTTTGCCCAAATTTCCGATTACTTGTAACTTGATCATTTTCTTAAATTTTGTCGTTATATGGCAGTGAAGATAGTATTTTTCGGTAAATGAGTTACTTTTGTGCCAAGCCAACTTTTAACTGGCCAAAGACTATGAGTAAAAAAGGTAAGGTTTTAGTCGCTATGAGCGGCGGAATTGACAGTACAGTCGCAGCCCTTATGCTGCATAATGAAGGTTACGAAGTGGTGGGTATCACCATGAAAACCTGGGACTACTCTACCAGCAATACCAACGGCAAAGAAACAGGATGTTGTAATATTGATTCCTTTAATGATGCGCGATTAGCTGCCGTGAACAATGGATTCCCCCATTATATATTAGATATTAGAGATGAGTTTGGGGATTTTGTAATTGAAAACTTTGTTGAAGAATATTTAGCTGGTCGCACTCCCAACCCCTGCGTAATGTGCAACACCCATATAAAGTGGAGAGCATTGTTAAAACGTGCCGATGCTTTGGGTTGCGATTTTATTGCAACTGGCCACTATGCAAAAGTGCGTCAATATTCCAATGGGCGTTATGTGATATCAAAAGGCTTGGATGAAACCAAGGACCAGAGTTATGTATTATGGGGTGTAGATCAGGATTTATTAAGTAGAACCATATTGCCTTTAGGCGGTATGCATAAAACAGCTATTCGTCAAATGGCCATTGATATGGGCTATCCCGAGTTGGCTAAAAAAAGTGAGAGCTACGAAATTTGTTTTGTTCCAGATAATGATTACCGTGGATTTTTAAAAAGACGTATAGAAGGTTTAGAAGAAAAAGTTAACGGAGGATGGTTTGTAGATACAAAAGGAAAAAGATTGGGCAAACATAAAGGGTATCCTTTTTATACGATTGGACAAAGAAAGGGATTGGAAATTGCTTTAGGCAAACCTGCTTATGTAACAGCCATTGATCCCGAAAAAAATATTGTTGTTATTGGCGAAGAGAAAGATTTAGATTCTAACGATATGTTGGTTTCTAAAATTAACTGGATTAAATATGACCATTTAGAAGGTCCTACCGATTTAATGGCCAAGATTAGATACCATGACAGCGGTGCGTTATGTACCCTATCTCACACCGATAATGGTGTTCAAGCAAGATTTTATCAAAATGTAAAAAGTATTGCGCCAGGTCAAAGTGCAGTATTTTATGAAGGAGATGATGTGGTTGCTGGCGGCATTATTCAAAGCGGGGCCTTAATACCAAGTTTGTCTTAATTATATTTACTCAGCAATTTTTTCTAATAAAGCGCCGAATAAAGTATCTGCTTGTTGGGTGTATCCGGTATAATATTGTTGCTTCACCACTTTGAATTTACCAGAAGCTAACAATGCTTCTACATTATTTTCGTTTTCGTCTTTATACACAGAACAAGTAGCAAATAATAAATGTCCATGCAATTTTACAGTAGGAATAATATTATGCAAAATTTGAGATTGCAATTTGGTATACTTATTCAATTGAGTCTCTGTAAAATAAGCTAACTGTTCCGGCGTTCTACCCCAGGTACCACTTCCAGAACAAGGCACATCGGCAAAAACAAAATCAAACGGTTTCTTAATATCAAAAGACTGCGTTAAATCAATTTCTTGCACACTTGCAGGACGTATACCAGCCTCTTGCAAACGTTTATCTGCATTAAATAAAATACTTTCTCTAATATCCGACACATGCATCCTTATATTGGACATAGTATCAAACATTAAAATGGTTTTTCCCCCACTCGCTGCACAGGCATCCCAAACTTGTATGGGATGTTCTACACTCGTGGGCACTAATAACAAAAGTTCTGTAAGTGCTTGTGAATTTAAATCCTGTATTACTACTTCCTTATTAAGTTCTAAAATATTTTGCAATGAAGTAGTATTTGCAAAAGCAAATGCATTTTCTGCAACTTCTTTATATTCAATTTGAGCAGCTTGTAATTTTTGAACCACTTTATCCTTTTGCCAAGGACGAATACGAATGAATAATAAAGGCTGTGTTTGATGCGACTGCACAAATTTATCCGAATCTATTTTATTGGAAATTTTATTGGCCAAAGGAAAGGATTTTACTTCCTTCCTAAAATGCGCATAACAAAGTGCACTTATATTTTTACGATCCTTACTACCATGTTTTTTGTTGGCTGCAAAATATTTTTTCAAATAATTGGCAAGCGGCTCTTCCCCATGATAAGCTGCTAATAATTTGTTGGCAATATCTTTATGAACTGCATAATGCATTACAATTCTAATAAGCTGGCAACTGGATCTTTTCCAATTAATAATAAAGAAGGATTTTCTAATAACTCTTTTACCCTTACTAAGAATCCAACACTTTCACGACCATCAATGATACGGTGGTCGTAACTTAATGCCAAATACATCATTGGTAATATTTTCACCTCCCCATTTACGGCCATTGGACGCTCTTGAATTTTGTGCATTCCTAAAATTGCAGACTGTGGAATATTAATAATGGGTGTACTCATTAAACTACCAAAAACACCTCCATTAGTAATGGTAAAAGTCCCTCCCGTTAAATCTTCGGTGGTTAATTTTGAGTCTCTCGCCTTTCCAGCTAAAACAAGCACACTCTTTTCAATCTCTGCCATGCTTAAGCTTTCTACATTTCTAATTACAGGCACCGTTAACCCTCTTGGAGTACTAACTGCTATACTAATATCGGCATAATCGTGATACAAAATTTGATCTCCGTCAATAAATGCATTTACACTTGGCCATTCAGTTAAAGCAATCGCACAAGCTTTAGCAAAGAAACTCATGAAACCTAAATTCACGCCATGTGCTTCCTTAAATTTATCTTTGAATTGTTTTCTTATTTGCATAATCGCCGTCATGTCTACTTCATTAAAAGTAGTTAACATAGCTGTGGTGTTTTTTGCTTCCACTAAACGACGGCTAATTGTTTTTCTTAGATTGCTCATTTTCTCAGGACGCACATTGCGAGAAAATAAATCTTGTCCATTAAATTGAATTTTACCAGGATTATTCAATGCATCTAACACATCAATTTTAGTAATCTTTCCAGCATATCCACTTGCTTTAATTTGAGTAGTATCAACCTTTTTATCCGCAATAATAGCTGCTGCTACTGGTGTTGCTTTCACATTATTAGGAACTGCTGTCACAGGCGCTTGACTATTTTGTACAGGAGCAGGAGTAGTAGCTGCTGCAACTGGCGCTTCCGCATGAGCTGGCTTAGGAGCTGTCTCGTCGATATCTGCTAATACATCTCCAATTAATATACTATCTCCTTCCTTTGCTTTGTGAAATAACACACCGGCTTGTTCAGCATTCACTTCAAAAGTGGCTTTCTCACTTTCTAATTCTGCAATCACTTCATCACGGTCTACCCATGCTCCTTCGGCCATTGTCCATTTTAACAAAGTTACTTCTGTGATTGACTCTCCTACTGTTGGTACTTTTATAGAAATCATAATTGAAACTAATTAATATTTAAATCGAAAATGCGGTTGTTAAAATGTCCGCTTGTTCTTTAGCATGAATTTTCATATAGCCTGTTGCAGTAGATGCACTTGCCTGTCTGCTAATGACACCAAACTTAATGGCTTTTAAATTCATTTGCAAAAAGCTAGCTGCACCCATATTTTGAGGCTCTTCCTGTACCCAGAACCACACTGCTTTGTCGTACTTCTGTTGCAATGCTTTTATTTGATTCACTGGCAATGGATACAATTGCTCTAAACGCACAATAGCAATATCGTTTCTGTTCTCAGATTTTTGTTTTTCTGCTAATTCATATGAAATTTTACCTGAGCAGAACAATACTTTTTTTACTTGCGTAGGATCCTTAACAAAAGTATCATCTAATACTTCTTTAAATCCGCCCTCTGTGAAATCTTTAATATCACTAAAAGTCCATGGACTTCTCAAATTCGCTTTTGGAGAGAAGTTAATCATTGGCTTACGGAAATTCCATGTTAATTGACGACGCAATGCATGGAAGAAGTTTGCAGCAGTAGTAATATTTGTAATTACCATATTGCACTCAGCACATAATTGTAAATATCTTTCCAATCTTGCACTACTATGTTCAGGCCCTTGTCCCTCATATCCATGTGGCAATAACATCACTACTCCATTTTGTCTTTGCCATTTTTGTTCACCTGCAGCAATAAATTGATCAATGATAGTTTGTGCACCATTAGAGAAGTCTCCAAATTGCGCTTCCCAAATAACCAAGGCTTGTGCATTGGCTAATGCATATCCATATTCAAAACCCAATACACCATACTCACTTAACAAAGAATTGTAAACTCTAAAAGGTTGTTGGCTTTGGGCAATATGATCTAATCGACAATATTGCTGGTTTGTATTTTCATCAAATAATACAGCATGTCTATGACTGAATGTACCACGCTTCACATCCTGACCACTCATTCTCACTGTTTTACCTTCTGCCAACAAAGATGCATAGGCCATTAACTCACCCGTTGCCCAGTCAATTTTATTTTCAGTCTCAAATAATTTCACTTTCTCCTGAATTAATTTCTCCACTTTTTTTAATGGAGTAAAACCTTCAGGCCATCGCATTAATGCGTTAAAAATGTATTTTGCTTTATCGGCACTTATCGAAGTGTCTGGTGAAGATTCAAAATCGGCAGGTGTAGCTTTTTGCATTGCCTTCCATGCCAATTCTGGCGCTTGATATTTGTAAGGCAGTGGATTTTGCTTTACCTCATCCAGGCGTGCTTGCAAGTCGGACCAAAATTTTTGTTCCATTTCTTTTGCTAAATTTTTAGCATCAGCAGTTCCATTTTGTAAAAGAAACTCCACATAAGTTTCTCTTGGATTTTTATGTTGCTCAATTAATTTATACAATTGAGGTTGGGTATATTTAGGATCATCCCCTTCATTATGTCCATGTTTTCTATAACATACCATGTCCACAAAAATATCCGATTGATAAATTTGACGGTATTTTGTTGCAATCACTACTGCCTTATATACTGCTTCGGCGTCATCCCCATTCACATGCAATACAGGTGCCTGCACCATGGCTGCAACCGATGTACAATAGTTCGCACTTCTAGCATCATCAAAGTCCGTTGTAAATCCAATTTGATTATTAATTACAAAATGTATGGTTCCACCCGTTCTATATCCATGCAAATCACACATTTGTAAAATTTCATACACGATACCTTGTCCTGCAACTGAAGCATCACCATGAATTAAAATAGGCAATACTTTCTTAAAATCTTTCCCATACAAAACATCTGCCTTTGCGCGCGCAAATCCTAAAACAACTGGATCCACCGCTTCTAAATGCGATGGATTTTGCATTAATTTTAAATGCACACTTTTATTTGCATTTGTTGTTACTTCAGAGCTATAACCCATATGATATTTCACATCACCACTTCCCATAGTTTGATCCAATACTGCTGTACCTTCAAATTCACTAAATATTTGTTCATAAGTTTTGCCCATGATATTCGCTAGCACATTTAAACGACCGCGATGCGCCATACCAATCACTACTTCTTGTACACCATTATCGGCACCAACATTAATTATCGCATCTAATGCTGCAATTGTAGACTCTCCGCCTTCAAGAGAAAATCTTTTCTGACCAATATATTTTGTGTGTAAAAACTTTTCAAAAATCACACCCTGATTTAATTTCTCTAGAATGCGTCTTTTTTGATCTATAGCAATGGGTTCTGAAAAAGAATGCTCCATCTCATTGGTTAACCAATCTACTTTCTCTTGATCTGAAATATATTTAAACTCAATACCAATATTTTTTGCATATGCATTTTGTAAATGCGCAATAATGTTTTGTAAGCTAGTAGCACCTAATCCCAATAAATTACCTGCAAAAAATGTAGTGGTTAAATCGGATTCACTTAATCCAAAGAAATTTAATTCTAAATTAGCGTGCCTATCTTTTCTAGCTCTAATTGGATTGGTCTTCGCAATTAAATGGCCTTTATTTCGGTAACCCAATATTAAACGATATACATTAATTTCTTTTGCCCAGTCAATTGAACTAAGATCACTACTTGTATTTGAATGAGATAAACTTGAAGAAGTTACAGTTTGATTTGCAGATGCATTTACAACTGATTGACTTGTACCATTTTGCATGGCAAAATCAAAACCTTCAAAAAACTTTTTTAATTCAGTATCAATTGAATTGGGATCCTGTAAAAACTGTTGATACATCCCCTCAATGAAAGAAGGGTGAGAATTGGTTATGTAAGAAAAATCCTTCATTTAGATTACTTGCTTTATTTGAAATTCTAGGAGCGCAAATATCGCGCAATTCATTGATTTAAAAGGAAAATTTCAGCAAAAACAATACAGAATTTTATTGTTTTCTAAATTCAAAAACAGGTAGAAAAGAACAATTTCTTTGAAGGGTTCTTAGATATTCTTAATTATCACTTAAATAATTGAATATCAACATTTTACAATGATTTTATATTTTTTTTCATTTTAATTTTAATAATTAGCCTTCTTCCCTTACCTTTGCCCTCCTGAAAATTAATTAGTACATGGCAAATCATTCGGCTACCAAAAAAGATGTAAGACAAGCAACAAAGCGTCGCGATAGAAATCGTTATTACGGTAAAACAACGCGTAA
>JALQXE010000032.1 GCA_023263235.1 Sediminibacterium sp. | reverse complement strand
GTCAATTAAAAGACGCTACAGAGCAATTGGGCATGATGAATCAGCAATTGTCTTATACAAGCGTATATAGTGATGTGGATGGTGTGGCAGAGGAAGTAAATGTGAAAGTGGGTGAACTTTTTGGTGGTGCAGGACAAATTAAAATTGTGAACACCGAAAAATTAAAGTTAACTAGCATGGTGCCTGAAAATTATGCAGGTAAAATTAAAGTAGGTACCGAAGCAACCTTAGTATTCCCAGATATTAATAAAACTATTGATGCAAAATTAGGCGTAGTTGGTAGTGTAATTGATCCTTTAAATAGAAGCTTTTATGTAGAATCGAAATTACCATTGGACAAGGATTTTCGTCCTAATCAATTGGTGCAAGTGAAAATTAAAGATTACACTAAAGCAAATGCTATAATTATTCCTATCAACCTCATACAAAATGATGAAAAAGGAAAATTCATTTATGTTGCTGCTAACGAAAACGGAAAACTTATTGCACGTAAAAGACCAGTAACTATTGGAGAATTTTATGCCAACAATATCGAAATCCTTTCTGGTTTAACAGCAGGCGAACAAATGATTACCGAAGGTTATCAGTCATTATTTGATGGTCAAAATTTGACAACAAAATAGTAGAACACACTCATTATTAAAAGTACAAACCATCAATATGTCGACAATACAAAAAATAAAAGAGCAATTTAAGGAGTTTGGTCCTACCTCTTGGAGCATTACGAATAAAACATCCATATACTTATTAATGTTGTTTATTAGCTTAGGGGGTATTTACCAATTCTTAACCCTTCCTAAAGAACAATTTCCGGAAGTAATTATACCTACTATGTTTGTTCAAACAGTATATGTAGGTAACTCGCCAAAGGATATTGAAAATTTAGTAACCAGGCCCATTGAAAAACAAATTAAGAGTATTAGTGGTGTTAAGATAAATAAATTCACATCCTCTTCTCAACAAGATTTTTCATTAATTACTGTTGAGTTTAGCACAGACGTTAAAACCGATGTGGCTTTGCAAAAAGTAAAGGATGCCGTTGATAAAGCAAAAGGTGAATTGCCTAATGACCTTACACAGGAACCCCGTGTAATGGAATTAAATATTAGCGATCAGCCAATTATGTTTGTAAACATAAGTGGTAATTACAGCACCGTTCAACTTAAAAAATATGCCGACGATTTAAAAGATAAATTAGAAGGCATTCCACAAATTAACAGAATTGATTTAGCGGGTGCACCTGAAAGAGAATTTCAAATTAATGTAGATAATTTCCGCATGCAAACTGCGGGTATCACTTTTGATGATATCAGTGCTGCCATTCAAAGAGAAAACCTTGACCTTTCGGGGGGGTTATTGGAAGTAGGTAATATGCAACGCAACTTGCAATTAAAAGGACAATTAAAAAATGCCAATGATATTGCTAATATTATTGTACGCAATACAACTGGTGCACCTATTTATTTAAAGGATGTTGCAAAAATTACGGATACCATTAAAAACACAGAAAGCTTCGCGCGTTTAAATGGAAAAAACGTTTTAACCTTAAATATTATTAAGCGTAATGGTGAAAACCTTATTGCTACTTCTGATGCAGTGAAAGCAATGGTGGAAGATGCAAAAGCAACTTCATTTCCAAAGGATTTAAACGTAGTTATTTCAGGAGATCAAAGTATTAGAACCAGAAGCTCCTTTACCGAACTAGTAAACTCAATTGTAATTGGTTTTATTTTAGTACTTGTGGTATTGATGTTCTTTATGGGCGTTACCAATGCCTTCTTTGTGGCGCTTTCAGTACCATTAAGTATGTTTGTTGCCTTTGTATTCTTACCGGCTGGCGACCTTGTAGTGGGATCTCATATTACCTTAAACTTTATGGTCTTATTTGCTTTACTATTTGGACTTGGTATTATTGTTGATGACGCCATTGTAGTAATTGAAAATACACACCGCATATTTGTTCAGGGCAAAGGAAAGTTAACCGCCACAACATCGGCAAAGATGGCTGCAGGTGAGGTATTTATTCCTGTATTAGCAGGTACTATTACCACTCTTGCCCCTTTCTTCCCATTATTATTCTGGCCTGGTATTATTGGTAAATTCATGGTTTACTTACCAGCGATGTTAATTTTTACATTAGCCGCATCATTGGTTGTAGCATTTATCATGAACCCAGTATTTGCTGTGGACTTTATGAATCACTCAGACGATGAAGTAGCAGATGAGCCTAAATCGGCAATCTTTAAAAAGAAAAGCTTTTGGATACCGATTGCAGTAGGTGCGTTGTTAGATATTGCTGGTTTCACCTTCTTAGGTAACTTATTAATATTTATCATGATTACTGTGGTAGCGAATAAGTACTTCATAAATGATATGATTGTTACATTCCAAACCTCTACCTTACCTAAACTAATGAACTGGTATGAAAATGCATTAAGAAGATCATTAACTGGATGGAGGCCTGTTAAATTATTGATAGGAACATTTTTATTGTTAATTTTCTCCTTTGTTTTATTGGGTATTAGTATTGGAACAGGACGTGTTGGAATTGAGTTTTTCCCTAAAGGAGATCCTAACCAAGTATTTGTTTATTTAAAATTACCTTCTGGTACGAATGTTGGTTATACCGATTCTATTACCAAGGTATTAGAAGCCAAAGTAAATAAAGTATTAGACAATGAGAATGGTAAAAATCCACTAGTAGAAAGTATTATTAGCAATGTGGCTGTGGGTGCTGGTGACCCTATGCGCGGCGACAGAAGTAATCGTGCCGAGCTTGGACGTATACAAGTAAACTTTGTGGAATTTGAAAAGCGTCACGGAAAATCTACAGCACCTTATTTAGAAAACTTGAGAAATGAAATGAAGGGTGTGCCTGGTGCTGAAATTTCAGTGGATCAAGAATCAAGCGGACCGCCAACAGAACCACCTGTGAATATTGAAATTCAAGGAGAAGATTTTGATAAGCTGGTAAAAACAGCCGTGGGTTTAAAAAATTATTTAGATGCATCACAAATACCGGGTATCAATACCTTAAAAATGGATGTGGACTTGCAAAATCCTGAATTAACTTTAACCATTGACAGAGACCGTGCTTTAGCGGAAGGCGTGAGCAGTGCACAAGTAGGCATGCAAATTAGAACCGCATTATTTGGTAAAGAAGTTTCAAAAATTAAAGAAGGGAAGGATGAATATAAAATTCAATTAAGAAGCCAGGAGTTACAAAGAAATAATTTGGTAGACTTACTCAACATGCGTTTATCTTTTAGAGATATGGCAGCTGGAGGTATGGTTAAAAATATTCCAATTAGTAGTTTAGTAAAAGTAGAACCTACTAGTACGTTTGGTAGCATTAAAAGAAAGGATCAAAAAAGATTGATTCAATTAAGCTCCAATGTATTAATGGACAAAGGCTACAGCCCAACCACTGTGAATGCTGCTATCGCACAATATATATCTAACTTTAAAGGCATTGCAGAAGGGGTTACCGTGAAACAAACAGGCGAAAACGAACAACAACTAGAAACCGTTGCGTTCTTAGGCAAGGCATTAATTATTGCGTTAATGTTAATTTTATTTACATTGGTTTTACAATTTAATTCCATCTCTAAATCGGTAATTATTTTAACTGAGATCCTATTTAGTATCATTGGTGTATTCTTAGGCTTCTCTATTTTTGGAATGAAAATTTCGGGTGTTATGACAGGTTTAGGTATTGTTGGATTGGCTGGTATTGTAGTTAAAAACGGTATCCTAGTAATTGAATTTGCCGACGAGTTAAGATCTAGAGGTATGAAAACTAAAGAAGCTGTTATTCAAGCTGGTAAAACAAGAATTATTCCAGTTATGTTAACGGCTTTGGCTGCCATATTAGGCTTCATCCCTATTGCCATAGGCTTCAACATTAACTTTGTTACCTTATTTAGTGAATTGAATCCACATATCTTCTTTGGAGGTGATAACGTTGCTTTCTGGAAGCCATTAAGTTGGACCTTAATATTTGGTTTAATCTTTGCGTTCTTTATGACCTTGTTTATTGTACCAGGTATGTATTTAATTGCAGAACGCTTAAAACGACCTATGCGCAGACACTTTGGTGGTAAGTGGATTAGCATGTTGGGAATACCTCCATTAACAATCATATTTATTCCATTGGTTTTTGTAACTATGTATTTACACAAGAAAAATGTAAAGCGCAGAATTGCAAACAGAAATGCCAACGGAGATGCTACCGTTAATGGAGCATGGTACTAATTCAATTGGTATCGCTCTAATAGAGTGATGATTATAATTAAAATGCCCTCTAATATTCGAGGGCATTTTTTTGGCTTGGGTTTTACCTTATCTTATAAAAATAAAAGAGGCGCCACGAATGTGGCGCCTCTTTACTAAACGATTATATTATCCCAAACAAATCTATTGTTTTGTAAATGAGTAAGTATAATATCCAGCATTGCTTAAATTCAATACTACATTATAAGTGCCAGCAGCTAATTTAATATTAGCACCACCACCTTCTAATACACCATCACCGCCATCATCACCAAGGTTAATACCCCAGTCACTGTTGGCTCTGAATTTTAATTCGCTTTCTGCAGACAATACTAAGGTACCAGTCCACTTACCATTGCTGTAAGTTAACTGTGTATCTGGGTTACCACCCCATCCGCTAAATGCACCTACAACACCCCAAGTAGTTCTTGTGATAGAGTAGTCATTGGTAACAGTGTTTGCATTAATTAAATAGTATCCAGCTGAAGCAACACTTAAGTTACCACCACTAGAACTAATTTTTCCTGCTGCACCTGCACCATATGCTGTACCTGCCCAATCTGGTTGGTTGGTTAACTTAAATTCAGAAGCTGCATTAAAGTATACATAACCTGAATAGTTACCATCCTTGCCTGGAGATGCTAAGGTTGGAGCATTACTTGGTGTCCAGTTTTGGTATCCACCTGGAACATATAAGCTTGCGTATTCTTTATCTAAGGTTACAGTGAATTTACCAGCTTGGAAATCAAACTTAATAGTATACATACCTGTTACTGCTGGGCCAGGAAAGTTATCAGATAAATTATATCCAAAATCTCCACCTTTATTCAATCCAAATGCATTGTTATTTGCAACAGAATATTTATTACTCCAATCACCATTTACTGGTAATGCTAAGTATTGTTGACCACCAATTAAATAGAATTTACCTTGATATGTAACAGAATCTACTCTTGTAAATTGTTGTGTAGGCACTGGTACTGGGTTATTCCATCCACCTGCGGTTGCAGATCCAACTAAGAACAATGTCTTAGAAGCTGGAGGCGTAACTTTTGGAGGCACTACGTATGGAGTCATTGTTAAAGTCAACACATTTGATGCAATTAAATCGTTGTTGTTTGCATAAGAACTTACAATACGAACATCTACTTTATAAGCAGTGTTGTATTTAAAGCCCAATGATAACAATATTGCATTTAAATCCTTTGCAACAAATGAATAACTTGTTTTATTAGTTAAAACAATAGATGCAGCGTTTGAGAAATTACGACCGCTAGAATCTACTTGTACAACATATTTTACAGTACTTGCATCGGTTGCATATTTTGGATCGGTCCAGGTTAAGGTTAACGCTGTTGTTAAGGAGTCGGCTACTTTTGGAGCAACCGTAGTTGTAGATGCCTGTAAAGTGGCACTTACTCCATTTTTATAAACCGCTAAGGGTCCTACTTTCTCACAAGCAACTAATACCATTGCTAGTAAAGTTGAAAATAAGAACGTTTTTAGTATTTGTTTCATTATTTAATATTTTACGTTTTTACAACTTATTGTTTAGTTACAGTATAAGTGCCGGCTTGGAAGTCAACTACGATTTTGTATCTACCTGCAACTGCTGGCGCATCAAATCCAGGTTCAGCATCTTTTTTCTCAAATGTTCCTGAATAAGCGTCACCAGATACTTTATGGTATTGAGTTCCCCAAACACCTTGTTCTTGGATTAACTTATAATTACCAGAAGACAACATGTCAACTACTAATTCATATTGTGTATCAGAAACTTTTGTGAATTTTTGACTTACATCAAATGGTGACGGTAAAGGATTTGACCAACCTGATGCAAATGCATTACCAGTAGCCCATAATGTTCCTAATGTTGGAACTGGCACTTTTGGTGGAGGTGCATAAGGAAGTACCTTAAAAGTTAATTTATTTGAAACTAAATTAGTTGCGCTAGTGCCTAAAGAAGCAATTACGCGCATTTCTAATTGTGCTACTTTACCTGGTTTAACTTTTAAATCAGAGATTAAAATATTAAACGCTTTTTGAGTATAAGTAATAGATAAGTCTTGGCTAATAGAAACTGTCTTTTTATTAGCGCCATTAAAGTTTGCACCTACCGTATCAATTTCTAAAGTGTAGCTCACATTTTGAGAACTTACACCCGAAGCAAATTGATAGTTAGGATTTGACCAACTAAATGTTACCGCCTTATCATTTTCGGTATTAAAATTTAAAGCGATGCTATCCTTAGAGGAAGCAGTAAATACAGGAGCGGTTCCGCCAACATAAGTATCTCTTGCTTCATCCTTTTCACAGGATGCAAAAAATACTATCGCTATGCTCAAGTATATTAATGATTGAAGAATTTTTTTCATATAATTAATTTTTGTCTTTTAACAATGGTATTAATACCCTGCGTTTTGTTTAAGATTTGTATTGGATGAGATGTCAGCAGAAGGTATTGGATACAATTTTCTGTATGCATCTACACCAGTTCCACCTTTTACGCCTCCTTTCCAAGGCCATAAATAAGTAGACTCAACAAACTTACCGTATCTGATTAAGTCTGTTCTTCTAAATCCTTCCCAATATAATTCTCTACTACGCTCATCTAAAATAAAGTCAGTAGTTAATTGAGCAGCAGTAATGTTACCAGAAGTATTGCCATATGCTCTTTGACGAATGTTATTAATATACCCTAATGCAGTTGTAGCGTCTCCACCAGTACCGCCTCTAGAAACTGCTTCAGCATAAATTAAATACATTTCACTTAATCTAAAAATAGGGAAGTCGATATCGGTCCAAGTTAAACTTGATCCAGCTGTACCGTCTGCTTTGATATTTTTAAACTTAGTAATCGCATAACCATCAGTGAACTTTGTTAAATCATTAATATCAGCTGATTGACCATTGGTATAAATTTGAGCACGCTTATCTGTTGCTCCTGTAATGTCAGCAAACTTATCAGTGAAAGCCTTTGTTGTTCTTAAACCACCCCATCCACCATCAACACCAAATTGTGTAGCATTCATTGAACCACCAATTGGAGCGTGTGTTAAGAAAGTAGTACCACCCCAGTTTTGTGTTTTAACACCATCAAAGTTGATGGTTAAAATAAATTCTGAAGTGTTTAGGTTATTATCAGCTCTCATTAATTTAGTGTAATCACTAATTAAAGCGTAACCAGCATCAATTACTTTTTTAGAGTATGTAATTGCTTCTGTGTTTTTTGCAGTACCTGTATACACACTTGCATTTAAATAAATACGTGCAAGCAATGCCCAAGCTGCAGCTTTATCTGCTCTACCATATTCGTTTTTTCTAGCATCAACCAATTCTGGTTCAATTGCTTTTAATTCAGATTCGATATAAGCAAATAATTCAGTTCTAGTTTTTTGCTTTGGTAAAGATGCGCCCAATAAATCGGCATCTGTTACAAACGGAACGCTACCAAACAAGTCCATTAAAACTGAATATTGATACGCTCTTAAAAAGCGGGCTTCGGCACGATACTTTTTAATGTTATCAGCATCAGCACCAGTAATTCCTCTAGCAGCTAAGTTTGCATCAGAAGCTTGTCTGATGAAATCATTTGCTAAAGTAATTTGATAAAAAGAACGGTAGTATAAACCTGTTAACATTGGGTTACTAGCTGACCAGTTCATATTGTGGAAGTCTTGAATACCTGGATCACCCCAAGAAACTACCGCTTCATCGGTACTTAACTCCTGTGCCTTCCAATACAATCTTAAAAAGTCGGAAGTACCTTCGTCAATACCTTGAATATCACCATTTCCTGCAGGACCACTGTTTCCTGTTAATGCAAAACTTGCATATACTTTTGCAAAAGCTTGCTTATAGCCAGCTGCATCTTTATAAACCATAGCAGAGGTAACATCATTTGTTGGCAACAAGTCTAATTGCTTAGCGCAAGAAGCCAAAATGAACACCGAGAACGCTGTGGCTATTACTATTTTAAATTTATTATTTTTCATTTTCTTTTATTTATACGAATGAATGAATTAGAAATTAAGATTTAAACCCAAAACAAACGTTCTAGGACGAGGATAAAAATTATTATCTATTCCTCCATTAACTTCTGGATCTAAACCTTGGTATTTAGTAATAATAAATGCATTTTGAATATTTGCGTTAATTTTCAAATTTGCTTTATCATGGAATACTTTTCCAACATTATAACCAAAATTAATATTGTCCATACGCAAGAAAGAAGCATTTTGAACATAATAATCAGATAAATAATAATTAGAACCATTACCACTAAATCCAGTTGTTAAGTAATCTCTTGATCCATTATTGATATAACCAATTGGATTTAAGAAGTTTCTTAATGTACCACTGCTAGATGCAACGTTGTTATACATATAGTTTCCAACATTCGCTCTTAACACAAATCCAGCATTCCATTTTTTGTAAGTTACATTTGAACTTGCACCAAAGAAGAATTCAGGATTGTTGCCTTTGTATTGATACAAATCTTTTTCATTAATGATACCATCTCTGTTTAAATCAGAAAATAAACCATCAATTGGCTTTCCTGCAGCATTGTATACTTGCTTATAAACAAAGTAAGAACCTCTTTGGTATCCTACAGATTGAATTAAGATAGTATTACCTGTACCACCACTAATTCCACCATATCTAGCACCTGCATAAGTAGGATCATCAGAGATCGTTAATTTAGTGATTTCGTTTTTGTTATAAGTAGCGTTTAATGAAACATCCCAAGTAGTTGTTTTAGATCTTACTGGTTGGAAGTTTAAAGTAACCTCAACACCTTTATTTTCCATGCTACCTACGTTCGCAACAATTTTGTTACTAAAGTTGGTACCGGCTGGTTGGTTGATTTCGTTTAATAAATCGGTAGTTGTTCTATTGTATAATTCAATAGTACCGCTAACTCTGTTATCAAATAAACCAAAGTCTAATGCTACGTTGGCAGTAGCTGTTTGCTCCCATTTTCTATTATAGTAATATCCATTTGGACGGAAAATGGAGTAGAAGCTGTTTCCAAATTGATATTGTGCAGAATTAGAACCTAAATTATAATAAGAGATATAATCATAGTAACCAATTCCATCTTGTTGACCTGTTACACCATAACTCGCTCTTAATTTCAAATCAGATACAACTGTTGAAGTTTTTAAGAAGTTTTCTTCTTTCAACTTCCAAGCAATCGCTGCTGAAGGGAATAATGCATAACGGTTGTCTGGATTAAACTTTGAAGATCCGTCCTGACGCACTGAAGCTGTTAATACATACTTATTAAGAATGTTTAAGTTTGCTCTTCCTAAATAAGATACTAAACGATATTCAGGAATATTTGAAGCAAAGTTTGGAGCGTTTACAACAGTTTTGTCGTAAGTTAAATCGCTAAAGTTGTAGTTAGTAGTTTTATACTCTTGATACTCATAACCAGCAACCAATTCTAATCTTGAACCAATCGCTTTAATGTCTTTAGCATAGTTTAAATAAGCATTTAAATAGCTATTGCTTCTTGTTTGACGATATTGATTGTTCACACCACCATGAAACTTATTCGCTGCATCTTTAAAACGCTTATATGTTGAAGCGGCGCTATCATTAATTACACTAGTACCTTTTCCTTCTGCAATATCCACACCTGTGTTCACTACAACATGTAAGTCAGGCAAGAAATGAACTTTGTAATCAAACAAAGCACTAGCAATTTGTCTTGTAACATTACTGTTATCATTGTTTTGCATTAATAATCCTAATGGATTCTTAGGAGATAATGCTTTTAATCCATTTGATGAATTTGGATCCAACCACTCCCAGTAACCACCAAATCTTGCACTATTGCTTTTCACGGCTTGTGTAGGATCAAAGTAAGTAGCTGCACCAATTGCACCTTGGTTTGCAAAACGGCTTTCGCTGCTTGCTAACTTATAGTTTAAGTTAATTGACAAATGATTGTCAAATAATGTTGGCGCCAAATTAACACCTACAGTTGTTCTTTTTAATTCGTCTGTTTTTAATACACCCTTTTGATCTAAGCTACCAATTGATAAACGGTAAGGCATATTTTTTGTTGATCCAGAAAGACTAATATTATTTTCATTGCTTATAGCAGTTTGATAAATTTGGTCTTGCCAATCCGTATTTGATGTACCTAATAAAGATTTTAAAGTAGATGAACCATTTGCATTTACAATTGTTCTAATTTCATTTGCACTTAATACATCTGCTTTTTTAGAAACATTACCAACACTTAATAAAGTAGAGAAGTCAACTTTCATTGCACCTTTCTTTCCTTTCTTAGTAGTAATTAAAATTACACCGTTAGATGCGCGCGCACCATAAATAGCTGCAGCAGACGCGTCTTTTAACACAGAGAAAGATTCAATGTCATTAGGGTTAATTAATGCTAATGGATTTGCTTGTCCAGAAATTCCACCACCATCAATTGGCATACCATCAATAACAATTAAAGGATCGTTGCTTGCATTTAATGAAGCACCACCTCTAATACGAATTGTACTTCCTGCACCAGGAGCACCACTATTACTAATAATAGATACACCCGCAACCTTACCAGCAATCAATTGCTCTGGAGTTGTAATTGCACCTGTATTAAAGTCTTTAGCAGTTACGGTTGATACCGAACCTGATAAATCCTTTTTTCTTACCGAACCGTAACCAATCACAACTACCTCATTTAATTGATCGGTAGTTTGTGTTAAAGCAACGTTCACGATATTCTTGGAATCAAGCACTACTTCTTTAGTGGCATAGTTTAAATACGATATCACTAAAGTAGTTGCATTAGAAGCTACTTTAATAGAAAAAGTACCATCCTTTGCAGTGGCAGTTCCTTGGTTGCTTCCTTTAACTGTAACCGAAGCGGCTACTAAAGGAGCTCCATCTTTTGCGTCAGTCACTTTCCCAGTAACTGTACGTTCTTGGGCAGATACCGAAATGCCTATGATGGCAAACAGTAAAACCACAAGTGTTTTTTTCATGTTCATAGATTTACAATTTCAAGTTTAATAATTGTTAGTTTGTAATTAAAATTTTATGGATTTTTTGTTTTTGGTTTAAAATTATAGATAACAAATAAACACCCGGAGTGTTCATTAAATTATTTCTGTTTATCGAAACTTTTTGAAACCCTTTTTGCTGAAAACCAGTATAAATAATACCAGCATCCTGCCCTTGCATATTATAGGCGTGTATTGACACTTTTCCAGTTTCTGGAAGGCTATACTCTAATACTGAATTGTTTTTCAAGGGGTTGGGATAAAAATGAGTGGGCATGTCCAATACCGGCAATTTCACATCTAAAATATCTGTAATTACCTGTGTTGAAATATTCTTATTTGCATAAACAATATATTCACCCGGTTGTAAAGTAATAGAGGCCGTGCCATTTAATACCCCCTGATATTTATTACTAAATACACTATACCAAATTCCATCAGCTGGGAAACTTACCGAACTGGTTTGTGTTGTTAAATCAAAATTCCCAATCACCACCAATTTAATAGAGTCCCCATTAAGTTGAAATGATTTAAATAAACCAGAGGCATTTACACTGTATTTATTTGAAATAAAATCATTGGTATAGCTTGGGTTGTTCCTTAATTTTAAAAATTTTGCATACGCATCAAACAAGCCTTTTCTATTTGCATTGGTATAATAATCCCATCGAATAGGTTTATCAGAAAGTCGGCAATTATTATTTATTGTTAAATCGGTACAAGTATTAATTGAATAGTTATAACCCAATTCACCAAACTGCCACATGGTTTTAGGACCTGGCACCAATGCCCAGAATGCAGCGCCCAATTCAGCTCTCTTTAAAGCAGTTGCCGTATCTCTAACATTATAGGATCCATTAACATTACCATAGTTCAAATTTCTAAACATGATTCTTTCTTCATCATGGCTTTCCATATATGTAACCAAGTTTTGCTTGGTCCAACCTCTTCCATTTGCAAATGCGCCATTGATTGAAGCGTCTGTTGCATAACCCATTGTAGATTGGTTAAAATTGTAATTGGCATTGCCCCAAAGCAACATGCCATAATTTGCCAATTCAAGTTCTTCGCTATTATCGGCAAAATGCTCTAGTATACAATAACTATTTGGAGATACTTTTTGCATGGTATCGTAAATCGTTTTCCAAATAGCAATACGAGAAGCATCATAGTTACCCCAAGCTGCAACATTATTTGGATTATTTTTTTGGGTGAAGCCCTTAGACAAATCCCATCTAAATCCATCAATTTTATAATTCGTTAACCAATGTTTTACAACCCTTGAAACCAATTGCTTGGTAGCTGCTGATTCGTGATTAAGATCATTGCCCACATTAAACGGATGGGTTGCTGCTTGATTTAACCAAGGATTATTTGCAGCTGGAGCCGAAGTAGTTCCATCCCAATACATTTGTGCTAATGGAGAAGAACCAAAAACATGGTTCATTACTATATCCACTACTACTGCAATTCCTTTGGCATGTGCAGAATCAATAAATTCTTTAAACGCCAACTCGGTGCCATAGTATTTATCCAACGCAAAATTGAAATTGGTATTATACCCCCAACTATTATTGCCTTCAAATTCTGCAACCGGCATAAGTTCAATCGTGTTAATGCCTAGTCTTTTAAAGTAATCTAAACTATCACGTAACTCATTAAAGTTTTGCTTTTTTACAAAATCACGAATTAACAATTCGTAAATAATTAAATTGCTTTTATTGGGTCTTACAAAATTATTAGTCTTCCAATTATATTTTGTTTTTGCAGTTTGCAACACACTTACAATGCCCGTAGTTTTTCCGGTAGGATACGCTTTTAAATTTGGATACGTAGTAACTGGAATGTAAATATCGTTATTAGGATCTAATACTTTTTCGGTATTGTAATCTGCTACTTTTAAGGTACCATCTATCACATATTGGTAGGCATATTCAACGCCCGGAGTTAACCCATTTAATTGAATCCAATAACGACTGCTGTCCTTTGTCATTTTCATGGCATTGGATAGTGCAACTGTCCAGTTATTAAAATCACCAATCACATTGATGCTTTTTTTGTTGGGTGCATATAAAACTAAAATAGCCGAAGTGTCTCCTGGCAAATAATTAATTCCATCAGCGGCACCTGTAGGAAGATCTTCTATCACTTGATTTCCATTCACATAAAACTGAGCTGTATCAATATCAATAGTTGAATTTAAAGCGCCGTTTAAAAAAATTCTTTGATTACCTATTCTATTTATCACTTTATAGGCGCTAATGGTAGTACTGTTATTCGCAGAAGCTAATAATGTATCATTAAAGTAGATAGAGAGATTGGCCGCTTGATTTGATTTACCATTAATAAATACAGTATCCCCAATTTTTTTAGTTATGGGTTCAATATTTTTTGAATAAGTAGGTTGAAATAAAGGAGAATCAATTCTTACACGAATGTTATTATCATAAACATTTAAGTACATATCTGAACCATCTGCATTTCTTAAAACGTTGGTGCCAGCAGCATCTCTGAATAAAATTGCAACTTTGACAATTTTCTCATTGACATTGGTGATTCCAAAAAATGTACGAAGATTAGTAGGGATCGTAAATGACCATTTATTGTTTCCTAATGCAACGCATTTAAATTTCGCATCTGCTGTTCCCCAAACTGAGCTAACATACTTCCAATCCGAACCTGTTGAACTTAATGTAGTGATGGCACCAATGTGCACATAAATATCAGCAGTGCTTCCTAATAATTTTTTATTACCAAAGTTCGCATCGGCGATGATAGTAGATGAAGTATTTGTTTCAGTTAAAAAGCTAGGTGTATTAACTAACAACTGTGCATTAGTTTGTAATGACAGTATGATAAGTACAGATAAAAATATCTTCTTTATGTAGCTAGCAATCATTGGGGTGTGTAATTTTTACACACTCCTAAATTACTAATTTTTGCAATTAAATTGTGTAATATTTACATATATTTTAATTATATACATAAATCATTGATAATTAATTGTGAGATTTTTTGCCTATTTTAAAAATGGGTCTAAAGCAACGGTTGGTTTGCCTGAATTATCAAAAGCACCAAGCGAATATCCCTGCCAATTATTATGTGCTTCGGGCTCCCAATAAAATACACCTAATCCATTATTGCCATTCACTGATTTTACTTTTGTAATTAAATCTTGTATAAATAATTTTGCTTCATTGGCGTTATCCCATGGCATACCAATTTCTACCACCATCACTGGAGTATTATATCTAGATACCATATCATTCATATTTTGCAAACACAAATTATTGGTTGCTTGCCATCCGCCTGTTGTATAACTAGGATATAATGACATTCCAATCATATCCCACTTCACTCCATTGTTTTTTAAACCATCAAAGATCCATCTAAATAAAGTATTGTTGTATCCATTTGAAACGTGCACCATTACTTTGGCATTTGGAAAAATACTTTTTGATGCATCATATCCCGCACTAATTAATTGTGCAAAATTTTGCATGTTCAAACTTGCTTTACCATCGGGCCACAAAATACCATCATCGGTCTCGTTACCAATTTGCACCCATGTTGGATTAATACCAGCATTTTTTAATTGTGTTAAAACAAAACTTGTATGATTTTTTAAAGAATCTTTTAATGCAGGAAATGCAGCACCGGCCCAAGCTACAGGCTTAATTTGTTTTCCAGGATCGGCCCAGTTGTCGCTGTAATGAAAGTCAATTAAAAGTTTTAATCCTAAATTTTTTGCTCTTATGCATTTTGCAATAACATCCTCTAGTCCATTCCATTTATTGGCAGGATTTACCCAAACACGAATACGGATTGCATTCATTCCAATTTCTTTCATTAAGGCAAAACACTCGGTTTGTACCCCATTTTTATTGTAAAATTTTATCCCCTTGGATTCCATTTCAGTGACCCAACTAATATCAGCTCCTTTAATAAAAGTAGTATCCGTTCCATTGGGTTCTACAATTGGTGGAACCGGATCTACTATAGGCCCCTCCACACTTGGCTTACAAGCTAAAAATGCAATTGCTGCAATAACTAGTATATATCTTGTAGCATTAATTTTTAATTTCATAATTTTTAATTTGCGTTTGAAGTTACTATTTATTTAGATTTGAAAAATAAAGTACGCATTCAAAATGAAGAAAATAATATTAAGTTTAGTTCTGCTATTTATTATCAATAGCACTTTTGCACAGTCAATCCCTAAGGTTGAAAAAGGAAGTATTACCCGTATTGAAAATTTTAACGCTAAAAATGTAAGTACTCGAAATATTGATATTTGGTTACCCAAGGATTACAATAAAAATGAAAAATATGCTGTTTTGTATATGCATGATGGACAAATGCTATTTGACTCAAATATCACATGGAATAAAAAAAGTTGGGCAATACAAGATGCGATTACTAAACTGATAGATGAAAATAAAATTAAACAAGTTATAGTAGTTGGTATTTGGAATGGAGGAGAAAGAAGACACTCAGAGTATTTTCCAAAAAAACCATTTGAGCAATTAAGTAAAGAACAACAAGAAGTGGTTTTTAATAGTGTAAGAAAAAATAATGTATCTGTGTTTAATAACTATGCACTGAATGCAGACAATTATTTAAAATTTATAGTGGAAGAATTAAAGCCTTATATTGATCAAAATTTTTCTACAAAAACTGATTTTAAAAATACATTTATTGGTGGTAGCAGTATGGGAGGACTAATTTCCATGTATGCTATTTGTGAATATCCTAAAGTGTTTGGTGGCGCTATTTGTATGTCAACACATTGGCCCGGAATATTTGAAATGGAAAACAATCCAATACCAGACGCTTTTATTAATTATTTGACAACCCATTTACCCAAAGCGAAAAATCATAAATTGTATTTTGATTGCGGTGACAAAACCTTGGATGCATTTTATCCTCCTATACAAAATAAAGTAGACGAGCTCATGCAAAAAAAAGGGTATGGCGAAAAAAGCTGGATCACTCAATATTTTCCAGGACAAGAACACAGCGAAGAAGCTTGGAAAGGAAGAGTTCAAATACCACTTGAATTTATGCTGGGTAAATAGTTTTTCTTACACAATATGCGCACCGTCTTCCACATTTACCAAATAGTGCTGTAGTGGTTTACCTGTCTTTTTTTGATAAGCATTGGTAACAGATTCAATAATAGCTTGCGTTTCACTTGTTGTTACAATATTAATAGTGCATCCGCCAAATCCGCCACCCATCATTCTAGCACCCAATACCTGGTTGTTTGGTTTTACTAAATCAACTAATAAATCTAATTCAGGGCAGCTCACCTCATACAAACTTGACAAGCCATTATGGGTGGCAAACATTTTAGCGCCAAACGCCGATATATTATGCTGTTTTAAATCTTCGGTAGCAGCTTGTGTCCTAGTTATTTCCTCAATTACATATTTACATCTGTTATAAACCAATGGAAATTTATTTGGATTTACCGTTTCATTCAACATTTGTAAGGTAGCAGTTCTTAATGATTGTACCTGTGGAAATTTACTTTGTATAAATTGAATGCCTTGTTCACACTCTTTGCGGCGTGTATTGTATTCGCTGCTAGCCAATGCATGTTTTACTCCTGTATCAAATAATATTATTTGATAGCCCTTCATGTCTAATGGGAAATATTGATATTCCATGCTTTGACAATCTAGTAATACCACTTGGTTTTTTTGACCAAACATACTCGCAAACTGGTCCATAATACCACATTGCACTCCTGCAAAATCATGTTCTGCTTTTTGCGCCATGAATGTTAATTCTAGTTTATCAATCCCAAAATCAAATAATTCATTTAAACCAAATGCAATGCTGCACTCAATCGCGGCCGAACTTGATAAGCCTGCACCAATAGGCACATTGCTTGTAATTGCTATGTCAAAACCAGTAGGAAATTTTCTTTTTTTTACAAACTGTACAATGACGCCAATAATATAATTAGCCCATTGCTTTTCGCTAATTCTTAAATTGGCAAGCGAATCAATAATAAGCGTTTCTGCTAAATCAATTGCAGTTAAATGAATTTCATCATCGGAGCGCTTTGTAATAGTAGCTGTTGCTCCCATTTGTATTGCAGCAGGTAATACAAAACCATCATTATAATCGGTGTGCTCTCCAATTAAATTAATTCTACCTGGTGCTTTTACTTGAATGGACTGCATGTAATTAATTATTTAACTTTTGTAAACAAGCTGCTGCTGCTTCCAAAGTTTCATTTTGTTTTGCAAAACACAAACGAATTACTTTATGATCAGTGCCATCATGATAAAATGCACTCATTGGAATAGTTGCGATTCCATATTGGGTAACTAATTTTTCTGCAAACACTTTATCAGATTCATTAGATATGGAGGCAAAGGAATAAGATTCAAAATAAGAACCTGAGGAAGGAATAGGAACCAGCGGCGTATTATGCAGCAAAGCACGTAAGTAATCTCTTTTCTCTTGATAAAAACTTCCTAAACCTAAATACGCTTCTTTATTACTCATGTATTTTGCTATACCCAGCTGTTTTGGGGTGTCGCAGCTGAATACATTAAACTGATGTACTTTTCTAAACTCTTTACTTAAATTTTCGGGTGCTATACAATATCCTAGTTTCCATCCTGTGCAATGATAGGTTTTACCAAACGAATACACTATAAAGCTACGCTTGTAAAGTTCGGGGTATTTTAAAATTGATGCATGTGGCTTTTGATCATAAATCAAATGCTCATAAACCTCATCACTTATTAAGTATAAATTATTGGCAACAACTATTTCTTGCAACTGCAACACATCGGCATGGGTCATAACCGTGCCTGTTGGATTGTGCGGACTATTTACTAAAATAGCTTTGGTATTTGGTGTAATAGCTGCTTTTACCTTATCCCAGGGAATAGTGTAATTGGGAAATTCCAACGCTATTGGAACTACTACTCCTCCATTAATGGTTATATTAGGTATATAACTATCATACGCAGGCTCAAAAATAATAACCTCATCGCCTGGCTGAATAATGGTAGTAAATGCAGTATATAAAGCGTAAGTGCCACCCGGTGTAATAGTAATATCTGTTTCCGGATTTATATTTACCCGATATAAGTATTGAATTTTTTCTGTCAACGCATTTCTTAATGCCGGTACACCATTGCTGTGCGCATATTGATTGCCTCCCTCTTTCATGGCTCGGTTAACACATTCAATCAATTCAGCGCTCATTGGAAAATCGGGAAAGCCTTGTCCTAAATTAATTGCAGCATGCTTCACCGACAATTGACTCATCACCGTAAAGATGCTCGTACCAATTTGAGGTAACTTTGAATACATTAAGAAATAATATTAAAATGCCAATTGATTGGATAAACGCTTTAATTCAACCTCGGCTACTTTTGCAGTATATAATAAACTTACCAATCTAAATCCAGCTGCTTCAAAGCTTTGCTGTGCTTGCTTAACATCTACAATGGTTGCTTGGCCTAATTGAAATTTTTGCATCACCAGGTTTAACAAAGATTGTGACATTTGGTAATTTTCCGTTTCTGTGTTCAATTGTTTAACACTGGTTTGGTATGCCTGAAATGTTTTAGAAACATTGGTAGACATTTTTGTTACTGCATTTTGATATTGCATATTCGCAGAAGCAGTATTGATTTTTGCGTTGGAGTATGTTTTTTTAGAAGCACTGCCCGCGTACAAAGGAATAGATAAGTTCACACCAAAGAACAAGCCATAAGTTTGATTTAACAAACTAAATCCTGCTTCTGACTGACTACTGTTATAATTATATCCTGTGCTCGCTCTTAAAGTAGGATACATTAAAGCGCGTGTTTCTTTTTCAAGCAACTGATTGATTTTTATTTGCTGTTCGGCGCTTTGTAAACTAGGATTCAACAAGCTTTTGGCTTCAATATCTTTATAGTTTAATTTGCCGTCAACCAATATGCTATCTGAAATAATAATGGCTGTACCAGCAGGCATTACCATGGTATTTAATAAATCATCCTTTGCTTGATCAATAACCAACAATTGATTTTGTTTTGCTTGTAACAATGCATTTAAATCTAAATTAGATTGTAATAAGTCGGCCTCATTAGCCACCCCTATTTTTTGTTTGGCTTTTACAATGTCTAATCTTTGTTGGCTTGCTTCAATTGATTTTTCTATCGTTGTTAAATAGGCCTGTTGACGAACAATATTATAATATTGTTGCATCACCGTAGCAGTTGTATTTTGAATTTGTGTTTGTAAAAATGAATTGGATTGATTCTCCAACATGGCTAAACGCTCTTTGGTAGTTTGTATTCTGTAACCATTAAAGATAGTAATGGCTGCTGTTACACCTCCATTTAAAGTATTACCCGAAACACCTGGCTTTGTTGTATTTCGTGTTACATCATTAAATTTTTGTTGTATGGTACTGCTGGTTTTATTATCATTCGCATTGGCAGTAATTGTAGGCAATGCACCTGCTACACCATAGTCGTTATTGTTTTTTGCAATCGTAGCTGAATTTTCTACTAGCTTAATGTCATAACTATTTTTTAATGCATTTTGAATTGCATCTTTTAAAGTAATTTTTTCTTGCGCAGTTGCACTCAAGCAAAGCACTAAAATGATTACAACAGCTATAGAAGAAAATAATTTTTGCATAATTTATATTAATTAACCTACCAATGTACCTACTGCGTCTCCTTTTACCAATTTCATTAAATTACCTGGCTGATTCATATCAAATACAATGATGGGCAATTTGTTTTCCATACATAAAGTAAATGCAGTCATGTCCATTACTTTCAAATTTTTTGCAATGCAATCCTGGAAGCTAATTTTTTCAAACTTCACTGCATTTGGATTTTTTTCTGGATCTGAATCATATACGCCGTCTACTCTAGTACCTTTTAAAATAACATCTGCTTTCATTTCAATGGCTCTTAATGAACCTGCAGTATCGGTGGTGAAATAAGGATTACCTGTACCGGCACCAAATATAACCACACGTCCTTTTTCTAAATGTCTTAATGCTTTGCGGCGTATATATGGCTCTGCTACCTGCTCCATATTAATGGCGGATTGTAATCTTGTATACACACCAATTTTTTCCAACATGGCTTGAATTGCCATTGCATTTATCACGGTTGCCAACATGCCCATATAATCTCCTTGCGCTCTTTCAATCCCACTATCTGCTTCATTCATTCCTCTATAAATATTGCCACCACCAATTACAATTGCCACTTCTACGCCCAATGCCACTACTTCTTTTATCTCATTAGCATACTGCTCAATAATTTTAGGATTAAAAGGATCTCCAGTTCTTTCGGTTCCCAATAAAGCTTCCCCCGAAAGTTTCAATAAAACGCGTTTGTATTTAGGCTGCATAATCGTTAATATTTATACTTGCAAGATACAAATTTTGAATAAGGTTTTGGTGGATTTATATAGACGGCCAGCCAATATTGGACCCATATAAAAAGGGAGCCTTTTTGGGGCCCCCTTTTAGGGAGAATAATTAACTCAAAGCCCCCATAAACGGGGGCTTTGAAAAAATATAAAGAGATAAGAGATTTTAAAAATTAAATTTTATCAATTTTTAAAATCTTAACCTAAAGCTACGCGCTTGAATTCAGTTACTTTAATATCAGCACCTACGCTCTTAACGTGGTCTCCCACTGTTTTAGAACCGTCTTTTACAAAAGACTGTGCCAATAAAGTTTGCTCCTTGAAGAAAGCTGCAATTTTACCTTCGGCAATTTTTGCAATCATATCTTCTGGCTTACCTGCCATCTTAGGATCTGCTTTCATGGTATCAATAATAATCGCTCTTTCACGATCTACTGTTTCAGTGGGTACTGAGTCAGCATCTACTGCTACTGGGTTCATTGCAGCAATTTGCAT
>JALQXE010000025.1 GCA_023263235.1 Sediminibacterium sp. | reverse complement strand
AGAATCCACCACTTTTTTCAAATTCAAATCCAAAGTGTACATGGTATTGTTGTCCTTTGTAACAACAAACAATTTATTATTGTTATCAATACAAATTCCTGCAGGTGAAATTTTATAAGGCCACTTATCCCCCAATTTTATAGAATCGGTTAAATGCAATTTTTGATTAACAATGCTATATTGTAAAATCCAATTATCGTTGCCGCCGGATGCGTATAAGTATTTTTCATCTTTACTAAAAGCCAATCCTAGCCATGCTTTGTCAACAATAATATTGTCCTCAATTTTTTCTGTAATGGTATTTATTAACTGTATAGATTGAGTGCTTTGCCCATTATTAGTTACTGCTAGCCATTTTTTACTTTTCGAAATGGCCATGTTTAAAGGGAGATCCCCCAATGGTAAACTTTTTCCAGCAGGGCTTAATGCCCAACCATTAGGCAACAATAATTTGCCATTGACTGTTTCATTTACCTGTGCTTGAATTTGTAAAAGGCATATTAACAATGCAAAAAGGCAGACAATTTTTTTCATAGCTAAAAATTATCCTACAATTTAAGCAATCTAACGAAAGCAAAACCTGTTTTTTATGAGAAGGTTATTTTAAAAACAAAGCAGCTATCTTATGCACTTCTTCAATTGGATCATGTTCGTTTCTATTGGTTAACACAATTACCATTAACTTTTGATCTGGATAAAGTCCGCCTGAGTTTCTAAAACCAATGGAGCTGCCATCATGATAGGGGTGGGTGATGCCTAAAAAATCTTCTACATGCCAACCAAATCCATAATCTATGATGTTTCCATTGTCTAATTGTGTTCTTGACCATGCTCGCTTTTGCATCGTAGGACTCAGGAACTTGTAGGACCACAATGCTTTTATCCACTTGCTATATTCTTCCACATTGGTATAAATACCCCCATCTCCCAAAACTGCACTTGTCATACTCTGGTCGGTTTGCACCCAGCTGTTATTTATATAACTATGTCCATATGCTCTATTTGCCACGGTAGATTTACCCTCCTCAAATGCCACTGTTGTTTTCATTCCAATTTTCTTGAAAATATTATCTTTTAAAAATTGTGCAAATGGCTGACCACTCACTTGCTCCACAATTAAAGCTAAAACTGCATATCCAGTATTGCTGTATTTATATTGAGTTCCTGCTGGAAAATATAAACTGTCGGTCATGTACATAAGCTGCATGCAATTGGTATCCTGCAACTGAATGGTTTGGTTGGCAGGCATCAAATCCTCATAATCTACAAGGCCAGCACTATGGGTTAGTAAATCTTTTATTCGAATGCCTTTCCCATACTCCGGAAAACTCGTGAAAAATTTTATTAAAGAATCGTTCAAAGAAAGTTTACGTCTTTTTTCAAGCAGTAAAATTGCCATTGCGGTAAACTGTTTTGTAACAGACGCCAATCTAAAATTTGTATTCGTTTCAATTGGCAAACCAGTTTCTATATTACTAATCCCATATCCTTTTTTAAAAACTATTTTATTTTTATGATATACCAACACGCTCGCACCAGGTGCTGAGGCATTATTATATCTTGACATAATTGTGTCAATAGATTTTGCAATTTCTTTTTTTGATTGCGCATTTACACAAATGTTTATCGTAATCAATAAAATTCCAATAACAAGTTTTTTCATAAAAATTTATTTATTCCACCAGTAAGTTAATTTTAAAACAACTGCTCTATTTTTAATAAATACAGGGCCTATATAATAATTATCGGTATATACAATAAACAAATCCGATACGGGCTTGTATCTCCATTGCAATCTTGTATTAAAGTTAATATTTTTTGTTTGCTCATTATATTGATAAAATGCAGTAAAGAATAATTTATGCGTCATGGTAATATCCATCTTTGGCCCTAGTAATAAAAATTGGTTATTTCCCCAGGGTTGAGGTAGATTAATTTTATTATAAGTTATAGCAAAATCAAAATTTACATAGGGTTGAAATCTATAACCAATATTGCCAGTAAAACTTAACAAATTGCCATTTGCGTAATAACCTCCCGTTCGCGCCGACATTGCAAAAGTAACCTGATGTTGTGGGGCAGATACCCAATCTAATCCAACAGTACTCCAACTGTGCTTGGTGTGCGCAGCCAATGGTTGTTTGCCAATACGGGTAGGATCAAATGGGGCCAATAATTCAACGTAATCATTTTGTACCACGCCAGCTAGTGTACTCTTGTCGCGATAGGTAATTAAATAGGTAAACATTTTAGTGTTGTCTG
>JALQXE010000193.1 GCA_023263235.1 Sediminibacterium sp. | reverse complement strand
ATCAATTAATGCGCTAATCCATGGCAACCATTTTTTAGCAGCATGATCGGTATGCAAGACAACAGGTACATCATAATATTTAGCTACTTGGTGTACATGTAAAGCACCAGCAATGGCACCTTGTATATTTGCTTGTAAATTGTCGTTAGGCATTCCTTTTCCAGCAATGAACTGTGCACCACCGTTTGAGAATTGAATAATAATAGGAGATTTTACTTTTGCAGCAGTTTCAATAGCCGCATTTATTGTATCTGTACCAGTCGTATTTACCGCTGGGATTGCAAAATTGTTTGCTTTTGCATCGTTGTATAATGCTTCTAATTCTTTACCAAATAAAACACCTGATCTGTACTTACTCATAGTTTAAATATTGAGTGACAAATATACAATTTATGCCCCAAACGGATGTTAGTGAAGGAAGGCTAAATGAGTCAAAAAATCCACAAAAAACAGCCTTATTTGCACATTTTTTTATTGAAAATCAAGGAGTTTAGGAAAGAAAGCCTTTGGACTCCATCCATTCATCGTTGTATACTTTACCTACATATCGGCTACCATGGTCATGGAAGATACAAACTACTAAATCAGTGGCAGTGAGTGCGCCTGATAATTGCAATAAACCTTGTATGCAACTACCTGCACTATAACCGCAAAATAATCCTTCTTCTTTTGCTAAACGTCTTGTCATAAGGGCGCCTTCTTTATCGGCTACTTGTTCAAAATGATCAATGACCGACATATCATAATTGGCTGGGACAAAATCTTCTCCAAAACCTTCAGCGATATATGGTTTTACATAAGACATGTCAATTATTCCAGTTTGAAAATAATGTGTAAGTAAAGAACCAATGGGATCAATTGCCCATACTTTTATATTAGGGTTTTGTTCTTTTAAATATTTCGCAGTGCCTGTAATGGTTCCTCCTGTTCCTGCTGTACAAACTAAGTGTGTAATTTTTCCTTCAGTCTGTTTCCAAATTTCAGGACCTGTGGTTTCATAATGTGCTAAACGATTTGCTAAATTATCATATTGATTAAAGAAGAAGGAGTTGGGTATTTCGCTCGCTAATTTTCTTGCAACAGAATAATAACTTGCTGGATCCTCGGGAGCAACATTAGTAGGACAAACAATTACTTCAGCGCCCACTGCCCTAAGGATGTCCATTTTTTCTTTACTTTGTTTATCAGTGGTAGTGAAAATACATTTGTATCCCTTTACGACTGCTGCTAATGCTAAACCCATTCCTGTATTTCCACTTGTGCATTCAATGATGGTTCCGCCTGGCTTTAATTTTCCTTCTGCTTCGGCAACTTCCACCATTTTTAATGCCATTCTATCTTTAATAGAATTACCAGGATTAAAATAATCTACTTTTGCTAAAATGGTTCCAGGTAAATCTTGTGTAACCTTATTAAGTTTAATTAAAGGCGTATTGCCAATTGTTTCAAGAATATTATTATACCACATAGTAAGAATCGCATTAATTGCTGCAATGAAAATAAGTTAAATTATTTAAATACTAAAGATTGTTAGTAAAATGAGTGGCAAACAACAAAAGAAGTAATAAAAGCGAAAATCGAGGTTGTACTACAAGTTTTCAAAATTAGTCGTGATAATTTCGCAGAATTTTGATTCGACCATCTTTTCAGATAACTTAATCATATTGCAAAATGCTTTTGCATTACTAATGCCATGTTGAATAATTACTGGCTTGTTTACCCCTAATATGGGAGTACCTCCATAATTTTCAAAATGATAACGACTAAAGAAAGAATCGTTCCCAAGGCCTTGATGCGCAGCAGCATCATACATTGCCTCAGCAGTTTTTAAAACAATGTTTCCAGTGAAACCATCACAAACAATAACGTCTGCTTTATCTATAAATAAATCGCGACCTTCCACATTTCCCATAAAATCAATATGGGTATTCTCTTTTAGTAAAGGGTAGGTTGCTTGTGCTAATAAATTTCCTTTACCTTCCTCTTCACCCATGTTTAATAAACCCACTTTTGGATTCGCAATATTTAAAATATGCTTAGCGTACAAGTTGCCTAGAATGGCGAACTGATTTAATTGTTCAGGCTTACAGTCTGCGTTTAAACCAACGTCCACTAATAATCCAGTTTTCCCATCCAATTTAGGAAGTAAAGTTGCTATGGTGGGTCTTAAAACCCCTTTGATGGGTTTAATGGTAAACATAGCACCTACTAACATGGCACCAGTATTTCCTGCACTACCAAATGCATCAATTTTTCCTTCCGCTAATAATTTAAAGCCAATAGCAATTGAAGAATTTGGTTTTTCTTTTAAGGCTTTGGTTGGATGTTCATGATATCCAATTGCCTCAGGGGCATGTACAAAATGCAAAAAAGGTGAAGATACCCCGTGTTGTTGAAATAAATCTTTCAACTGGGTTTCTTCACCTATGCAAAATATTTTATGCTCGGAATTTGAAAGATATTGTTGGACACCTTTTACAGCTTCCAGTGGTGCGAAATCACCACCCATCATATCAATTCCGATGTTCATTAATTATGCTTTTAAAGGCGCTTTTTCAGCTACTAATTTTCCTTTGTAGTACAATTTTCCTTCTTGAACATGTGCGCGATGACGTACATGGATTTCTCCAGTTGTACCATCTGTACTCAATGTTACTTCTTGTGCTACATAGTGAGTTCTTCTTTTTGCACTACGTTGTTGTGAGTGTCTGCGTTTAGGATTAGGCATCTCTTATGTTTTAAATTTTTACTTTATATTTTATTTCAACTTCTTTATTCTTTAGAATTCATTTGCGTTTCCGCGATTTTAGTTTCTAGTCCTCCAAGCCCTCTTTAAATTTATCAAGTCCTTTCCATAGATTTTCATTTCTGTTTTCTAATGGAGCAGACATCAACTTTTGTAATTCAGCTAAGGCCTTTTGATTACAGGTAGATTCACCTTTTTCGTTTTCCTTGCAAATATGTTGCAAAGGGAAGCTTAATGTGATGAATTCATAAATCCAAGCAGCAACACTAATATGACTTTCATTTCGGTCAATATAGTAGATGTCTGGATCTTCCTCTTGACTGTTCATAGTGTCGGGATCTTCAACAAGTTTAATGATTAAATTAAACTCATCCCACAATTGAACCGTTAGCGGGTTGCCGCAACGATCACATTGTGTATCCACTTTTCCATCTACATCAAAATGTAATTGCATAAATCCTTGATGCTTATCCAATTTCAACTTGATGGTGGTATCACAATGATCAAATTCCTGAGGTCCAAAATCAACAAAGAACTTATCCTCGATATGGTATTCGAACAAATGCTCGCCGGCCGTTAAACCTACAAATGGAATTTCAAATGTTCTGTTTTGGCCCATAACCGTACTTTAAGGGTTGGCAAAGTTAGTAAAAACCAATCAAAAGACAAAGTTTATCCTAATTTTACATCATAAAACATAGCATGTCTAAATTCGTAAACTTTAATCATAAATTACCATGGCGCTTTTCCTGGTATGTTGTTGGTTTACTGGTATTTATATTGGGTTTTTGGCCTCAGGCAATAAGCTTGGTTTATGTTCCATTTTTATTCAAACCTTTTACCCGTTTATTAAGGTTATTGTTTGGTAGTGTTCCATTTGCTATTGGGGAGTTTGTATACCTGGGAATATCTATTTTATTGATATTCAATATTTTAAAATGGTTATTTGTTAATAAAAAGAATTTCAAATCTGTTTTATTTTGGAAGCGCCAAGGGGTTAAATGGCTGAATACGATGACCGCTATTTACATTGTTTTTCAAATTTTATGGGGCTTAAACTATCAAAAATCCGATCCATCAAATGATTTTAAACTTAAAGTTCAAACGGTATATACCGAGGCGCAAATGGATAGTTTAAGCCTGTCACTTATACAATCGTTAAATTTGACAAGATCAAAAATGGGTGAATTTGATCCTAAATTGTTGAATTTTGATACTATTTTTAGTCAAAATAGGGCAGAATTTGCCAAAAATGCCAAAAATCGACCTTTTTTGAATTATCAAAATGTGTCTTTGAAAATTGCATCATTTCCAAGTTGGGGAGATTATTTTGGGTACACCGCTTTCTATCAACCCTTAACTGGGGAAGCGATTATAAGGGGTGATTTGCCAAAATTAACTTGGCCATTTACCATCAGCCATGAAATGGCACATCAACTAGGGTATGCTTCCGAAGACCAAGCAAATTTTATAGCTTATGTAATTGGAATAGAGAGTGATCAGATACTGTTTAATTACTCAACCCAAATTCAGCTTTTTACATATGCGCAATATGCCCATTTGAACATGATTGCAAAAAGAGGCGATTTTAAGATGTACAAAGAAGTGGTTGAACGTAATAAGAAACTATTGAGTGTTCAGGTGCTTGAGGATAGAAAACAGATAAAGGCTTTCTTTCAACAAAAACAAGATTTACAAATTAAGGGTACAGCGGAATTGTATAACCAGTTTTTAATTTGGAATCAACAAACCAAGGGTATAGAAAGTTACAACGATGTTTTGTTATGGGTACTTGCCTATCAATCCAAAAAAAATCCTTAGCACTTACTAAGGATTTAAAATTTAAAATTTATTCTTCCACATCATACTTTCAATAGGCTTTTCTGGCTGCCCACTGTATTTGGCATTTGATTTTTTATTGTAAGCAACCTCAATTTCGCCGTCAACTGGAAAATATATTAATTGCCCAATTGGCATTCCTTTGTAAACGCGTACAGGCTGTTTCACTGAAATTTCTAATGTCCAATAGCCACAAAAACCTACATCTCCTTTTCCTGCTGTTGCATGAATATCAATACCCAAACGACCGGTAGACGATTTGCCTTCTAAAAAAGGAACGTGTGCATGTGTTTCGGTATATTCTAATGTTACACCTAAATAGAAACCTGAAGGTTCTAAAATATATCCTTCATCTGGAATTTCAAAATAAGTGATGGTATTATGCGCTTTTGCATCTAATACTTTGTTGTCATAAGTTGCCAGCCATTTTCCTAAATGCACATCATAGCTATTGCTACCTAAATCTTTACGATCATAAGGCTCAATTTTTATAGTTCCTTTTGCTATTTCTTCTAATATTCTTGAGTCGGATAAAATCATCTTTAATTTTTAAATGTATTTATGTTTAATTTGCGGCTGTAACCGCGCTGCAATCTAACTCAAAGCTTTTTTTTATGCCTTTCTTTTATCAACAAAATATTAACGAGACCCGACATTTGGCTATTTGGTCAATCACAGAGCCCGTTTCATTTTTTGAGACCGATGTTAAATTGGCAGTTGGTATTCAAAATGAGGAACGAAAACTACAACATTTAGCGGTAAGGTTATTGTTTAAATTAATGATGCCCCAGGCCGATTTAAATAAAATGGTTATGGCTGATAATGGCAAGCCTTATTTGCAGGGTGTACCCTTTCATTTTTCATTTTCACATTGTAAAGGATATGCAGCGGTTGCGGTAAGTGATACAGATCCAATAGGTATTGACATTGAAATTATTCATCCACGAATTTTAAAAGTGGCGCATAAGTTTTTAAATGACTCCGAAAAAGCTATGCTTGTTGGTTTAACAGAAGTGGAGCAACTAAAACAAATGGCCTTTTTTTGGGCGGCGAAAGAAGCCATGTATAAACAACATGAACAATTGGGCATTGATTTTGCAAAAGATTTTAATGTGCTGTCGTTGGCTAAGAATGATAGGGGTGTGGTGGATGCGCAAATTTTACATAAAAAGAATGAACTGAATGTGAGGTTGGATTTTCATTATGGAGAGGACTATGTTTGCGTTACATGTTTTACCGAATAATTCGCTAGCAATGCATGCATTTGTAATTTCAAAATTTATAGAAGAAATGAGATCAGCTCGCTTCGCTTGCTGATCTTTATAGTGACGCGTACCCAAAGCCTTTCAACTAAATGCGTGGCATTTAGTTTTTTCCTTTTTAAAATATTTAGGAGATCAGCTCGCTTCGCTTGCTGATCTTTATAGTGACGCGTACCCAAAGCCTTTCAACAAGCTTCTTTGAATAAAATTCAAAGAAGCTTGTTGGCTTTTATATTATTCGCATGCTTACAAGAGCAAGCTCTTGACGCACGCTTATAATATAAAAGCCTGTCACTTTCTTGACAGGCTTTGTGCGGAAGAGGAGATTCGAACTCCCACGCCCGGGTGTGGGCGCTACCACCTCAAGGTAGTGCGTCTACCAATTTCGCCACCTCCGCTTGTGTTGCAAATGTACAAAAAAAGCCCTCCCGAAATATGGGAGGGCTTTTGC
>JALQXE010000117.1 GCA_023263235.1 Sediminibacterium sp. | reverse complement strand
TCATTAAATGGCGATAAAAAATATTTCGTTAAAAGGCCTGTAACAAACTTGTCATCGATAGCAAGTTCTTGATCAGACAATACAACCTGCTCCGATCTTGTGGGATTACCCACTTTATGCACTATTACTGATTCCAAAACAACACTATCAATCCCTGTCATAATCTAACAATTACTTTTATTAATGAGGTAGTTTTTCTCTTACCAATCCATACACCCAAGTGCCTGCAATGGCACTCATGAGTACAATAATCACTGCAAAAGAACCCGTGGCAATTTGCGCAAACAAGGGTCCTGGGCAAGCGCCCGTTAATGCCCAGCCTAGTCCAAATAATAAGCCGCCAATAACTTGACCCCAATTAAATGTTTTATCTGAAAATTTGATTTGCTCGCCGTGAATGGTTTTAATCTGAAATTTTTTAATACAGTATACACTAATGGCACCCACTACTACAGCTGTTCCAATAACGCCATACATATGAAAACTTTGTAGCCTAAACATTTCTTGCATTCTAAACCAAGAAATAATTTCCGCTTTTACAAATACGACACCAAATAAAATACCGACCACTAAATATTTTAAATGATACCACCATGGATGAACAATAGCAGATTCATTCACACACATCGTGTCTAATGAGCGAACTTCAAAGTCGGTTAATTGATTTTTATTTTCCATTATAATACAAGAATAAAAGGTAAAATTAAATTAGCCATTATAAAGCCACCTACCATAAAACAAATGGTCGCAACAAGTGAAGGCCATTGTAACATACTCAAACCCATAATAGCATGACCACTCGTACAACCACCTGCATAGCGTGTTCCAAAGCCTACTAAAAAGCCACCACCCACCATCATAATAAAACCTCTAAGCGTAAATAATGCTGGAAAGGATACAATTTGGGAAGGAACTAAATTGGAAAAATCTGTAACACCTGCTTCAAGTAATGACTTTTGTAAATCCGGATGCACCACTACCGCATTGGGATCTTTTAAAAAAATGGTAGCAAATGCAGCACCCATAATAATGCCCACTACAAAAAATAAATTCCATGCTTCTTTTTTCCAATCATATTTAAAAAAAGGAATGTTACCCAGAAAACATGCCGCACAGATATGTCGCAAATTTGCTGAAATACCAAAATGCTTATTCCCCAGTAACAATAATGCTGGCACGATCAGACCAATAAGTGTACCTGCCACATACCAGGGCCAGGGTTGATGTAAAATTTGCATAAATTATTTTTTTTGTGCCGCCACTATAGGAGCATAGGGTCCAAATTTATGCTCTTGTTCGCTAAACCCATCAACAAAAGGACCAAAAGGATAATCAACTGGTTTTTTTGAAGGATCGGGCCAATCATGTACATACGTTTTTACGGACCTAGGCATATTATTGATATAAGCTGCTACATCCCAAGCTTCTTCGTCTGTTAATTGATACGGTGTTGTATCATTTTCTTTAAATGGCATATTGTATTTTACAAAACCAGCTAAATTTCCAATTCTAAAAAGTCCTGCTGCTGTTGTAAAGCTATGATTACCCCATACGGGCGGATACTGATATTCTATTAGGCT
>JALQXE010000107.1 GCA_023263235.1 Sediminibacterium sp. | reverse complement strand
AGAGAAACAGCCATCTCAAGAAATGTTTGAAAACAAATTGGCAACTGAACTTTTTGCTTTGTCGGATAAAACTATTTTAATAGAAGATGAAAGTCAAAGAATTGGAACAGTGATGTTGCCCACTCCATTTTTTAAATTATTAAGAAGTAGCGATTGTTATTTTATTAAAATTCCTTTTGACTCAAGATTAGATTTTATTGTTCAAGGTTATGGAAGTTTTAAAGCAGAAGACCTAATTGCTGCAACTTATAGAATTCAAAAAAGATTGGGTGGTTTAGAAACTAAAAACGCGATAAATTATATTTTAGAAAAAGATATTAAAGCCGCATTTCAAATTTTATTATCTTACTATGATAAATGGTATGAGAAAGATAGAAAGCTTATACCTATTGAAGCGAACAAAGTAGATCCTATTGAAAATGCAAAATTAATACAATCATGCATCAACTCTTAAGGTGGTGGTATTTTAATATTCTTGGGTGGAAAGTGGAAGGCGCTTTTCCTTATCATTTAAAAAAATCGGTAGTAATTGTGGCCCCCCACACACATCGTAATGATTTTTTTCTTGGAGTAGCTTTTAGAAAATTGCTTCATTTAGAATTTGTTAGATTCTTGGGCAAAAAAGAGCTATTTATTCCTCCATTCAGCTGGATTTTAAAAAGTATGGGGGGAAGTCCAGTAGATCGTTCCAAAAACAATAATATGGTAGACCAGGTGGTACAATTATTTAATAGTAACGAAAGTTTTCATTTAGCACTCTCCCCAGAAGGCACTAGAACAAAAGTGAACAAGCTCAAAACCGGATTCTATCATATTGCCAAAAATGCACAAGTTCCTCTTGTGATGATTGCCTTAGATTTTGAAAATAGAAGAGTGGTTTTTGCTGAGCCCTTTGAAACAGGGCCCGAAATGAAGGCTGATTTTAGAAAAATTATTGATTTTTTTAAACAATACAAGGGAAAAATACCCGAATATGGCATTTCTGATGAAATAGAATGTTAAAGTAAAATTTATAATATAATAAATTTTAAAGGCTACAAATGAATCCTTATTTTTGTTTAGGCCTTGGGCTATTAATTGTTCAATTAAAAAATCGACGAAATATGAAAACTAAAATTTTTTTAGCGCTTGCAGTAGTTAGCTTAGGTGCTTATTCTTGTGTAAGTCCTAAGAAATTACAAGAAGCAGAAAACAAGTACACTCAATTGAATGGTGCTTATGCTGAATTACAAGGTAAATATCGTGATGCTCAAGATGCAGCTTCAAAACAAAAATCTGATGCAGATAGAATTGCTGCAGAAAACAAAGCAAACCAAAGCAAGATTGACGATTTAAACAAACAAATCGAATTCTTAAAACAAAATAATAATGTTGTTTTAAGTCAATTAAAAGATATGTCTGTTGTGACTGGTGCACAAGCAGAAAGCATTAAAAAATCTTTAGAAAACATTGGTGCTAAAGATTTATATATTCAAGGCTTACAAAGTTCAATGGCTCGTAAAGATTCTATCAACATGAACTTAGTAATGAACTTGAAAGGTGCAATAGGAGACTTAAGCGACGAAGATATTAATGTGAAAGTAGATAAAGGCGTTGTTTACGTTGATATCTCTGATAAATTATTATTCAAGAGCGGAAGCTTTAGCATTTCAGATAAAGCAAAAACTGTTTTAGGTAAAGTTGCTAAAGTTTTAGCTGCTCAACCTGATATCGAATTCATGGTAGAAGGTCATACAGATACTAAGCAATTATTGGACAATGGTTCTGCATTAGAAGATAACTGGGATTTATCTGTAAAAAGAGCCACTACTGTTGTTCGTGTATTACAAGAAACTTATGGTATCGATCCTAAGCGCATGACTGCAGCAGGTAGAGGCGAATATGCTCCTATCGCTGAGAACAATAGTGCATCAAATAGAGCTAAAAACCGTCGTACTAGAATCGTGATCTTACCTCAATTAGATCAGTTCTTCAAGTTGCTTGAGAAGAAGTAGTTTTTCCAAAAATTTTATAAAAGCCCTTCATACGAAGGGCTTTTTTTATGCTATCTTCGCCCAATGCAACAAGCGTATTTAGATGGTTTAAATGAGAGACAAAAAGAGGCGGTACTTCATATCAAGGGTCCTTTAATGATTATTGCTGGTGCGGGTAGCGGAAAAACAAAAGTATTAACTAGCCGCATTGCTCATTTGATGTATAGTGGGGTGGATTCTTTTAATATTTTGGCATTGACTTTTACGAATAAGGCTGCCAAAGAAATGAAAGAGCGTGTAGAGAAAATTTTAGGAAATACAGAAGCGAGAAATTTATACATTGGCACTTTCCACAGCGTGTTTGCACGCATATTAAGAGCAGAAGCAGAAAAATTAGGTTATCCTCAAAGCTTTACTATTTACGATACAGACGATTCTAGATCGGTGATCAAAGCAGTGATTAACGATATGGGCTTAGATGACAAACATTATAAACCCAATGTTGTGCACAATAGAATTTCTAGTGCAAAGAATGCATTAGTTGGTCCGGCAGAATATGCAATGGATACTTTTATTCAACAAGAAGATGCAAGATCTAATCGTCCTGCGATTGGTGATATTTATGCAAGCTATGTCGCACGTTGTTTTAAAAACGGCGCAATGGATTTTGATGATTTACTTTTTAAAATGCATGAACTACTTAGAGATTTTCCAGAAGTCTTGCACAAGTATCAACACAAGTTCAAATATTTATTAATAGACGAGTATCAGGATACCAACCCTGTTCAATATCAAATCGCTAAACTTTTAGCAGCAGTGCATGAAAATATTTGTGTAGTGGGTGATGATGCTCAAAGTATTTATAGTTTCCGTGGTGCCACCATTGAAAATATTTTACAGTTTCAAAAAGACTATGACGATGTGAAGTTGGTGAAGCTAGAACAAAACTATAGAAGTAGTGCTTCAATTTTAGAAGTAGCCAATCATGTTATCAAAAACAATAAAGGTCAAATTCCTAAAGAACTTTGGACAGAAAATGAAGCGGGTGAGCAAATTAAATTAGTGCGCACCATGACAGATAATGATGAAGGAAGATTTGTGGCAGATGCAATTCAAGAAAATAAATTACGCAATCATTTTGTCAATAATGATTTTGCCATTTTATACCGTACCAATGCTCAATCAAGATCTTTCGAAGAAAGCTTAAGAAGAACTGGAGTTGCTTACAAGATATATGGTGGGCTTAGCTTCTATCAAAGAAAGGAGGTAAAAGATTTTATTGCATACTTGCGTTTAATAGCAAATTCAAAGGATGAAGAAGCGTTAAAAAGAATTATCAATTATCCAGTTCGTGGTATAGGTAAAACGACGGTTGAGAAATGTTTGGTATTAGCGGGTGAAAACAATATTACTTTTTTTGAAGTATTAGAAAAAGCAAAGGGCTTTGGATTTAAAGCGGGCACACTTACTGCAATTGATGAGTTTGTGACCATGATTAAATATTTTCAAAATCAATTGACCAAACACAATGCATCAGAAGTAGCCGTACAGGTTGGTAAGCATACCAATATTGTTAAAGAACTATTTAATGATAAAAGTACCGAGGGCTTGGCGCGTTATGAAAACGTACAGGAACTATTAAACTCTATTAAAGAGTGGACCGAAAGTCCAAGTAACGAGGATGGAGAACTAGGTGATAAAAGCTTGGGGTCTTATTTACAACAGATTACATTAATCACCGACGCGGACAACGATAACAACAATGAGGACACTGTAAAATTAATGACCGTACATGCTGCTAAAGGCTTAGAGTTTGACTGTGTGTTTGTGGTAGGACTGGAAGAAACCTTGTTTCCTAGTGGAATGAGTGTAAATACGCGAGAAGAGCTTGAAGAAGAAAGGCGTTTGTTTTATGTAGCAGTAACCAGAGCCAAAAAACATTTGTGGTTAACCTATGCAAATTCACGTTACCGTTTTGGTCAGTTAGTACAAAACGATCCAAGTCGTTTTATAGACGAAATGCCCGAGGATCAATTAGATAAATCCATTGCAGGGGGTGGCGCGCGCAATCAAAGTAGTGGATGGGGTTCGGCATATGATAGAATGCACGGGGGTAATAACAAAGGATGGCAGGAACAAAGACCAGGAAGAACAAATTCATCAAAATCGGTTGGTGCAGGTAATACAACTGGCACAAGCAAACCAAGCTATATGCCTGTAGTGCCACCAAGTACTTTAAATAAAAATCATATCCCATCGGAAAATTTCACCGCAGCCGACCCTTCGGCATTAGAGGCGGGTATGAAAGTAGAGCATCAAAAGTTTGGATTTGGTGTGATTAAAGAAATTGAGGGATCGGCCCATAACCCCATTGCCCTTATTCTTTTTGATACCAATGGAGAAAAGAAAATAATGCTCAATTATGCCAAATTAAGCATCATACCAAGTTAATAGTGCTTTTCGATATCGGAAAAATAAAGCCCACTCCCATTCATTAGAAGCGATTGGGCTTTTTTTTGATTATTTTTGTAGTTCAAACATTTGAATATGATTACGACAGGAAATACTATTGTAAGCATCTATACCGAGATGACACCTAATCCAGAAACAATGAAGTTTGTTGCCAACAAGCTTTTATATCCTGGAAAGAGTATTGATATTGCCGACGAGAGCCAGGCAACACCTTCTCCATTAGCGAAAGAGCTTTTTAGTTTTCCTTTTATTAAAAGCGTATTCATTGCTAGTAATTTCATTACACTTACCAAAAGTGCAGATACCGATGATTGGCAGGATGTAATTCCTACCATTAAAACTTTCTTAAAAGAATATTTAGAAAACGGAGGCATGGTGGTAAACGAGGAAGAAGTTGCTAAAATTAAACAAGAAGCTACCAACACCGTTCATGCGGATGATGATGATATTGTGAAGCGTGTGAAAGAATTATTAGAAAACTATGTGAAGCCTGCGGTTGAAATGGACGGTGGTGCCATTCAATTTAAAAGCTACAATGACGGTGTTGTAAACCTTATGTTACAAGGATCTTGTAGCGGTTGTCCTTCCTCCATGGTTACTTTAAAAGCGGGTATTGAAGGAATGATGAAGCGAATGATTCCTGAAGTAAAAGAAGTAGTAGCAGAAGCGGAGTAATTGAAAGATATTAAATGATAAATAAAATAGGGGCTAAAAATTTAGCCCCTATTTTATTTATTTCCATCCACCGCCTAAGGATTTATATAAATTGGTCAAAGCAATATATTGTTGTTTCTTAATATCAATAAGCTCCAATTTAGCATCCAAGGATTCCCTTTGAGCATTTAATACTTCTAAATAATTTGCTTTACCATATTTAAATAACTCGTTTGCAATAGATACAGATGCACCATGCGCTTCTACTTCTTTGTTTTTAATTGAATAGGATGATTCTAGATTTTTAACATTAGACAGTTGATTTGTAACTTCAACAAAACCGTTTAATACCGATTTTTGATATTGATACGCTGCTTCTATTTGTATTGCATTCGCATTCGTAAACTCGGCTTTAATGGCTGACTTATTAATGACTGGCCCGGCTACATTGGTTAATAAAGAATACATGATAGACTCGGGTGAACGGAATAAGTATTTAGTTTTAAATGCATTTAAACCCAATCCTGCTTCGATATTTAAACTAGGGTAAAATTCTGCTTCCGCTACTTTAAGATCCAATTGACTACTTGTTAAATTATATGCAGCCTGTTGTATGTCTGGTCTGTTTTTTAATAACTGAGAGGGAATGCCTGGATTCAAAATATTGGGAAGTGCTTGAACATAGGCATCACTTACTTCTATTTTTTGAGGATACCTTGCTAACAATAAATTAATTCTGTTTTCCGTTTCGGTAATGTTCTGCAATAAATTAAATTTTAAATCCTCAGCATGATAAACCATGGCCTCAAATTGTTTCACAGCCAATTCAGTTACAACTGAAGCCTCCTTTTGAGTCTTTACAATATCTAATTGTTTGGTTTGTAAACCAATGGATTCATTAATAATATTTAATTGTGCATGTAATCCTACCAGCTCATAATAAGTATTGGCAAGCTCTGCAATTAAGCTTGTAGTAACCCATTTTTTCCCTTCTAAGGAAGCTAGGTAATTTGTGAATGCAGACTTCTTTGCATTCTTTAATTTGCCCCAAATATCCGCCTCCCAAGTGGCTTCAAAACCAAATCGTATATCTGTTAAAGCTTCAGGAACACCTTGGCCTGGTGTAATATCGGCGCTTGCATCTCCTGCTCCTTGTGAAGTGTACCTACCTACTTTTTCAATACCTGTTCCAAAACCAGCATTAGCCGCTGGAAGTAATTTACCACTTGTATAACGCACTTTGCTTTTGGCAATTTCAATTTCTTGTAAGGTCATTAATAAGTCTAAATTATTATGCAGTGCGGTGTCTATCAATGCTAATAATTTTGGATCGGTAAAATATTGATTCCATGCAATATTGGCCATATTGCTTGAATCTATTGAAGTAGCATAAGAAGCAGGTAAGGTTGCTGCTTTATTAGCAACCATTATTTTAGGAGTTGTACAACCTTCTATAATCAAACCCGATATTATGATACAAAATACTTTTAAGTAATTTTTATTCATGTTCAATATGATTTATAATATCTAAAATTTCTTCCTTTAATGTATGTTTAGGCACTTTTGCAAATAAAAAGTACAAGCCAGGAACTATGATCACGCCAAATACAGTTCCAAAAATCATACCGCCTGCTGCTGCTGCGCCAATGGTTCTGTTGCCAACAGCTCCGGGGCCCGTTGCAATCATTAGTGGAATCAAGCCTGCAACAAATGCAATAGATGTCATTAAGATGGGCCTAAGTCTTGCAGCGGCTCCTTCAATAGCAGCCTGTAGCTTGGTGGCGCCTGCTCTTTGTTTTTGAACTGCAAATTCAATAATTAAGACTGCATTTTTACCAAGAATTCCAATTAGCATCACCATTGAAACCTGTGCATAAATATTGTTTTCTAATCCAATCATTTTTAGAAATACGAAAGCACCAAAAATTCCAGTTGGTAAAGAAAGAATTACAGGTAATGGTAAAACAAAGCTGTCGTATTGTGCAGATAAAACTAAGTAAACAAAAAGTAATGAAATAATAAATATGTATAGCGTTTGATTTCCCTTTGCAACTTCGTCAATAGAAATACCAGCCCAATCAATTCCAAATCCCTTCGGTAATTTTTCTTTAGCCACTTGTTTAATAGCTTCTAAAGCTTGTCCACTACTATATCCTGGGGCTGGCGAGCCACTTAACTCTGAGGCATTATACATATTATGGCGAGTTATTTCATCCAATCCATACACTTTTTGAAGCGTAATAAACGCTGCATAGGGCACCATTTCTCCTCTGTCATTTTTTACATATAAATTCAAAAGATCCTCTGGCTTACTTCTATACTGAGGTAATGCTTGAACCATTACCTTGTACTGTCTATCAAACTTTATGAAATTAGTAGAATAATACCCTCCAATTAAAGTTGAAAGCGTGTTCATAGCATTGTCTACAGTTACTCCTTTTTGTTGTGCTTTTTCATTATCAACATTTAAAACATATTGCGGAAAGCTTGCATTGTAAAATCCAAATACAGAACTTAATTCAGGTCGCTTACTTAAATCTTCGACAAATTGCTTATTCACGGTTTCCATGTTTTTGTAATCTCCACTTCCTGCCTTATCTAACAATCTTAATTCGAAACCCCCTGCAGCTCCATATCCCGGCACAGCTGGTGGTGGAAAAAACTCAATGTTTGCACCTTTTATATTTTTCGATTTATCTTCTAATTCTTTCATTATCTCATCTAAAGAGTGTTTTCTTTTACTCCAATCTTTTAAGTTAATTAGGGCTGTTCCTGAATTTGCTCCCGTTCCTTCTGTTAACACTTCAAAGCCTGCAGTGGTAGATATTGATTGTATGTCTTCAATACTATTTGCAACTTTTTGTATTTCAGATAAAACGGCATCTGTTCTTTCTAATGTGGAACCGGGAGGAGTAGATATCAAGCAATAAAACATTCCTTGATCTTCATTGGGGATAAAACCAGTAGGAACACTACTACTAATTCCCCAGGTGCCCAAACAAAAACCTATTAATAAAAAAAATGTAATTACCCTTCTATTAATAATGAGGGTTACTAGATTTTTATATTTGTCTTGTAAGCCCTTGAACCAATTATTAAAATTGATAATAAATTGGTTTATTATATTTGGATGATTATCAAGACCATGTGTGTTTTTTAAATATTTAGCGCATAAAGCTGGTGTTAGGGTTAGTGCAACCACCCCCGATAATACGATAGCGGTTGCCATTGTAACCGAAAACTGTTTATAAAATATACCCACTGGTCCAGACATAAATGAAGCAGGAATAAAAACAGCCGCCATAACAAGCGTGATTGCAATAATGGCTCCCGTAATTTCATCCATTGCTTGTTCGGTCGCGGTTTTGGGATCTAAGCCATCAAGCTCCATTTTGGCATGAACCGCTTCTACTACAACAATTGCGTTATCAACAACAATTCCAATGGCTAATACCAAAGCAAAAAGTGTAATCAAATTCAAATTAATACCAAAAAATTGCATAAACGTAAAAGTACCTATAAGCGTTACGGGGACAGCGAGAGCCGTTATTAACGTAGACCTTATGTCTCCTAAAAAAATAAATACAACAATGCCCACTAATAAAATAGCCTCTAGTAATGTATGTATTACTTTTTCAATAGATGCATCTAAAAAATTTGATACGTCATAACTCAACTCATAATCCATTCCTTGTGGAAAAGATGTTTGTTTTATTTCTTCAAGTTTAAGTTTTATATTTTTTATAACCTCACGGGCATTGCTTCCATAAGATTGTTTTACCATAATTGCAGCAGATGGTTTGCCGTTCATTTTAGAATATAAATCATAGTATGAACTTCCAAATTCTACATCCGCAACATCTTTAATTTTTAATGCTTGGCCTTCTGGACTTGATTTTATGATGATGTTTTCATATCCTTCCTTAGTATTGAATCTTCCGGGATATTTTAAAACATACTGAAATGCCTGTGATTGTTTTCCAGAACTTTCGCCGGTTTTACCTGGAGCTGCTTCTAAATTTTGTTCATCAATGGCTTTTAATACTTCGTCCACCGAAACATCGTATGCCAATAATCTATCGGGTCTCAACCATATTCTCATTGCATATTCTCGGTTACCCAAAATATCTGCATATCCTACTCCATCAACTTTTTTTAATTCCGATAATATATTTATGTCAGCGAAATTGAATAAAAAATTAACACCAAGTGAAGTGTCCTTACTTGTTAGGTTCACATACATTAACATGTTTGATTCTTCGCGAGATATTTTGATGCCCTCTTTTACCACCTGCGGAGGAAGCTTGTTGTTTACTGCTGCTACTCGGTTTTGCACATTCACTGCTGCAATATTTGGATCGGTACCCAAATTAAATACCACTGTTATTAAACAAGTGCCATCATTTCCCGCATCTGAAGCAATATATTTTACACCAGGTATACCATTAAGAGCACGTTCAAGGGGAATAACTACTGCCTTTATCATTAATTCGGCATTTGCACCCGGATATTCTGCAACAATATTTACTTTGGGGGGAGAGATGGACGGAAACTGAGATACGGGGAGTTGTAGTAATGACAATGCACCCAACAATAAAATCACCAAGGAAATTACTATAGAAAAAACGGGCTTGCTTATCAGTCTTTTAATCATGATATAAATTATTTAATTGATAAAGCTGCTCTTGCAGAAATAGGATTTGTTTGAATGGCTTCGTTTTCTTTGGCACTCTGTATTCCTTCGTAAATAATAATATCATTTACAGAAAGACCACCATCCACTATATATATATTTGGTAATTTTTGCTTAATAGAAATGAGTCTTGATTTTACGATGTTGCTTTTATCTACAACATACACATAAACCTTATCCTGAAGTTCATACGTAGATTTTTGGGGGATTATAAGAGCACCCTTTAAATCTAACTTAATTTGAACGCGTCCCGTTTCGCCATGTTTTAATAAATTTTCTGGGTTTGGAAATTTTGCTCTAAAGGCAATGCTACCCGTATTTTTATCAAACTCACTTTCTACTGTTAAAATTTCTCCTTCATATTTGTGAGGTTGATTGTTGGCAAGAATCAGTGTTGCCTTTTTGGAATTGGATGCATTAGATTTATAATCTAAATATTCTATTTCAGAAACATTATAATATGCATATACTTCTTTGTTGTTGGAAATAGATGTTAAAAGGGTTCCTTCGTCAATTAAACTGCCTGCTTTAAATTTTAATCTATCAACAACCCCGTCAAAAGGTGCCGTCACTTTGGTATAACTAAAATTTAATTCCGCAAGGGCTTCATCTGCTTTAGCGCCCTCTAATTTTGCAATAGCCATTGTTAATTCCGACTTAGAAACGATATTTTTGTCAGACAGTGCTTTTGTGTTTTGTAATTCTACCTCAGCTTTTTTAACTTCGGCTTTTGCCTTCATTAATTCTGCCTCGAATTCTCTTGGTCTTATTTTAAACAATAATTGCCCTGCTTTTACGGTTTGTCCCTCATCTACATAAATTTTTTCAATAAAGCCTTTTACTTTGGCCCTTACTTCAACATTTTGTAGCGACTGAATTTCGGCCACATATTCTTTGTTAAAAGAGGTGTCAATTAATAAGGGATTGGTTACCGTAAATTTTCCGACTGCTTCTTTTGTTTCTTTTTTTGATTTGCAGGAAGTTATACTCATAACAGCCAAAACAACCAACAAGGTTTTGAAGTGATTCATAATAAAATAAAAATGGTGAAAAAAATAATGAGAAGACAATACGCCAATTACCAATTACATGAGGTAATCATTTTGTGAATTGAGGAACTGTTCCTCTAGTGAGCATATTAAATACGAAAAACACTCCAAAGAATATAGAGTGGTTTACTAGCATATGTTAGTATATCGTTATTGCTAATTGAAACAAGAGCATTATTATGTTTGAAATAAAAATAAGCTGGTCCGATTGTTTGAATTGCTATTGCGTCTGGGCTAGCTAGGTTATCAAATTCAGAAAGATCGTCTTCATCTTCTGCGTCAAAAACAAAATTATCTAAAAAGGTTGCTGGAACTTCGTGGTGAGTAGCTTTAAAATATTCCTTTGAAGGGGTATTATTGGGATATGATTCAACCTTATTTGCCATGGCCCTCGATACCAAGGGTTGAAATAAGGTCATCAACATTAATATTCCCAATACAAATTTTTTCATAATCTATTCAAAGATACAGAAGAAGCTTGATTACAAATAAAATTTAACAAATTTAAAATAAGAAATAGTACCATTTTATTTTCCCATTTCTTTCAATACTAATTCTAAATTTTCACAAAATCTTTTTGCATTGGCTTTAGAAAAAGTCATTGGTGGTTTTATCTTTAATACATTGTGGAATGGGCCGTCGGTACTCAATAAAAAGCCACGCTCCTTCATCTTATTTACAATAATATCAATTTCTGGTACTGCTGGGGTTTTGGCAACGGGGTCTCTTACCAATTCGGCACCTATAAATAATCCATGTCCTCTTACATCATCAATGATTGGGAATTGTTTTTGCACAATGCGCAACTGCTCCATAAAATAATTTCCTACTTCAAGCGCATGCGCTTGCATGTTTTCATTTTCTATTATATCTAATACCGCTAGGCCGGTTGCCATTGAAACCGGATTGCCTCCATATGTATTAAAATATTCAAGTCCATTATTAAATGCATCGGCAATTTTTTGACTCACCACCACCGCTGCTAAAGGATGCCCATTGCCCATGGGCTTGCCCATTACTACAATATCTGGTATTGCTTCTTGTAATTCAAAAGCCCAAAACTTTTCACCGACACGACCAAATCCAACCTGAACTTCATCGGCGATACAAACTCCTCCAACTGCTCGAATATATTCATATACACTGGATAAATAATTTTTAGGCAACGGCATTTGACCGCCTACTCCTAATAAACTTTCACATATAAAGGCAGCTGGCTTTTTTTGTTGCAGCGCTAATGCATCAACAATTCGTTTCACATCCTGTGCATACTTTTCTCCTGCTAGTGGGTCTTGATAAGTATAAGGACCCCTGTAGCCATCTGGATTCATCGCTTTGTGTACCCAAGGTTTTTGACCCTTGCCCCCTTTGCTATCAAATTTATAAGGACTAATGTCTATTGTTAAACTAGAAGTTCCGTGATACGCATGATCCAACACAATTACATCTTCTGCTCCAGTATAACACCTGCTCATGCGAATGGCTAAATCATTTGCTTCACTTCCCGAGTTTACAAAATAACAAACACATAATGAAGGTGGTAGTGTTTTAGTTAATCGCTTTGCATAATCCACTATTAAATCACTTAGGTACCTTGTGTTAGTATTTAAGGTGGCAATTTGATTTTGCATTTTTTTTACCAATACCGGATGCGCATGACCCACATGTGATGGATTGTTTACACAGTCAATATAGGTTTTACCCCGATCATCATATAAATATTGCAATGCACCCTGTACAATCTTAATAGGTTGTTCATAACTGATACTTAAATTTTTTCCGATGAAATTTTTTCGATCAGTCAATAATGTATGATGTGCATTTTCGTGGATAATGCCTTTATAACCACATGCTTTTTTGAACATGTCTTCCGCAAACAATGGATTTACTTGTATCAACTTATACATTAAATCCCATGCTGGACGCATGGTAATAAAATGATGCTCATTGGCGCTTTCTAAACTTGCATTATACGCCGATTGTGTAAGGCTTATGCATAATCTTCCGGCAATTAAATAATATAAAAGTTCGAGTTCTTTTTCGGCTAGTGAATTTTGTTCATGATATCCTTTTACTACTAAACAAGCGACCGCTATAGGATCTGCTTGATCTAGCATTGCATAGGTACAGGCAACAGCAACATTATTAATGATAGCAGTATATACCATATCACCAAAGTCTATTAAGCCGGCAACCCTATCATCATTAATTAGAACATTGTAGTCATTGGCATCGTTGTGCACATATCCTTTTCGTAAACCAAAAATTTGTGGGGTTACAATCGTTTCAAATTGTTGCATAAAATAGCCCACCATTCTTCTTTTTTCGGGATCTTGAATGGCATCTAATTTATGCCTAGCATTAAGTGTAGTTGAAATATCCCAGGTATATTCTCTGTGCATGGAAGGATTTGAAAAATTTTCCAACGCCCTATCCATCCTTCCTAAAAAATTACCCAATGAATGCAATAATGTAGAAGAATGATTTTTTAATTCATGCCAAAATATGCCTTCTAAAAAATTTAGTACCCTAATGCAATAATTCTTGCCCTCTTTGGAAAAATATGTGATAGCCGCATTTTGAGAATTTAAAACATTTTGTTGGAAGTGGGAAGCCAGTGGTGTTTTACTTAAATGTAATAAAATATCGGCCTGTGCTTCAATAAAAGAAAATACATGCGTTGTATTTGCAACCTTAACAATATACTTTTTTTGATTAGAAGTGGTTAATAAAAAATTAAGCTCATCATAACCCTCCAATGTTTTAATTGTTCCACTTAAATTAAAATGGAATTGTAAGTAATGAGCTATCTCAGATTCAGTAAACTGCATTTAAAGGGTTTGATTACAAATATAAAGTCTTTATTTCCATATCAAAGCCTGGCCTTGTTTTAGTGGTTGTGACCCCACTAATATTTTAGCACGCTCTTTCAATTGAAATGCATAACTAGGTTGCGCATAATTAACGCCAACATAAAATCCATCTCTCCATTCAATATAAACACCTTTGGGAAGATTTTCGATTGGGACCCCTGCAGATTGATATACTTTTCTTATGATTTGCTTTTCTAAAGCACCATCTGCACTTGCAACACCAATATAAGTGACCGTTCCCCTTCCCAATGTTCTTGTTGTAACCGCTGCACTTCCTTTATAAAATTGATTATCGTAAGTAGCAAGTGTAAGGGTGCCTTTTTGGGGTTTTAATATTTCGGCCCAGGTAGTCCATTCAAATATATTATTATCTAACTTAACGGCTCCTTTCTCGGGCGATACAAGCATGTCATTAAATTCAACACTCGCTCCAATTAAATTTTGAATGGGGCCTGCTAATGCTGTTTCAAAAAATTGTCCTGATTTGTTTTTTTGACCAGTTCTACAAGACAAAATTAAATGACCGCCTGCATTTACATATGCCGTCCACTTACGAACAAGGCTATCTGAAACTAATGCATAAGCTGGCGCAACAATAAATGGATATTTTGAAAAATCTTCATTTTCTGAAATAAAATCCATTGGTGCGGCTGCAGATTTTACAGCAGCAGTGTAGAGGTTTCGCAGCAACCAGGTATTCCATTCGCTGGTTTGTTTTTGATTTTCTAAATCCCATAAGTTATCGTGTGACCATAAAAAAGCGGTCTTCCGTTTTAGTAATGCAACAGGAATGGTATCTGCTGTATTATACATGGACCTTAATTTATTAATATCCTTTATAGCTTGAACAAACTCTTTTCCGCCTTGGCTTAAGGTTATACCATCTGTTCCTACTATACCTTCATGATACATTTCACTACTTCCAAGTGGGTGTCGGTATCTATAGGTGCATACAAAAGAATTACCACCACCAAAAGCCTGCATTAACCACATATGAATTGTGCCGGGTAGGGGTTGTGGATTTGTACTGGCCCAGTTTACTTGTCCAGGCTGCAACTCCATTATACCGGTTGTTTTAGCGATGGATCGGTAATAATCATTGGCTTCCACCAATCTAAATGGGGCGCCGGTTCTAAAAGTACTACCCCATAAATTGGATCCATTTACAGGATACATAGTAAAGCTGGGAAAATCTAATTGAGTGGTTAAACGAGGATCTACATCATAACCAACATTGGTATAATTAGTAGTCACCCACTGATTGGTTGCTATATATTTTCTTAGGGTGTCTGCTTGTTGATTGATAAAATCTGCGGTGGTCGCAGCAGTAAATCTTTTAAAGTCTAATACTGCGTGTGGACTCAATTTGTCTTCAGTATAAATTTTTGTATTCGGAATTACTATTTGACTAAAGTTATTATAGCGTGTGCTCCAAAAACTACCCACCCATGCTTTGTTAAGGCTGTCTATATGTACATATTTTTTTTCTAGCCATTGTTGAAAAGCAACCGTTGCGGACGGACTATAATCGGCAAATGCATTGGGCTCGTTGTCTAATTGCCAACCCATAATTGCAGGATGCTGTCCATATTTTTTTGCCAAGGCTGCTGCCATCGCATACGCATATTTTTGATATACCTTATTGGCGATTGAATGATCGGCTCTGTTTCCGTATTTTCTTCTAACACCATTTTCGTCAACCAAATAAATTTCTGGATATTTTTCTCCCAACCAAACGGGCGCTGCTGCAGTAGGTGTACATAAAATTATTTTGAGTCCGTTTTTTTCAGCAATGGAAATTGCTTTGTCTAGCCAGGTAAAATCATATACTCCCTCTTGTGGTTGCAAATACGTCCAAGCAAAATCGGCAAAATGAGTAAATTCAAATCCCAATTGTTTGATGTTTTGTATGTCCCTTTCCCATTGACTTTCAGGCCACTGTTCGGGATAATAATAAACCCCGATTTGCATTAAATTTCGGGGTTCAAAAAATTGTTTATCATTTTTTGCTTGTGCTTCTATATTTTTATTCATTGCAAAAATGCTTATTAGTAATACAAGCATTTTTATAAATATATATTTAGATTTTAGCACAGTATATGTTTAGTTGATTCGGTTTATAATTTTCCGTAAAGCGCTCTTAACTTTTCGCGCGTCATTATTTTTTCCCAATCCTTACCAAGTGCATTTTCCCACAAAGGCTTCATGCCTAATGATACGTTAATCATGGAATCAAACTGCTCTTCGGTTAAGTTGGCACAGATACCCGTTGGAATATCAATTTTGTTTTTCTCCACCATGTATTTAAATTCTTTCACTCCTGCTGGATAATATTCCTCTAGGTGATTCATT